>NZ_JBKIBX010000007.1:147195-220546 GCF_046557895.1 Methylobacterium oryzisoli | reverse complement strand
GACAGGGTTGCCGGGTGGAGCCGGGTGCCGGAGCCCCCGGCCAGCACGATCCCCTTCATCATGGTCTCCTCAGGCCCGGTGCGCCGGACCGATCAGGCGGTCGAGGATGTCGTCGAGCGCCGCCGGCCAGGGCCGCGGCGTGACACCGAAGTCGCGCGCCAGCGTCTCGGTCGACAGTTCGGAATTGGCCGGGCGCGCGGCCGGCGTGGGGNTCTCCTCAGGCCCGGTGCGCCGGACCGATCAGGCGGTCGAGGATGTCGTCGAGCGCCGCCGGCCAGGGCCGCGGCGTGACACCGAAGTCGCGCGCCAGCGTCTCGGTCGACAGTTCGGAATTGGCCGGGCGCACGGCCGGCGTGGGATAGGCCGAGGTCGGGATCGGCTCCACCGGCACGCCGCGCGCGCCGCGGCTCTCGGCCCCCGCCATGATGGCGCGGGCGAAGCCGCACCACGTCGTCGCGCCCGCATTCACGCAATGGTAGGTGCCGCTCGGCGCCGCCGGGTCGTCGGCGAGCCGCAGCGCGATCGCGGCGAGCGCCGCCGCGAGGTCGGCGGCCGAGGTCGGGCAGCCGCGCTGGTCGTCCACCACCGTCAGCTTCTCGCGCTCGCCCGCCAGCCGCAGCATTGTCTTGACGAAGTTGCCCCGGTGCGGGCTCACCACCCAGGCCGTGCGCACGATGGCGTGGCGCGGGTTGGCGGTGCGCACCGCCATCTCGCCGGCCGCCTTGCTGGCGCCGTAGACGCTGCGCGGCCGCACCGGCGCGTCGGGGGCGTAGGCCCCCGTGCCGGTCCCGTCGAACACGTAGTCGGTCGAGACCTGCACCAGCGGGAGGCCCGCCCTCGCGGTGGCGGCGGCGAGGTAGGCGGGCGCGAGCGCGTTGAGGCGCCACGCCGCGCCGACCTCGCTCTCGGCCTTGTCCACCGCCGTGTAGGCGGCGGCGTTGATGATGGCCGCGTAGGGACGCTCCGCGATCGCCGCGCCGACCGCCGCCTCGTCGGTGATGTCGAGCGCCGCGCGGGCGGGTGCGTGCAGCGTCACGTCGGCGGGCCAGGCGTGGTCGCGCAGTTCGGTGCCGACCTGACCGGCGCCGCCGAGGATGAGGATGTGGCGGCTCACGGCGCTCAACCGGTCAGCCCGAGGCGCTCGCCCGCGTAGCGCCCTTCGCGGATCGGCTGCCACCAATCGGCATGGTCGAGGTACCAGCGCACCGTGTCCTCCAGCGCCTGCTCGAAGCTGCGCGTCGGCCGCCAGCCGAGTTCGGCCTCGGCCTTGCCCGGGTCGATGGCGTAGCGCCGGTCGTGGCCGGGACGGTCGGTCACGAAGGTGATCAGCCGCTCGTGCGGGCCGGCCTCCGGCCGCAGCCGGTCGACGATCGCGCACAGGGTCTTGACCACGTCGAGGTTGTTGCGCACCGCGCGCCCGCCGAGCAGGTAGGTCTCGCCGACGCGGCCCCGCTCCAGCACGGCGACGAGGCCGCGGGCGTGGTCCTCGACGTGGATCCAGTCGCGCTCGTTCTGGCCATCGCCGTAGACCGGCAGGCTGCGGCCCTCCAGCGCGTTGAGGATCATCAGCGGGATCAGCTTTTCCGGGAAGTGGCGCGGCCCGTAATTGTTCGAGCAGTTCGTCACCAGCACCGGCAGCCCGTAGGTCTCGTGCCAGGCCCGGGCGAGGTGGTCGGAGGCGGCCTTCGAGGCGGAGTAGGGCGAGCGCGGATCGTAGCGGCTCTCCTCGGTGAAGAAGCCGCCCGGCGGCAGCGAGCCGTAGACCTCGTCGGTGGAGACGTGCAGGAAGCGGAACCGCTCCTTCTCCGGCCCGTCGAGACCGGTGTAGTGGGCGCGGGCGGCCTCCAGCATCACCTGGGTGCCGACCACGTTGGTGCGGATGAAGGCCGCCGGTCCGGTGATCGAGCGGTCGACGTGGCTCTCGGCGGCGAGATGCATCACCGCCTGCGGCCGGAACTCCTCGAAGAGCGCGCCCACCCGCTCCGCGTCACAGATGTCGGCCTCAGCCAAGCGGTGGCGCGCATCGCCCTTGAGCGGCGCGAGCGAGTAGGGGTTGGCCGCGTAGGTGAGCGCGTCGAGGGTCAGCACCTCGTGGCCGAGATCCTGGACGAGGTGGAGCACCAGGGCCGAGCCGATGAAGCCGCAGCCGCCCGTGACGAGGATGCGCATGAGGGTCTCCGGGGAGCGTCAGAAAAGCGGCGGCAGGTCGGCGAAGCGGGGCGCCCGGGCGTCCTTGTCGGACAGGACCGCCTGGTCGGTCGAGACCGGCCAGTCGATGCCGAGATCGGGGTCGTTCCAGAGCACGGCACCGTCGTGCGCGCGGCTGTAATAGCCGCCCGCGACCTTGTAGGCGACCATCGTGTCGGGTTCGAGGGTGCAGAAGGCGTGGCCGAAGCCGACCGGGATGAAGAGCTGGTGGCCGGCCTCGGCGTCGAGCCGGGCGGCGACGTGGCGTCCGTAGGTCGGGGAGGCGCGGCGCAGGTCGACGGCGACGTCCAGGATGGCGCCCGCGAGGACGCGCACCAGCTTGGCCTGGGCGTGGGGATGGGTCTGGAAGTGGATGCCGCGCACCGTGCCGGGTTGAGCGGAGAAGGACTGGTTGTCCTGCACGAAGGCGTCGCTGATGCCGTGGTCGGCCAGAATATCGGCCCGGAAGGTCTCGGAGAACCAGCCGCGGTCATCGCCGAAGCGGTTCGGGATCACCAGCTTCACGTCCGGGATCGCCTGATCCACCACCTGCATGCGCGCCATCCTTCCGTGTCGAAGCCCCGCCGGCCACGCGGCTGCTGGCCGACGATCGTGGCATCACCAAGTCCGCCCTCGAACATCCTCCCGGATCGCGATGGTCCCGAGCGTTCGACTTGCGCTCGATTGGACCTATCACCCGAATACGGGTTCGAGAGCGACGAGAGGGCATCGCCTCGCGTCGACCATGATGCCACCAGGGGCGCACGCTCCATCCTGCGCCGACGCGCCGGGCGACCGACACGACCGCTCAGGCGGCGGCGAGCGCCGCCTGGATCGCGTCGAGCGCCGCCTCGGCGCCGGCCCCGTCGGGACCGCCCGCCTGCGCCATGTCGCGCCGCCCGCCCCCGCCCTTGCCGCCCAGGCGCTCCGAGCCGGCCCGCACGAGGGCCACGGCGTCGAAGCGCTCGGTCAGGTCGTCGGTCACGCCCACGACGAGGCCGGCCTTGCCGTCGGGCGCCACGCCGACGATCGCGACGACGCCGGAGCCTAAGCGCTTCTTGCCCTCGTCCGCGAGGCTCTTGAGGTCGCGCATCTCGACCCCCTGCACGGCGCGTGCCATCAGCTTGATGCCGCCGACCTCGCGCACCGGATCCTCGCCCGCTCCGCCCCCGCCCATCGCGAGCTTGCGGCGGGCCTCGGCCAGCTCCCGCTCCAGCCGGCGGCGATCCTCGATCAGCGCGGCGAGGCGCTCGGGCGCCTCCGCCGGCGGCACCTTGAGCAGGCCGGCCACCGCGGCGAGCCGGCGGCTCTCCTCGGCGAGGTGGCGGCGCGCCGCGTCCCCGGTCATGGCCTCGATGCGGCGCACGCCCGATGCCACCGCCCCCTCGCCCAGCACCGTCACGACCCCGATGTCGCCCGTGCGCCCGACATGGGTGCCGCCGCAGAGTTCCACCGAGAAGACGCGCGGGCGCCCGTCCTCGCCCTCGTCCGCCCCCATCGAGACGACGCGCACCTCGTCGCCGTATTTTTCGCCGAACAGCGCCCGCGCGCCGCTGGCGATGGCGTCGTCCACCGCCATCAGCTTGGTGACGACCGGGCCGTTCTGGAGCAGGACGCGGTTGGCGATTTCTTCCACCGCCGCGACCTCCTCGTCGTTCATCGGCTTCGGATGGCTGAAGTCGAAGCGCAGGCGGTCGGGCGAGACCAGCGAGCCCTTCTGGGCGACGTGGTCGCCCAGCACCTGCCGCAGGGCCTCGTGGAGCAGGTGCGTGGCCGAGTGGTTGGCCCGGATCGCGCCGCGGCGGGCGTGATCGACCTTCAGCTCCACCGCTTGACCGGCCGCGAGCGTGCCCTCCTCGACCGTGACGTGGTGGACGAAGAGGTCGCCGAGCTTCTTCTCCGTGGCCGTCACCCGCGCGCGCAGGCCCGGCCCGGTCACGCTGCCGGTGTCGCCGACCTGACCGCCCGATTCGCCGTAGAACGGCGTCTGGCTCACCACGAGCAGTCCGTCCTCGCCCGCCGCGATGGCCTCGACCTCGGCGCCGCCGCGCACCAGCGCGGTCACCACGCCCTCCGCGGTCTCGGTCTCGTAGCCCAGGAACTCGGTGGCGCCGACGCGCTCGCGCAGGGCGAACCACAGCGTCTCGGTGGCGGCCTCGCCCGAGCCCGACCACGCCGCGCGCGCCGCCGCGCGCTGGCGCTCCATCGCGCTCTTGAACGCATCGGTGTCCACGCCGATGCCGCGGGACTTGAGCGCGTCCTGCGTCAGGTCGAGGGGGAAGCCGTAGGTGTCGTAGAGCGTGAAGGCGGTCTCGCCCGAGAGGTTCTGCCCGGCCGACAGGTCGCGGGTCTCCGCGTCGAGGATCGACAGGCCGCGCTCCAGCGTGCGGCGGAAGCGGGTCTCTTCCAGCCGCAGCGTCTCGGTGATCAGCGCCTCGGCCCGGCTCAACTCCGGGTAGGCCTGCCCCATCTCGCGCACGAGGGTCGGCACGAGGCGGTACATCATCGGGTCGCGCGAGCCGAGGAGCTGCGCGTGCCGCATCGCGCGGCGCATGATCCGGCGCAGCACGTAGCCGCGGCCCTCGTTGCCCGGCAGCACGCCATCGGCGACGAGGAAGGATGAGGCGCGCAGGTGGTCGGCGATCACCCGGTAGGAGGCGGTCTGCTTACCCTCCGGCGGGCGCCCGACCTGATGCGCCACCGCGTCGATCAGGCTGCGGAAGAGGTCGGTGTCGTAGTTGCTCTTCACCCCCTGGAGGATCGCCGCCATGCGCTCCAGGCCCATGCCGGTGTCGATCGAGGGCCGCGGCAGACCGACCCGGTTGCCCGGCTCGATCTGCTCGTACTGCATGAAGACGAGGTTCCAGAATTCGAGGAAGCGGTCGCCGTCCTCGTCCGGGCTGCCGGGCGGGCCGCCCTGCAGCTCGGGCCCCTGGTCGATGAAGATCTCCGAGCAGGGGCCGCAGGGGCCGGTGTCCCCCATCTGCCAGAAGTTGTCGGAGGTGCCGATGCGGATGATGCGCTCGTCCGAGAAACCCGCGATCTTGCGCCAGAGCTCCGCCGCGTCCTCGTCCTCCGCGTAGACGGTGACCAGCAGGCGCTCCGGCGAGAGACCGAGCTCCTTCGTGACGAGGTTCCAGGCCAGTTCGATCGCCAGCGGCTTGAAGTAGTCGCCGAACGAAAAGTTGCCCAGCATCTCGAAGAACGTGTGGTGGCGCGCCGTGTACCCGACGTTGTCGAGGTCGTTGTGCTTGCCGCCCGCCCGCACGCATTTCTGCGCCGTGGTGGCGCGCTGGTAGGGCCGCTTCTCGACGCCGGTGAAGACGTTCTTGAACTGCACCATCCCGGCGTTGGTGAACATCAGGGTGGGGTCGTTGCGCGGCACCAGCGGCGACGACGGCACCACCTCGTGTCCGTGCTTGGCGAAGTAGTCCAGGAAGGTCGACCGGATCTCGTTGACGCCACTCATCGGATGTAGACTCTTGCGAGGAATGCTGGGGGCCGGCGGCGGAGCGGGCCGCAAGGGCACGTGAGCGCTGTCTTAGTCACGCCACACCCCCGTGTCGAGGCGGGGCGACGCCCTCGCCTCGCCAAGCGGACCCGCCCGCCCTATCACGCAGGGCATGGCGCACGATCACGACCAGGCCCACCACGACCATGCCCATCATGGCCTCGGCCACGGGCATGCTCCCGCCCGTTTCGGCAGGGCCTTCGCGGTCGGCATCGCGCTCAATGCCGGCTTCGTGCTGGTGGAGGCGATCTTCGGCGTCCTGAGCGACTCGGTGGCGCTGCTGGCGGATGCCGGGCACAACCTCTCGGACGTGCTCGGCCTCGTGGTCGCCTGGGCGGCCGCGACGCTCGGGCGGCGTCCGCCGAGCCCGCGCTTCACCTACGGGCTGCGCGGCAGCTCGATCCTGGCCGCCCTGTTCAACGCGGTCTTCCTGCTGGTGGCGACCGGGGCGATCGCCTGGGAGGCGATCGGGCGCCTGCACGCGCCGCCGCCCGTGGCGGGCCGCACGGTCATCGTCGTCGCGCTCATCGGCATCGCCATCAACGGGGTCACCGCTTGGCTGTTCGCCTCCGGGCGCGAGAGCGACCTCAACATCCGCGGCGCCTACCTGCACATGCTGGCGGATGCGGCGGTCTCGGCGGGCGTGGTGCTCGCGGGCCTCGCGATCCTGGCGACGGGGTGGACCTGGATCGACCCGCTGGTGAGCCTCGTGATCGTGGTGGTGATCGTGGCGGGAACCTGGGGTCTCCTGCGCGACAGCGTGATCCTGTCCCTCGCCGCGGTCCCGCCCGGGATCGACCCGGAGGCCGTGCGGCGCTGCCTCGCCGAGCGGCCCGGCGTCGCGGAGGTGCACGACCTGCACGTCTGGGCGATGAGCACCACCGAGACCGCGCTCACGGCCCATCTGGTGATGCCGGCCGGGCATCCCGGCAATCCCTTCCTCGGCGAGTGCGCGCAGGTGCTGCGCGCGCGGTTCGGCATCGCCCACGTGACGCTGCAGGTGGAGCTGGCGGGAGGGCCGGCCTGCGCGCTGGCGCCCGAGGGCGTGGTGTGACCGCAGCGACCGGGCGAAACGGCCGCTACGACAGATCGAGGCGCCGCCGGTAGGCGGAGGGGGCCGCGCCGACGATTGACCGGAAGCTGCGGGCGAAGGCGGTCGGGCTCGCGAAGCCGACATCGAGCGCGATCGCGGCGATCGGCCGGTCGCCCGCGCGCAGCAGGTCGATCGCGCGCGCCACCCGGCGCCGGGTCACGTAGGCAAGCGGCGTCTCCCCGGTGGTGGCCCGGAAGGCGCGGTGGAAATAGCCCTCGGACAGGCCCGCCAGCGCCGCGAGCGCGCCGATCCGGATCGGTCCGCCCAGGTGCTCCTCCACGTACTCGCCGATGCGGCGCATCTGCCGCGCGGTGAGCCGGAGCGGGCGTTCGGGCGGGGCGCCCGCGGCGCCGAACCGGCGGTCGAGATAGGCCCCGAGCATGGCCGAGACCGTGTCGCAATAGGTCCCGTCGAGGGCGCCGTCCCGGCGGTGCAGCCGGTCGAGTTCCGCCAGGACGCCGTGCAGCACCGGATCCTCGACGCAGCAGAAGGAGGGCAGGGCCGCGACCGATCCGGGCGCCAGCGTCAGCGAGGCCCAGTGCCACGCCACTCCGCGCACGCGCAGCCGCCGCGCGCAGCCGGCCGGCAGGAAGGAGACCGCGCCCGGCCGGTCGGGCCCGTCGTAGCGCCGCCCGTCCGCGGTGCTCATCTCGTGCCGCTCGGCGCCGCCGCGCAGCGTCGTCATCAGGATCGGCGCGGCGGACAGGATCGTGCCCTCCACCACCGCGGTGTAGGGCCGCGACGCCGCCTGGAACACGCCCCCGTCCCAGGCGAAGCTGCGCCAGTCGTCGGGCGGCGGCGTGACGCGGCCGGGATAGAGGCGGTCGCGGTCGGCGAGGCTCATGAACGCGGATTCCTGTCGAGCCAGGATGTCAGCGGGTGCCCATCCGGTCAAATGCCGGGCACGAAAGGGTCAGGATCGGCGCAGCCGGGTCAGGAACGGGCGCGCTCGTCCGCGCGACCGGCCTTATTTGGCGTTCATCCCAAACGACCGGAGGCGCCCCATGAGCCAGGACCCGATGAACCAGAGCACGATGCCCGCTCCCGAATCCCCCCTGCCGGCGAGCCGGCGCGACGTGATGGCGGCGGCCGTCGGCCTCTCCGCCGCGGCGCTGGCGGGCACCGGCGCCGCACGGGCCCAGGCCCCCGCCACGACGACCGCCGCGCCGGTCAACACCCGCACCATCGGGCGCACCGGCGAGGCGCTGCCCCTGCTCGGCCTCGGCACCTACCTGACCTTCGATCTTCTCCCGGGGAAGAACCGCGACCACCTGCGCGCGGTGGCCGATACCTATCTCGATGCGGGCGTGCGCGTGGTCGACACCTCGCCGCTCTACGGCACCGGGGAGGTCAGCATCGGCGACTTCCTCAGCGCCCGGCGCCAGACCGATCAGGTCTTCCTCGCCAACAAGATCTGGTCCACCGGCGAGTACCTGGCCGACGAGAGCCACGCCCTGCGCAGCTTCGAGCAGTCGCAGACGCGGCTGTGGCGCGAGCGCTTCGACCTCCTGCAATGCCACAGCCTCGTGAACGTCGAGGTGGTGGTGCCGATCCTGCAGGCCTGGAAGAAGGAGGGACGCACCCGCCTGGTCGGCGTGACGCACCACCAGAACGAGTACCACGACGTGCTGGCCGGCTGGGTCGAGCGCGGCGGCGTCGATGTCGTGCAGGTCAACTACTCGATGCTCAACCGCAGCGCCGAGACGCGCATCCTGAAGGCGGCGGCCGAGCGGGGCATGGGCGTGCTCATCAACATGCCCCTCGACAAGGGCCGCCTGCACAAGGCCGTGGGCGAGGCGCCGCTGCCGGATTTCGCCCGCGAGATCGGCGCGCAGAACTGGTCGCAGTTCTTCCTCAAATGGGTGATGGGGCACCCGGCGGTGACGACGGTGCTGTGCGCCACGGCGAATCCCGACCACGCGGCCGAGAACATCGGCGCCCTGCGGGGACCGCTCCCCGACGCCGACATGCGCGCCCGGATGCTGCGTCACGTCGAGGGTCTGCCGGGCTTCGCGGCGGCCGCGCGCCTGCCCTACTACCCCGACAAGCAGGCGATGTATCAGGGCGTGATCCGCCGCTCGCAGGCGGCCGTGCGCCAGCGGCAGAGCTGATGCGCGGGAGCCCCCTGGCGCTGGCCGTCGCCCTGGCGTGCCTGCCGGCCGCCAGTCCCGCCGGCGCCGGCGGGCATCCGGTCGTGCTCGACCGCACGGAGGTGACGCTGGGCGCCTTCACGGCCTTCGCGGAGCGCGCCGGACTGCGCACCGCGGCGGAGCGCGACGGCTGCGGGCACGAGTACGCCGGGGGCTGGCAGCGCCGCCCGGGCTGGCACGTCCGCGCGCCCTACGGGGCGCCGGCCGCGCCCGACGAGCCAGCCGTCCACGTCACCTGGGCGGAGGCGCGCGCCTATTGCGAGGCCGCGGGCGGGCGCCTGCCGACCGCCGATGAATGGCGCGCCGCCGCCTACACGGAGGCGCGGCCCGCCCCGGCGGACGGGTTCACGCGCGGCCGCACCTATCCCTACCCGGTCGGCGACACGCCCGAGGGCCTGCACATCGCCGACACCGGCGCGCGCCGCCACGCACCCGTCGGCAGCGGGCGCCCCGGGGTGAACGGCCTGCACCACATGGGCGGCAACGTCTGGGAGTGGCTCGCCGACCGCCGCGGCGGCGAGGCCCTCACGGCCGGCGGCTCGTGGTGGTACGGCGCGGCTCAGACCCGCCGCGACGGCCTGCAATGGAAGGAGGCGGTTTTCCACGCGGTCTATATCGGCTTTCGCTGCGCCACGCCGCACCCCTGACGGCGGGGCCGGCACGGATCCATCCGGGTCGCGGTTCGTTGCGAGCGCAGGGGCCGCGGGTTCGTCCGCCGCCGGCCCGGGATGCCGCGGCATCGGGCCGTCGGTCCGTCGCGACGGCCCAGTGCACCACCCCGGCAAGTGCCCCACCCAGGCAAGTGCCCCACCCCGGACGGGAGATCCAGGCATGGAACGGTCAGCGCTCGTCGCCGGCGTCAGCGGCATCGTGGGCAACGCCCTCGCCCGGCACCTCGTCGCGGAGGGCTGGACGGTGCACGGCCTCGCCCGCCGCTCGACCGCCCTGCCGGGCATGCATCCGGTGGCGGCCGACCTCACCGATCCGGCGGGCCTGCGCACGGCGCTGTCCGACCTGCGGCCGAGCCACGTCTTCATCACCACGTGGCTGCGCCAGCCGACCGAGGCGGACAACATCCGGGTCAACGGCGCGATGGTGCGCAACCTGCTCGACGCGCTCTCCCCGGGCGGCAGCCTGCGGCACGCCGCGCTGGTCACCGGGCTCAAGCACTATCTTGGTCCCTTCGAGGCCTACGGGAAGGGCAGCCTGCCGCCCACGCCCTTCCGCGAGGAGCAGCCGCGCCTCGACGTCGAAAACTTCTACTACGCGCAGGAGGATGCGGTCTTCGCCGCGGCCGAGCGCGACGGCTACGGCTGGAGCGTGCACCGGCCCCACACCATCATCGGCTACGCACTCGGCAACGCCATGAACATGGGCGTGACGCTCGCCGCCTACGCCACGCTCTGCCGCGAGACCGGACGCCCCTTCGTGTTTCCCGGCTCGCGCGCGCAGTGGGACGGGCTCACCGACATGACCGACGCCCGCCTGCTGGCCCGCCACCTCGCCTGGGCCGCGTCCACGCCCGCGGCGCGCAACCAAGCCTTCAACGTGGTCGACGGCGACGTCTTCCGCTGGAACTGGATGTGGGGGCGCCTCGCCGGCTGGTTCGGCCTGGAGCCGGCCCTCTACCCGGACACCCCGTCGCCCCTGGAGCGGCAGCTCGCCGACGCCGCGCCGGCCTGGGCCGAGATCGCCCGGCGGCACGGCCTCGTCGAGGCGGATCTCGGGCGCCTCGCCTCGGCCTGGCACACGGACGCGGATCTCGGCCGCCCGATCGAGGTGGTCACCGACATGAGCAAGAGCCGCCGGCTCGGCTTCCTCGACTACCAGCCCACCGACGACGCCTTCTTCGACCTCTTCGCCCGGTTGCGGGACGAGCTGGTGATTCCCGATCCGGCCCGATGAGCGGTGCCGTCAGACCGCATCGGCCTCCAGCACGTGATCGACGGACCGCAGCACGAGGTCGACCGCGTCGGGCGCCGGATCGGCTTCGACATCGCCGTGAACGATCCGATTCCGCAGCCCGATGAGGTTGCGCAGGCTGCGCTCCCGATCCGCCTCGATGAGGCCGTTCATCGCGAGGCTCTGGACGACGGCGCCGGGAGAGAGGGCTGCGCCCGGATTGTCGCGGCTGCGCGCGCGCAACGCCGCTTCGAGGAGCGACCAAGCCAGGACGAACGCGGCACGGCGATGCCCCTGCGCCAGGAGCGCGTCAGCGTCCTCGACGGCGCCACGCACCGCCGCGGGCGCGACCCTGGCGATCTCCATCGATGCCGACGGATCGGCCCCCATGACGGCGAGGTGAAAGCGCCAGTCGGGCCGCCCATCGAACAACCGGCGGATCTCCTGAAGGCGGGGGTCCGCCAAGCCTGACCGTCCCTTGACCTCGATCACGATATTCTGGCCGGGCCTGCGCGCGAGCGCGTCGGGCATGTAGCCGCCCAGGAAATCGGGGAGATCTCCGCGCTCGGGATGGGCCGTGAAAGTGAAGCCGTCCGCCTCATAGCGCGTCCGCAAGCCGTCGAGGAATCGCGCCTCGGAATCCTGCCACGTGGATGTCATCACAGCCTCCGCCAGCTGAGATCGTCATCGACGCGGACATAGACGACCGGCCTTGCAGTCGCCAATGCCGCCAGAAGCTGCGCACCCGGGTCGGCGATCGTCCAATCCGCCTCGGGCTCGAATTTCTGTGCGAGGACGCGCTCGACGACTCGATCAGTCATGTAGGCGACATGAATCAGAGCATCCATGATGGGCTTCACGATATTATCGATGTCGCCCTGCATGGCCGCATCGGGGAAATAGTGGATCGTCAGGGAGACCGGACGATCATCGAGGAAGCCGAGGCCATCCGTCTCGTGGATCCGATCCCGGGCGGCATCCCTGACGATCGTCTTCCAGCGCTCCCGAGATCGGCTGCTCGCCTGCAAGGACCTGGGGGTCGCAGCAACGAAGAACTCCAGCGGGTAGAAGGCGCCTTGGATCGACACGACCGAGAACGCCCCTCACGGCACAGAATGCTGGAGATCGCGGCAAGTTGTCATTGTGCCTTACGCTGCGCAAGCGAGTTGTTCAGGGCCGCATGAGCTGCCGCCGACCGCCCCCTCGCTGCAGGTCACTTGCGTCAGACTGGGTCGCGACCGGGCTCGGGGCTCTTGACCAGCCACAGGCTCGTCTCCCAGGCCCCCTCCGGGAGCGGGAGCCGCGCGACCGCGTGGCCGTGCAGCCAGTCGGTCGCCGTCACGACGTAGCGGCTCGCGAACAGGATCGCGTAGGCGCCGCCCTGGAGGAGCGCACCGACCGCGACCTGCTCGTTGTAGCCGCGCCACGTCCAGGCGGCCGGATAGGCGTCGGGCAGGAAGATGTCGTGCAGGTGCACGAGGACGCCCGGGGCGAGCCGCGGCAGCACGTCGAGGAGCAGGCGGTCGACGTCGCTGCCCGGCATCGCCACGTGGCTCGAATCGACGAACAGCATGTCGCCGGGTTCGAGCGCCGCCGCGGCTTCGGCGTCCGCCGGTCCGAACAGACGGGGGTGGTGGCGCACGCACGGCAGCCCGTCGAGGCGCGCGCGCGGGTTCGGATCGACGCAGGTGAGGCGCGTCGGCAGGCCTGCATCCGCGACGGCCTGCGCGAGGAAGCGGGTCGAGTGGCCCGATCCGACCTCCAGGATGCGCCGCGGGCGGTGGCGCCGCACCAGCGCGTAGGCGGCCGCCGCATCGAGGCGGGGAAACCAGTCCTGGCCGAAGCGCGGCGGGATTTGTCCGACGAGGCCCGGCTCCCCGGCCGTGATGCGGTCGAGGGCGGGCGCGTGGGATGCGATGGCGTCGAGGACGGCCCGGCACGCGGGTGCCGCGTCGGCGAAGAGCGGGCGGAGGGCCGGATAGGCCTGCGGGTGCGCGGCACCCGCGTGCCGGTAGGGAATGAAGAACCCCCCGGCCGGCAGGCCGAGGAGCGTGCGCAGGTGGAGGTGCGCCCGGCGCAGCCGCGCCCGGCCGGACAAGGCTCAGCCCACCTTGCTCACGGGCTCAAGGTCGGGCTTGAGGCCGGGGCCGTCGACGGGCGGCGGCGGCACGGTGGCGGGCACCTCGGCGCGGCCGCGCATCGCCGCCGCGAGGCGTCCGCGCTCGAACAGGAGCACCACCACGATCGCCAGGGCGAACGGGATGAGGAGGTAGAACAGGCGGAAGATCAGCAGGGCGGCGAGCACGTCGACCTTCGGCAGGTCCGGCATCGCCGTGAGGAAGATGACCTCGAACACCCCGAGCCCGCCCGGCGCGTGCGAGACGAGCGCAGCCGAGAACGAGGCCAGGAAGACCGCCAGCACCACGACGAAGCCCGGATTCCCGGCCTCCGGCAGCGCGAAGTAGATGATACCGGCCGCGCCCAGCAGTTCGAGCGGCGCGGCGATGAGCTGGCGCACCATCACCTGGGGGCGCGGGTATTCGAGCTTGAACTTGCGGATGGTCATCGGCTTGAGGTGCAGGATCGAGCCGACGACGTAGAGGGCCACGAAGGCGAGCAGCGCCCCGCCGAGGATGCGGGCGGTGGCCGGGTTGGTGAGGAGCGCCGGCAGCTTGCCTTCCAGGCGGGTGAGCAGGTCGGGCTGGAGCACCAGCACGACGCCGCCGAGCAGCATGGTGCCCAGGCCGAAGGTGAAGGAGCACAGCGCCACCAGCACCGCGACCTGCGCGGCCGAGAGACCCTTCGACGTGTAGGCCCGGTAGCGCACCATCGCGCCCGAGAAGACCGAGGCGCCGATGTTGTGCGAGAGCGCGTAGGTGGTGAAGGAGCAGAGCGAGACGAAGAGCCAGGAAATGCCCCTCACGCCGAGGTGGATCAGCGCGATGCGGTCGTACCAGGCGAGCGCCGCGTAGGCGACGAGGGTCGAGAGCGCCGCCAGGGCGTAGCGGTGGGCCGGGATCGCCGCGAGGCTCGCTTCGAGATCCGCGAAGGAGAGGCCTTCGAGCTGGTGCCAGAGCAGGTAGACCGAGACCACGACGGCCGCGAGGCCGATGATCGGCCAGATGAACTCGCGAAGCTTCTTCATGACTGCCCCTGCCGCACCTTCGTGGTCGGCGCGCTTCTGCCCGAGCGCGCTGCCGGCTGCAAGAACGTCTCGCGGAGACGCCCGCGCCGGATGGCGCTCCTCCTTTCACGTGATCATGACGCTTTCGTGCCGCGGGATCAGAGGCCGTGCTCGTCGAGCCAGTCGAGCACGAGGCGCGCGACGCCCTCCGCCCCGTAATCGAGCTGCAGGAAGTGGGCGATGTCCGGCACCGTGCGGTGCGCGGCGCCGTGATAGAGGGCCGTGCGCCACGTCGTCGCCGGCCAGATCATGCGGTCGAGGGCACCCCCGACCACGAAGGCTGGCAGGCCCGCGAAGGCGGCCGAGAGCGGCAGCACCGGCCAGTGCGCCTCGGCCAGCGCGACCGGGCTCTCGGCCGACATCCGGGCCGCGTAGCGCTGCGCCCGGTCGAGCGGCAGGCCCTCGGAGAAGAGCCAGTGGCGCGACAGCGCCACCGCGGGCTCGCGCCCGGGGAGGAGCGACCCGGCCAGGGCCTCGACCCAGAAACCCGGATCGGTGAGGGCGATGCGGGTGCCCACGAGAGTGAGCCCGTCCGGCGGCAGCGGCGCGAGCAGGATCAGCCCGCGCATCGGCACCTGCCCGATCAGGCGCTGGGCGAGGAGCGCGCCCAGCGAGTGGCCGATGACGACCGGCGGCTCGGACCACTGCCCGGCCGCGAGGCGCAGGTCGTCGAGGTAGTCGGTCAGGGAGGCCGACCGGAGCGTCCGGCCGCCCTGGCTGCGCCCGTGGCCGCGCAGCGAAAACGCCGCCGCGCGCCGGCCGCGCCGGGCGAGGTGGGGGAGAAAGACCTCCTGCCAGATCCACGCCGCGCCGAAGGCCCCGTGCACGAAGAGGAGCGGCGCCCCGCGCGGCTGCCCGGCGGGCTGCGCCTCGATCCATTCGAGCGCCGGGCCGCCCGGCCGGCCGAGCATCGCGGCGGTCACCCGCGCCCCCGCGACGGCCGCCATCGGGAACCGGCCGCCCTGGTCTTCCTCCTGCATCATCGCTCCGCTCCGCCGCTTCCGCACGCTCGCACCCGAAGGCCGATTCGCGGCCAAGCTCCCACACCCTGCCTTAACGTCACTGCGTTGACGAACATCATGCACCCGTCCGGCTTGGCTGGAGCTTGCCGGCACGGTTCCTGCCGGGGCGGGGCTTGCCGGCCGCGCGCCGGGGCGTCACCACGAGGTGCCATGACGCAACTTCCCGCCTCCCACGCCCTCGTCCTCGACGGGCTGACGCCGATCCCCGCGACGCACGTGGCGGCCATCGTCACCTCCCTGGAGATGCATGCCCCGCCCAGCCAAGCGGCCGAACCGCTCCCGCTCGCGCGCATCGACGCCGACCTGCCCCGCTACCGGGCACTCTACGCGCGGGTCGGCGCGCCGTGGCTGTGGTTCGGCCGGGCGCGGCTCGACGACGCGGCGCTCGGTGCGATCCTGGGCCACCCCGACGTGGAGGCCTTCGCGCTGGCGGAGGGCGGGGAGGACGTCGCGCTCCTCGAACTCGACTGGCGCGTGCCCGGCGAGGCGGAGATCGCCTATTTCGGGCTTGTGCCGGAGGCGATCGGCCGGGGGACCGGACGGCGGCTGATGGCCGAGGCGCAGGCGCGCGCGTGGCAGCGCCCGATCGGGCGCCTGTGGGTGCACACCTGCACCTTCGACCATCCCGGCGCGGTCGCCTTCTACGAGCGGTCCGGGTTCCGCAGCTTCGCGCGCGCCATCGAAGTGCTGCCCGACCCCCGCCTCACCGGGATTCTGCCCCGCTCCGCGGCACCGCACATCCCGCTCCTCGGCGATCGCGATCCGCTCACTCCACGGTGACGGATTTGGCGAGGTTGCGGGGCTGGTCGACGTCTTTGCCCAGCACGACGGCGGCGTGGTAGGCCAGGAGCTGGATCGGCACCGCGTAGACGATCGGCGCCACCACCGGATCGAGATCCGGCATCATCAGCGTCGCCAGCGTGTCGAGCCCCGCGGCCTCCGCCCCGCGCGCGTCGCCGATCAGCACGATCCGCCCCCCGCGCGCCGCCACCTCCTGCATGTTCGACACCGTCTTCTCGAAGATCGCGTCGTGCGGCGCGATCACGATCACCGGCACCGCGTCGTCGATCAGCGCGATCGGGCCGTGCTTGAGCTCGCCCGCCGCGTAGCCCTCGGCGTGGATGTAGGAGATTTCCTTGAGCTTGAGCGCGCCTTCCAGCGCCATCGGGTAGGCGGTGCCCCGCCCGAGGTAGAGCACGTCCCGCGCCTTGGCGATCTCGCGCGCCAGGCCCTCGATCGCGCCCTCCTGCTTGACCGCCTCGGCCATCAACCCCGGCACCGTGATCAGCGCGTCGATGAGCCGGCGCTCCTGGCCGGCATCCAGCGTCCCGCGCGCCCGCCCCGCCGCGATGGCGAGGCACAGCAGCACGGTGAGCTGGCAGGAAAAGGCCTTGGTGGAGGCCACGCCGATCTCGGGTCCGGCCAGCGTCGGGGCGAGTGCGGACGCCTCGCGGGCGATCGTGGAGGTCGGCACGTTGACCACCGCCAGGGTGTGCTGCCCTTGGGCCTTGGCGTAGCGCAGCGAGGCCAGCGTGTCGGCGGTCTCGCCCGACTGGGAGATCACGAGCGTCAGGCCGTTCGGCTCCAGCGGCGGCTCGCGGTAGCGGGTCTCGGAGGCGACGTCGATCTCGACCGGCAGCCGCGCGAGGCTCTCGAACCAGTACTTGGCCACCAGCCCGGCGTAGTAGGCGGTGCCGCAGGCGGTGATCGAGAGGCGCGAGAGCGAGGCGAAGTCGAAGGGCAGCGCCTCGGGCAGGGCGACGCGCCCGTTGGCCAGATCGACGTAGTGGGCGAGCGTGCGCCCCACCACCTCCGGCTGCTCGTGGATCTCCTTGGCCATGAAGTGGCGGTAATTGCCCTTGTCGACCAAGAAGGACTGGGTGGCGATCTTCTGGCGGGGCCGCGCGACGAGCACGCCCGTCTGGTCGCGGATCTCGGCGCCCGCGCGGGTGAGGACGGCCCAGTCGCCCTCGTCCAGGTAGGTGATCTCGTCCGTGAAGGGGGCGAGCGCCAGCGCGTCGGAGCCGAGATAGGTCTCGCCTTCGCCGAAGCCGATGGCGAGCGGGGCGCCGTGGCGGGCGCCGATCAGGAAGTTCTCCTCGCCCGCGAACAGGAAGGCGAGCGCGAAGGCGCCGCGCAGGCGCGGCAGGGCGGCGGCCACGGCCTCGCGGGGGCTCAATTGCTGGTCCATGCCGCGGCTGACGAGCTGGGCGACGACCTCGGTGTCGGTCTCGGTCTCGAAGACGCAGCCCTGGGCCTGCAGCTCGGCCTTCAGCTCGCGGAAGTTCTCGATGATGCCGTTGTGCACGACCGCGAGGCGCGGGGTGGCGTGCGGGTGGGCGTTGGTCTCGTTGGGCCGGCCGTGGGTGGCCCAGCGGGTGTGGCCGATGCCGATGGCGCCCGAGAGCGGGCTCTGCACCAGCTTGAGCTGGAGGTTCGCCAGCTTGCCCTCGGCCCGGCGGCGCTCCAGGCGCCCCTCCTCGAGGGTGGCGATCCCGGCTGAATCGTAGCCGCGGTATTCGAGCCGCCGCAGGGCGTCGATCACCTGTCCCGCTACGGCGTTGCGCCCCACGATCCCAACGATGCCGCACATGCTGACCGCCCCACGTCTGGACATCGGCGTCCCGCTTCGGCACGCCCGCCCGCTTCCCATTCCCGGCCGGCGCAAGCTCCGGACCGGCCACCTGGTTCCCAAGCGCGGCAGACTAGCCGGTCCGGGACCGGCGCCGCCAGCCCGCTCGCGACATGGCGGCACCTGGGCGGCACCTGGGCGGCGGCCTGCGGCATTCGCGCGCAAGCGACGACGGATTCGGACGCGGGGACGCGGCGGCGCTCAGCCGTTGTCTTTGCCCTTGCCGCGCGCCCAGCCGGGCTTCACCGCCTGCCGAGCCCGGCCGAGGGCCAGCGCGTCGGCCGGCACGTCGTCGGTGATCACCGAGCCGGACCCCACATAGGCGCGCGCCCCCACCGTCACGGGCGCGACCAGGGCGGAGTTCGAGCCGATGAAGGCCCCCTCCCCGATCACCGTGCGGTGCTTGTTCACGCCGTCGTAGTTGCAGGTGATGGTGCCGGCGCCGAGATTGGCGCGCGCGCCGACCTCCGCGTCGCCCACGTAGGAGAGGTGGTTGACCTTGGCGCCCGCCCCGATCGCGGCGTTCTTCACCTCGACGAAGTTGCCGATCCGCGCGCCCTCCGCCAGCCGGGCGCCGGGCCGCAGCCGCGCGTAGGGGCCGACCTGCACGCCCGGCGCGAGATCGGCCTTTTCCAGATGCGAGAAGGCGTGGATGACGCAGCAATCGCCCACCACGACGCCGGGGCCGAACACCACGTGCGGCTCCACCACCACGTCGCGGCCGAGCCGCGTGTCGTGGCTGAGGAAGACGGTGTCGGGCGCGATCAGGGTCGCGCCGGCCAGCATGGCCTCGCGCCGCAGGCGGGCCTGGATCGCCGCTTCGGCGGCGGCGAGCTGCACCCGGTCGTTGACGCCCTGCGCCTCCGCCTCCGCGACGGGCACCACCGCGACCCGGTGCCCGTCCGCGACCGCGAGCGCCACCGCGTCGGGCAGGTAGTATTCCCCGGCAGCGTTGTCGTTGCCGATCCGCCCCAGGAGGTCGAGGGCGAGGGCCCCCGAGAGCGCCATCAGCCCGGCATTGCTCAGGCGCACGCGGCGCTCGTCGGGGCTCGCATCCTTCTCCTCGCGGATCGCCACCACGCGCTCGCCCTCGGCGAGCACCCGGCCGTAGCCGGTCGGGTCCGCGGCCTCGAAGGCCAGCACCGCCACCGCCGCCCCCTCCGCCAGCGGCGCGCGCAGGCGCGCCAGGGTCTCGGGGCGGATCAGCGGCGTGTCGCCGAAGGCGATCACCACGTCGTCGGCGCCGGCCTCCAGCGCGGGGCGGGCCGCCAGCACGGCATGCGCGGTGCCCAGCCGCTCGGCCTGCGGGAAGACGCGCGCGCCCGGCGCCGCGGCCTCGATCGCCCCGGCCACGTCCGCCCGGCCCGGCTCCACCACCACCGCGATGTCGGTCGCGCCGGCCGCCCGCACGCTGGCGAGCACGTGGGCGAGCATCGGCCGGCCCGCGAGCGGATGCAGCACCTTCGGCAGGTCAGATCGCATCCGGGTGCCCTTGCCGGCCGCGAGCACGACGGCGAGGAGCGAGCGGGCGGTCTTGGCGGTCAGGGGCATCGGGCTCCTCGTCGGGCTGCACGGTCCCCGTCTAGCCCAATCGGGAGAGGCGGCAAACGCGAAGCGCGGCGGAAGGGACACGCCCCCGGCTCTTCTCGAATCTTAACCCCCGGTTCAGGCCGCGGCGTGGTAAACGGCCCGCGAGCCCCGTGAATCCGAGAGTCAGACCCGAGCGCATGACGCGACGCCGCCCCGCCCCGTCCCGGCCGCCCACCCCCGCAGGCGGGTTCGACCGTCGCGCGGTGCTGGCGCTCGCCGGCACGGGCCTCATCGTCGCGGGCGGCGCCCGTGCGCAGGACCCGCCCGTGCCGAGCCTCGCGGACGGCGCCCGGTTCGATCCGGCTCAGGTGGTGGAGATCGCCCGGGCGCTCGCCCGCAAGCCCTTCGCGGCCCCACCCAACGACCTCCCGGATCCCTACGGCAACCTCACCTACGAGCAGTACGTCGCGATCCGCCCCAAGCCGGAGCTCCTGGTGTGGCGCGACCAGGGCCGGGGCTTCGTGGTCGAACCGCTGCACCGCGGCTTCCTTTTTCGCAACACGGTGGCGCTCCACACGGTGGAGGACGGGGTGGTGCACCGCATCGCCTACGACCGCGCCCAGTTCACCTTCGGCAAGACGACGCCCCCGGACGAGGGGCGCGACCTCGGCTTCTCGGGCTTCCGGCTCTACGCGAGCTTCGGCGGCGGGGCGCCGGCCGATTGCGCGATCTTCCAGGGCGCCTCGTTCTTCCGGGCGCTCGCCGCCGGCCAGAGCTACGGCGTCACCGCGCGGGCGCTGACCCTGCGCCCGGCCGAGGCCAAGGGCGAGGAATTTCCGCTCTTCCGCGCCTTCTGGCTGGAGCGGCCCGCGCCGGGCAGCGGGCAGATCGTGATGCATGCCCTGGTCGATTCCGAATCCGCGACGGCGGCCCTGCACATGACGCTGCGCCCCGGCGACGCCACGCTGGTCGACATCGAGGCGACGCTGTGCCCGCGCACGCCCCTGGAGCATGTCGGGATCGCCGGCATGACCGGGGCCTACCTGTTCGGCTCGACCGACCGGCGCACCATCGACGATGCGCGGGCCGCCGCCCACGAGATCGACGGGCTGCAGATCCGCAACGGCTGGGGCGAGGCGATCTGGCGCCCGGTGCAGAACCCGGAAACGCTGCAGATCTCCGCCTTCCTCGACCAGGATCCGAAGGGCTTCGGCCTCGTGCAGCGCGAGCGCGACTACGCGGGGTTCGAGGACGACGTGCAGCGCTGGGAGCGGCGGCCGAGCCTGTGGATCGAGCCCTTCAGCACCTGGGGTCCGGGGCGCGAGCAGCGGCCGTGGGGGGCGGGCGCGGTGCAGCTCATCGAGATCCCGAGCGAGTCGGAGGTCAACGAAAATATCCTGGCCTACTGGCGCCCGAAGGAGCCGATCACCCAGGAGACGGCCTTCAGCTACCGGCAGTTCTGGTGCTGGACCGTGCCCGGCGCGCCGCCGCTCGCCCTCTGCACCGGCACCCGGATCGGCAAGGGCAGTTCGGGCAAGCGGCGGCTCTTCCTCGTGGATTTCACAGGCGAGGCGCCCTTCCAGCCCGGCATCGCGCCCGAGGCCCTCACGATCTCGGTCTCGGCCTCGCCCGGCGCGATCGTGAAGCCGAAGCCCGACGCCAAACCCGACGCGCCCCCGCCCCGGCGCGACCCGCAGGTCAAGCCCGTCCTCTACCTCTACCCGGAGCGCAAGACGCTGCGGGCCGTCTTCGAACTCGATCCGGGCGGCGAGACCGCCTGCGAGATGCGCCTGACCATCAAGAACGGCGACCAACCGGTCAGTGAGACATGGCTCTATCGTTGGACCCTGTGACGCCCGCCCCGACCGTCGCGCCGGCGGTGCCGCCCGAGGCGCCGCTCGCGATGCCGGTGCAGGATCTCTCCCGCTGGTCGGAGTCGGACGGCCACCGGCCAGCGGCCCACCCGACGCCGACGCTGGCGCGGCTGTTCGTGTTCGGCGGCGCGGCGCTGCTCACCGCCTACGGCGCCGTGCAGATGTACGAGGTCGTGTCGGTGGCCGGCAGCACCACGGCGCTGCAATGGCTGCTCCTCTTCCTCTTCACCCTCAATTTTTCGTGGATCGCGCTCGCCTTCACCTCGGCGCTGCTCGGCTTCGCCGCGCTCCTGCGCCGCCGCCGCGGCGATCTTGCCCCGGGTCCGCTGACCACCCGCACCGCCGTGGTGATGCCGGTCTACAACGAGGCGACCGCCCGCACCTTCGCGGCCGTGGAGGCGATCCGCGAGTCGATCGAGGCGACCGGCCAGGGCGCGGCCTTCGACTACTGGGTCCTGTCGGATTCCACCCAGGCCGATGCCTGGATCGCCGAGGAGCGCGCCTTCCTGGCCCTGCGCGGCAAGCTCGGGGACGGGGCGCGGCTCTACTACCGCCACCGGCCCAAGAACCACCACCGCAAGGCCGGCAACATCGCCGACTTCGTCAGCCGCTGGGGCGGGCACTACGACCACATGCTGGTGCTCGACGCCGACAGCCTGATGAGCGGCGATTGCGTGGTGCGCCTCGCCGCCGCCATGCAGGCCGATCCGGATGCCGGGATCATCCAGTCGCTGCCGCTGATCATCAACCGCAACACGCTGTTCGCGCGCGTCCAGCAATTCGCCGCGCGCATCTACGGGCCGGTGATCGCCACCGGCCTCTCGCTGTGGTCGGGGCGGGACGGCAATTACTGGGGGCACAACGCGATCATCCGCACCCGGGCCTTCGCGGCCCATTGCGGGCTGCCGGACCTGCCCGGAAAACCACCCTTCGGCGGCCACGTGCTGAGCCACGACTTCGTGGAGGCGGCGCTGATCCGGCGGGCGGGCTGGAGCGTCACTATGCTGGCCGACCTGCCCGGCTCCTACGAGGAGAGCCCGCCCTCGCTGATCGACATCGCGGTGCGCGACCGGCGCTGGGCGCAGGGCAACCTGCAGCATTCCCGCATCATCGGCACGGCGGGCCTGAAACTGCCCTCGCGCCAGCACTTCGCCACCGGCATCGCCGGCTACGTCGCCTCGCCGCTCTGGGCCGCGCAGCTGGTGGTCGGCATCGCGCTCGCCCTCCAGACCGCCTACATCCGGCCCGAATACTTCCCGAGCGAGTTCCGGCTCTACCCGGTCTGGCCGCGCTTCGACCCCGTGCGCGCGCTCCAGCTGTTCGGGATCACCATGGGCATCCTGCTCGCCCCGAAGCTGTTCGGCCTCGTGCTGGCGCTCCTCGACCGCGCGGCGCGCCGGGCGAGCGGCGGCGCGATCCGGCTGGTGCTCTCGGCGCTGATCGAGACCCTGCTGTCGGCCCTGATCGCCCCGATCGCCATGCTGATCCAGTCGGGCTCGGTGGTGCAGATCCTGCTCGGGCGCGACACCGGCTGGAATCCGCAGCGGCGCGACGACGGCTCGATCCCCTTCCGCGACATCGTCCGCCGCCACCGCTGGCACACCATCCTCGGGCTGGTCTCCGGCATCGCCGCCTTCGCGATCGCGACCTCGCTCTTCCTGTGGATGTCGCCGACGATCCTGGGCCTGGTGCTGGCCATCCCGATCTCCTGGGCGAGCGGGCAACTCACCTACGGCTTGGCCCTCAAGCGCCTCGGCCTCCTGATGACGCCCGAGGAGCGCGAGCCGCCCGCGGTGGCACTGCGCGCCGCGTCCCTCCAGGCGGAAAATGCCACTCGCGGCTTCGACGACGCCGACGCGCTCGGCGCCATCCAGGCCGATGCCGCCCTGCGGCGCGCGCATGTGGCGATGCTGCCCGCCGCCCCCCAGCGCCAGCGCGGCAGCGTCGACCCGGACCGCGTGCTGGCGCAGGCGAAGCTCGCGGAGGCCGAGACCGCCGCGGAGGCGACCGCGTGGCTCAGCCCCAAGGAGCGCATGGCCCTGCTGCACGACGCCGCGCTGGTCGACCGCGCGGCGCGCCTGCGGGCCTGACGCGCACCCCGTTAAGCCGCCGCTAACCCTAACGCTTTACCCCGAGGCAATCATGCGGGTCTCGGGATCGGCGCCCTCCGGTGCCGGTCGCGTCCCGCCCTCGGGGAACCGGTGTCCTGCGCGGCAGGTCCGGCGCAGGCGGAGGCCCGTGTGGACGAGCGGCCGAGGACCAGGGAGCAGGACCGACCGCAGGCCCGGCGCCCGGCTGCCCTCGGCCTCGCGCTCGCCGCCTGTCTCGCCGTCGGCCAGCCGGCGCTGGCCCAGAGCGTCCGCCTCCCCGACCCCGTCGCCACGCCCTCGCCGGCCGCCGGATCGCCAAATCCCGTCGGGGAGATGGGCCTGCGCGGCTCCGCCAACCCGGCCGTCACGGCGCGGCCGGCAAGCGCGGGCGAGCGCCGCCGCGAGCCGCCCCGGCGGCCCTCGCGCCCGCCCGCCAGGGCGATGGTCCGGGCGGTGACCCAGGTGCCGTCCGAGGATCTGCGGCTGCGCCCGATCGTGCAGGTGCCGGTGACGGGGGTGCCCGATCCGGTGCTCGCCGCGCCGCTGCTGCGGCGGCGGATCGATCCGGCCGATCCCTACGCGCCGCTCGGAGTCGAGGTCGGCAGCATCACGGTCTTCCCGGTCTTCCAGCAGAGCGTCGGCTACGACACCAACCCCGACCGGGCCTTCGTGGCCAAGGCGTCGCCGGTCCTGCGCAGCGAGGGCGAGGTCCGGTTCCAGAGCGACTGGTCGGTGCACGCGCTCGCGGGCGAGCTGCGGGGCGCCTACAACACCTATCCGGAGAACCGCGCCGCCGACCGGCCGGACGGCGACGGCGCCGTGCGGCTTCGCCTCGACGCCGCCCGCGACACGCGGATCGAGATCGAGGGGCGCTACCTCATCACCACCCAGCGCGTCGGCAGCCCGGACCTCAACGCCGTGGCGTTGCGCGAGCGCCCGATCGTGGCCGCCTATGGCGGCACCGTCGGCGTGGTGCAGGACTTCAACCGCCTTCAGGTCTCGCTGCGCGGCCTCGTCGACCGGCAGACCTTCGACGATGCGGTGCGCAGCGACGGCACGGTGATCCCGCAGGGGGACCGCAACGCCAACACCTACGGCCTCCGTCTGCGCACCGGCTACGAGATCCGGCCCGGCCTCACGCCCTTCGTGGACGCCCTCGTGGACACCCGCATCCACGACTTCGCGGTGGATTTCAGCGGCTACCGCCGCGATTCGGACGGGCTGACGCTGCGGGCGGGCTCCACCTTCGAGCTGAGCCGGATCCTCACCGGCGAGGTTTCGGGCGGCTGGCTGCGCCGCACCTACGTGGACCGGCGGCTGCGGGACGTGACCGGCCCGGTCCTCGACGGCGCGCTGATCTGGGCGGCGACCCCGCTCACCACGGTGCGGGTCGGCGCCAGCACCGGGGTGATCGAGACGGTGATCCAGGGCGCGAGCGGCGTCCTCACCCAGACCGCCCTCCTCGAAGTGACGCACGACCTGCGGCGGAACCTGCGGCTGACGCTGCTCGGCTCGGTCTTCACCAACGACTACAAGGGCGTGAACATCCACGAGGACGGCTACGCGGCCGGGATCAGGGTCGACTACCGGCTCAACCGCTGGCTCGGGGTGCGGGCGAGCTACACGCACGAGAACCTGCGCAGCAACGTCGTCCGCTCCTCCTACGATTCGGACACCTTCCTAGTCGGCGTGCGGGTGAATCCCTGATCCATCAGCGCCGCCCGCGGGCCGTGACCGGGATCTCGCCGACGATCCGCCCGCCCCGCGTCGCCACCAGCCGGTCGGCCATGTTGACGACGACGCAGACGTGGTTGGGCACCACGCGCACCACCGTGCCGACCTCGAGCCCGGCCGCCGCGCCCGACAGGTCGAGGAAGCCGTGCTCCTCGGCAAGCTTGTGGATCCGGGCCTGCGGACACTCGCGGATCAGCCCGTAGCCGTCGAGCCCGCCGCCGGGATCGGCCGTGAGCGTCTTGGAGCCCGCATCGAGCACGCCGCGGGTCGGCGTGGCGCGGCTCACGACGGTCGTGACGACGTCGAGGGCGCACTCGTCCAGGGTGGCGGCCCCGCAGGCCATCATCATGCGGTCGTTGAAGATCGAGGTGCCGGAGCGGTGCTCCGTCGCCCCCTGGATTTCTCCGAGATGGCGCAGGTTGGGGGTTCCGCCCGTCGAGACGATGCCGGCCGCGATTCCTTCCCCGCGCAGGCCCTCCTGGGCGGCATCGAGGAAGCGCTGGGTCTCCGCCGGTCCGTCGTCCGGCGGGTAGAGCAGGAGACCGGCGAAGCGCAGCGACGGCGCGGCGGCGATCCGGCGCGCCAGCGCCACCGCCTCGCCGGGCGTCGCGACGCCGGCCCGGCCGCGGCCGGTGTCGCACTCCACCACCACGTCGAGGTCCCGCCCGGCCGCGTCCGCCGCCTCGGCGAGCCCCGCGACCACGGCGGGATGGTCCGCGCTCACCGTGAGCGCCGTGCGGCGCAGCAGCCCGGTGAGGCGCCCGAGTTTCTCCGCGCCCAGCAGGTTGTAGCTGATCAGGATGTCGGTGAGGCCGGCCTCCGCCATCACCTCGGCCTCGCCGAGGGTCTGGCAGGTGAGGCCGCGCGCGCCTGCCTCGCGCTGACGCCGCGCGAGGTCGGGGCTCTTGTGGGTCTTGATGTGCGGCCGGTTGGCGAGGCCCGCCGCCTCGCAGGCGGCCTGGAGCCGGGCGATGTTTCGGTCGACCCGGTCGAGGTCGATCATCAGGGAGGGCGACCCGAAGGTGCGGACGACCTCTTCGGCGAGCGTGGTCATGGGGCCTCCAGAGCCTCCTCCGCCGAACGGTTCCCGGTTCGGCGGCGGCGATCATGCCCGACCGGGCACCCTCGCGGCAGCCCCGGCGGCGCTGCGGCCGGGTCGCGCCGGCTCAGCGGGCGAGCGCGAGCGGGGCGCCGGATTTCGACAGGGCGCCGTCGAGGCCGCCGCCGCCGGGGCGCAGGCGCGCCGCGACGGTGCCGCCCGGCTGGTAGAGATAGACCTCGCCATCGCGATAATCCCAGGCCGAGACCTTCGCCAGATCCTTGTTGCTGCAGCCGGCGGAGGTCGCCTTGTAGAGGTCGAGGGCCGGGGTGCTGGAGAGCGTCACCCGACAGGTGGCGCCGGTGGCGTCCCGGGCGGTCCAGCCGCCGACCACCCCGGAGCGTCCGCCGCTCGTCACCGGCGGCGGTGGCGGCGCGATTGCGGCCTGCTGCTGGACCGGCGGGGCGGCGGGTTCGGCGACGATCGGGCCGCCCGGATTGGCCGCGACCTCGGCCGGGGAGGCGCTGGCGCCGGGCGGCGGCGCGAGGGGCGCCGAGGTCACCGGGCCGGCCGAGAGGCCCGGCGCGCCGAGTATCGGCTCCTCGGGCGGTAGCGCGCGGGCAGAGGGGCGGGCGGCGGCGCGGGTCGGGCCGGCATCGAAGCGGGACGACGCGCAGGCGCTCAAGGCCGTGGCGAGCGCCAGGACGGCAACGGTGCTGAGGTACGAACGCGGCATCGCGGGGTCCCGATCATCTGGTTTCCCCAGCGCCATACGACCCCGCGAAGGCGGCGGCAGGGCCGCCGGAGACGACAAAGGCGCCCGCAGGCGCCTTTTCGCTCCGGTGTGGCCGGAAGGCCGCAGGTGGCGGGCAGGCCCGCGGCGGGGCAAGCCCCGCGGCGGGCTCAGACCTCGCGGGCCACCATCATCTTCTTGATCTCGGCGATCGCCTTCGCCGGGTTCAGGCCCTTCGGGCAGGTGTTGGCGCAGTTCATGATGGTGTGGCAGCGGTAGAGCCGAAACGGGTCGTGCAGCGTGTCGAGCCGCTCGCCCGTGTGCTCGTCGCGCGAGTCGATCAGCCAGCGATAGGCCTGGAGCAAGGCCGCCGGGCCGAGGAAGCGGTCGCCGTTCCACCAGTAGCTCGGGCAGGAGGTGGTGCAGCAGGCGCACAGGATGCACTCGTAGAGGCCGTCGAGGCGCGCCCGGTCCTCCGGCGTCTGGCGCCACTCCTTCTCGGGGGCAGGTGTTTCGGTCTGCAGCCAGGGCTCGATCGCCGCGTGCTGGGCGAAGAAGCTCGACAGGTCCGGCACCAGATCCTTCAGCACCGGCATGTGCGGCAGCGGATAGATCTTGATCTGGTTCGACTTGCAATCCTCGATCCCGAGCGTGCAGGCCAGCGTGTTCTGCCCCATGATGTTCATGGCGCAGGAGCCGCAGATGCCCTCGCGGCAGGAGCGCCGGAAGGTCAGGGTCGGGTCGATCTTGTTCTTGATCCACAAGAGCGCGTCGAGGACCATCGGCCCGCAATCGTCGCGGTCGACGTAGTAGGTGTCGATCCGCGGATTGGCGCCGTCGTCCTGGTTCCAGCGATAGATCCGGAACTCCTGCAGGGCCTTGGCCCCGACCGGCTTCGGCCAGGTCTTGCCCTCGGTGTATTGTGAGTTCTTGGGGAGTGTGAACTGGGCCATCCGTCAATACCTAATGGGGTCGATCGAATCCGAGTACCCGAAGCCGAA
Organism: Methylobacterium oryzisoli; assembly: GCF_046557895.1. Classification (NCBI taxonomy): domain Bacteria; kingdom Pseudomonadati; phylum Pseudomonadota; class Alphaproteobacteria; order Hyphomicrobiales; family Methylobacteriaceae; genus Methylobacterium; species Methylobacterium oryzisoli. Next base: position 192,864 of record NZ_JBKIBX010000007.1, on the reverse strand, counting down.
GACGTCCGGCTTCGACGGTGAGAAGACATCCGGTCGCGAGATCATCCCGTGCACTCTCGATCGCCTGAGCGACGAGCGGACCTACGCGCGACGGCAGAGTTGTTCCCGAACGGAGCTGGACGATGCTGGGCTTCCTGCTGCCCGACATCGCCATCATGATTCCGAAAACGAGATCGCTCGTGAGGACGGCCCGGTCGTGGACGCGAGCCCATTCGAGGATCTCGCGGTCGCTGGCGTCCTCCCGCCCGATGGTGGACCAGTGGACGACATCGTGTCCGCGTGCATCGAGCCAGCCGACCCAGTCGGGCGAGAGATTCATGTCGACCACGATCCTCATGCGGCGGGCGTGAGCGGCATCTCGCGCTCCTGGGCGATCCAGGCCGCGTAGCGCAGGGCCTCCAGCACATCCTCCCGCTGCAGGTAGGGGTAGGCGGCCAGAAGCTCCTCGATGCTCACGCCGGCGCCGAGGTTGCCGAGCACCATGCTCACCGTGACGCGCATGCCGCGGATGCAGGCGCGCCCCTCCATGATCGCGGGGTCGCGGGTGATGCGGGTGAACTCGGCCATCGGACCTTCTCCTGCCCTCGCAACGGCGCGGCTGAGGGCCGGCACCAAGGGGCTTCGCATCAGCATTGCCGGCCGGCCGGCAGCGGGACGGCCGGAACCGACGCAGCCACCGCCCGGAGCGTGCCCGCCCGCATCGCCGCGCGGCTCAGTACACCCGCGCCTTCGGCTCGATGTACGCGATGTCGTTGGACATCGTGTAGGTGTGCACCGGCCGGTAATCGATCGTGACCTTGCGGCCTTCCGGGTCGAGCCACGCGAGGGTGTGCTTCATCCACTCCTTGTCGTCGCGGTCCGGAAAATCCTCGCGGGCATGCGCGCCGCGGGACTCGGTGCGGTTGACCGCCGATTCCATGGTCACGACCGCCTGGCCGATCAGGTTGTCGAACTCCAGCGTTTCGAGGAGGTCGGTGTTCCAGACCAGCGAGCGGTCGGTGACCCGGATGTCGTCGATGCCCGACCAGACCTTGTGGATGAGGTGCTTGCCCTCCTCCAGCACCTCGCCGGTGCGGAAGACCGCGCAGTTGTTCTGCATCGTCTTCTGCATGTCGAGGCGCAGCTCCGCGGTGGCCACACCGCCATCCGCGTAGCGGAAGCGGTCGAGGCGGGCGAGGGCCTTGTCGGCGGAATCCTTCGGCAGGTCGGGCAGGCGGCCGTTGGCCTCGACGATCTCGGCGCAGCGCAGGCCCGCCGCGCGGCCGAACACCACGAGGTCGATGAGCGAGTTCGAGCCGAGGCGGTTGGCGCCGTGCACCGACACGCAGGCCGCCTCGCCGATCGCCATCAGGCCCGGCACCACGTAGTCGGGATTGCCGTCCTTCAGGGTCAGCACCTCGCCGTGATAGTTCGTCGGGATGCCGCCCATGTTGTAGTGGACCGTGGGCAGGACCGGGATCGGCTCCTTCGTCACGTCGACGCCCGCGAAGATCTTGGCGGATTCCGAGATGCCGGGCAGGCGCTCGTGCAGGATCTTGGGGTCGAGGTGGTCGAGGTGCAGGAAGATGTGGTCCTTGGTCTTGCCGACGCCGCGGCCGGCGCGGATCTCCATGGTCATGGAGCGCGAGACCACGTCGCGCGAGGCGAGGTCCTTGGCCGACGGCGCGTAGCGCTCCATGAAGCGCTCGCCCTCGGCGTTCGTCAGGTAGCCGCCCTCGCCGCGCGCGCCCTCCGTGATCAGGCAGCCCGCACCGTAGATGCCGGTCGGGTGGAACTGCACGAACTCCATGTCCTCCAGCGCGAGGCCGGCGCGCAGCACCATCGCGTTGCCGTCGCCCGTGCAGGTGTGCGCGGAGGTCGCCGAGAAATAGGCCCGTCCGTAGCCGCCCGTCGCCAGGATGGTCATGGCGGCGCGGAAGCGGTGGATCTCGCCGGTCGACTGGTCGAGGGCGATCACGCCGCGGCAGCGCCCGTCCTCGTCCATGATCAGGTCGAGGGCGAAGTACTCGATGAAGAAGTTGGTCTTGGCCTTGGCCGCCTGCCCGTAGAGGGTGTGCAGCATGGCGTGGCCGGTGCGGTCGGCGGCCGCGCAGGTGCGCTGGGCGGTGCCCTTGCCGTAGTCGGTGGTCATGCCGCCGAAGGGGCGCTGGTAGATCTTGCCCTCGGCCGTGCGCGAGAACGGCACGCCCCAGTGCTCCAGCTCGTAGACGGCGGCGGGGGCGTTGCGCACGAGGTACTCGATCGCGTCCTGGTCGCCGAGCCAGTCCGACCCCTTCACGGTGTCGTACATGTGCCAGCGCCAATCGTCCGGCCCCATGTTGCCGAGCGAGGCCGAGATGCCGCCCTGCGCCGCCACCGTGTGCGAGCGGGTCGGGAACACCTTGGTGATGCAGGCGGTGCGCAGCCCCGCCTGCGAGCAGCCGACCGTGGCGCGCAGGCCCGCGCCGCCCGCGCCGACGACGACGACGTCGAACGAGTGATCGACGATGGGGTAGGCCTTGCCGTTCTGGGCCGGCGCCGCGGTTCCGTTCGTGGCCATGGAGCGTGTTCCCTGAGGTCTAGACGAGGGTCCGGAGACTGACCCGCACGATGGCGTAGAGGCAGGCGACCGCCACGACGACGCAGTAGAAGGTGTTGGCGATCACCGCCGCGATCCTCAGGCCCTTGTCGTGGACGTAGTCCTCGATGACGATCTGGAGGCCCATCCGCATGTGGTTGGTGACAGAGAGGACGCCGAGGATCAGCAGGATCGCGACGAGCGGATGCGACACGAGCCGGACCGCGTCCTCGTAGGAGCGGCCGGCGCAGAGCGCGACGATCACCACGAAAGAGAGGATCAGCGGCACGTTCGAGACCGCGGTGACGCGGTGCATCCACCACTCGCTCGTCCCGTGATGGGCCGGCCCCAGGCCCTTGGCGCGGGCGTAGGAGGTGCGGATGGAGCGGGTGGCTTCGGGACGGTTGTCGACCATGACGGTTCCCCCTCAGCGCGCCAGCAGGGCCGCGGCCCAGATCACGACGGTGAGCACCGCCGAGCCGACGAGCGTGTACTTCGCCATGGCGATGCGGGTGCCGGGCTCCATGCCGTGGCCGAAATCCCAGACGAGATGCCGGATGCCGCCCAGCATGTGGTGCATCAGGATCCAGGTGTAGACGAAGATCACCAGCCGCCCGAGGATCGAGCCGTAGAGCCACGCCACCGGATCGTAGGCCGCCTTGCCGGAGGCGAGCGCCACGAGCCAGATCGCCACGAGCGCCGTGCCGCCGTAGAGCGCGACGCCGGTGATGCGGTGGACCACCGACATCGCCATGGTCCAGGTCCAGCGGTAGATCTGGAGGTGCGGCGAGAGCGGTCGGGCCACGGCGGGCCTGACGATTTCGGCCATGATGCGATCCTTGTTGGACGAGGCTGCTGAACTCTGGTCCGGCTCTAAACTAAGGCGCTCGGCCGCTCCGTCACGGGGCGGCGGCGCACCCCGCGGGCAGCCGGGCACCCGGCATCGAGCCTATCTCTCCTTGGAAATGGTCCGGTTCGCAATTCGGTTCTCGTTGACGCAGGCTTCGCGTCCGGCGAAGGATCGACGCCCGCCATCCCCCTCGCGGCCGCTCGCGACGGAGATCAACCTTCGTAGCCTGCGCAGGATCCTCAGCCGGGAGATCGCGGCCCGCCATGCATTTCGACCTCGTCGACCTCAGCCTCTTCCGCCACGTCGTCGAGGCCGGCTCGATCACCCAGGGGGCGGGCCGGGCCAACCTCGCGCTGGCTGCGGCGAGCCACCGCATCCGGGCGATGGAGGCGTCCCTCGGCGCCGCCCTCCTCACCCGCGCCCGCCAGGGCGTCACGCCGACGCCGGCCGGGCGCACCCTCCTGTCGCATGCCCGCGCGATCCTCTCGGGCGTCGAGCGCCTGCAGACCGACCTCGCGGCCTTCGCGGGCGGCGCCGCCGGGCAGATCCGCGTCCTGTCGAACACCAACGCGCTGACCGAGTTCCTGCCCGAGGCCCTCTCCGCCTACCTGACCCTGCATCCGGGCGTCAGCGTCGAGATCGAGGAGCGGCTCTCCGACGAGATCGTCGGGCTCGTGGCGGAGGGCGTGGCCGATCTCGGCCTCGTGGCCGCCACCGTCGAGACGGGGACGCTCCAGACCTATCCGTTCCGCCGCGACCGCTTCGTGCTCGCGGTCGCCCAGGGTCATCCGCTGGCCGCGCGCGGCTCGGTGAGCTTCGCGGAGGTGCTGGGGCACGACATGGTGGGGCTCGACCGGGCGAGCGCGCTCACGCGCTTCCTGCTCACCAAGGCGGCACGGATCGGGCAGCCCCTGCGCCTGCGGGTGCAGCTGCGCGGCTTCGACGCGGTCTGCCGCCTCGTCGAGTGCCGGGTCGGAGTCGGCATCGTGCCGGAGACCACGGCGCGGCGCGCCGCCCGCACCATGGGCATCGCCATCGTCGCGCTCGACGACCCCTGGGCGCTGCGGGACCTGACGATCTGCGTGCGCGACCTTGCGGCCCTCCCCCCGTTCGCGCAGGATTTCGTCACCCACCTGCGGGCGCAGGAGGCCTGACGGCCCGCCCCGCCGCCCACATCAGGAGAACCCGTGCAGAAGCCGCTCGCAGGCATCAAGGTGCTCGAACTCGCCCGCATCCTCGCCGGGCCCTGGACCGGCCAGCTGCTCGCCGATCTCGGGGCGGACGTCGTCAAGGTCGAGCGGCCCGTGGTCGGCGACGACACGCGCAGCTGGGGACCGCCCTTCGTCGAGGCCGCCGACGGCGGCACCCTCTCGGCCTCCTACTTCCACTCCGCCAATCGCGGGAAGCGCTCGGTCGCGGCCGATTTCGAGACCGAGGAGGGCCGGGCGGTGGTCCGGCGCCTCGCCGCGCACGCGGACGTGGTGATCGAGAACTTCAAGGTCGGGGGCCTGCGGAAGTACGGGCTCGACCACGAGAGCCTGCGGGCGCTGAACCCGCGCCTCATCACCTGCTCGGTCACGGGCTTCGGCCAGGACGGCCCCTACGCGCCGCGCCCCGGCTACGACTTCATGATCCAGGGCCTCGGCGGGATCATGTCGCTCACCGGCGAGCCGGCGGGCGAGCCGGTGAAGACGGCCGTGGCCTTCGCGGACGTGTTCACGGGCGTCTACGGCACGGTGGCGATCCTGGCCGCGCTCCAGGGCCGGCACGCCACGGGCGAGGGCTGCCATATCGACATGGCGCTCCTCGACACGCAGGTCTCGGTGCTCGGCAACCAGGCGCTGGTCTACCTCGTGTCGGGCCTGCTGCCGCCGCGCATGGGCAACGAGCACACCAGCATCGTGCCCTATCAGGTGTTTCCGGCCGCGGACGGGCACGTCATCGTGGCCTGCGGCAACGACGGGCAGTTCGAGCGATTCTGCGGGGTGCTCGGCACCGCGTGGCACCGCGACGAGGCCTACGCCACCAATCCGGGCCGGGTGCGGAACCGGGCGGTGCTGATCCCGCTCATCGCAGCCGAGACGCGCCGCCACCCGAAGGCCGACCTGCTGGCGCGGCTCACCGCCGTGAACGTGCCGGTGGGACCGATCAACGACCTGGCGGAGGTGTTTTCCGATCCGCAGGTGCTCCATCGCGGGCTGCGGGTCGACCTGCCCGAGCCGCGCGCGGTGGGCGGCCACGTGCCGAGCGTGCGCTCGCCGATCGTCATCGACGGGGCGCCGATGGTGGCCGCCACCGCCTCGCCGCAGGTGGGCGACCACACGGAGGAGGTCCTGGCGGATCCCGGCTGGGGCGGATGAGCCCGAATCCGCTCTGCGCCCTCCGGCCGATGGGACTTGCGGGTTTCGGACCGTGGATCCGACCGGTACGGTGGCCGCCCGCCCGAGGCTGATCCAGGCCCGGCGGGTGCCGCGATCGGAGCGATCCGATCCACGATCGATCGAGGGAGGAGACGAGAACCCGATGCGCGAGAGCAAGCCCCCCCGCAGCGGCGGCCAGATCCTCGTCGACCAGCTCTCGGTGCACGGCGTCACCGACATCTTCTGCGTGCCGGGCGAGAGCTACCTCGCGGTGCTCGACGCGCTGCACGATTCGGCGATCCGGCTGACGGTCTGCCGCCAGGAGGGCGCCGCCGCGATGATGGCGGAGGCCGCCGGCAAGCTCACCGGCCAGCCCGGCATCTGCTTCGTCACCCGCGGCCCCGGCGCCATGAACGCGGCGCCCGGCCTCCACGTGGCGCGCCAGGATTCGACCCCGCTGATCCTGTTCGTCGGGCAGATCGAGCGCGGCGCGCGCGAGCGCGAGGCCTTCCAGGAACTCGACTACCGGGCTGTGTTCGGCACCGTGGCGAAGTGGGTGACGGAGGTCGACGACCCGGCCCGGCTGCCCGAACTCGTCTCGCGCGCCTTCCACGTGGCGACGGCCGGGCGGCCCGGACCGGTGGTGGTGGCCCTGCCGGAGGACATGCTCACCGAGCAGGCCGCCGTCCCGGATGCCGAGCCCTGCGTGCCGGTCGAGACCCATCCGGCGCTCAACCAGATGGTGGCGCTCCAGAAGCTCCTGGCGGACGCCGAGCGCCCGCTGGCGATCCTCGGCGGCAGCCGCTGGAGCCCGGGCGCGGTGCGGCGCTTCGCACGCTTCGCCGACCTTTTGTCCCTGCCGGTCTCCTGCTCGTTCCGCCGCCAGGGCCTCTTCCCGGCCGATCACTCCTGCTACGCGGGCGATCTCGGGCTCGGCGTGAACCCGAAGCTCCTCGCGCGCATCCGCGAGGCCGACCTCCTGCTCCTCGTGGGCGGGCGCCTCTCCGAGATCCCCTCTCAGGGCTACACGCTCCTCGACATTCCGGGGCCGGCGCAGCGGCTGGTGCACGTCCACCCGGACCCGGAGGAACTCGGCCGGGTCTACCGGCCGCACCTCGCCATCAACGCGAGCCCGGCCGCCTTCGCGGCGGCGATCGAGACCGTGCAGCCGCCCGCCCGCCTGCCCTGGGCCGCCGGCACGGCCGAGGCCCACGCGGATTACCTCGCCTGGAGCGACCCGGCGGGCATCCGCACGCCGGGCGAGCTTCAGATGAGCGGCGTCATGGCCCACCTGCGCGAGGCGCTGCCGGCGGACGCGATCCTGTGCAACGGGGCGGGCAACTTCGCCACCTGGGTGCACCGGTTCTGGCCCTTCCGGGCCTTCGACGGGCAGCTCGCCCCGACCTCCGGCTCGATGGGCTACGGCGTGCCCGCCGCGGTGGCCGCCAAGCGACTGCTGCCGGAGCGCACCGTGGTGGCGGTGGCGGGCGACGGCGACTTCCTGATGAGCGGGCAGGATTTCGCCACGGCCGTGCAGTACGACCTGCCGATCGTCGTCATCGTCGTGGACAACGGGATGTACGGCACGATCCGGATGCACCAGGAGCGCGAGTACCCCGGCCGCGTCTTCGGCACGGCGTTGCGCAACCCGGACTTCGCCGCCTACGCCACCATCTTCGGCGGCTACGGCGAGCGGGTGACGCGCAATGAGGAATTCCCGGCGGCCCTCGCCCGGGCCCTGGCCTCCGGCCTGCCCGCCATCCTCCACTGCCCGATCGACCCCGAGGCGATCACCCCGACCACGACCCTGACCGCCCTGCGCGAGCGCGCCCGCCCGGCCTGAGGGCCGGGCCGCCGCGCCCTCGTCATTGCCTCGCGCGCTCGCCCGCGCCATCTTGCCCAAACCAGCCGTCCGTGCTCTTGCCCGCAGGCGCGAGCCGCGCGGGCTCAGGTCCGTCATCGGACTGAAACACAACAGACCCATCAGGGCCCGCGTCACTGGAGGAGACGAGGCGTCATGGCGCTGACCGGTATCGTTCGCAACGGGCTGGCCCTGATCGGGCTCGCCGCGGCCACGCCCGCGCTCGCGGTCACCGAGCTGCAATGGTGGCACGCCATGGTCGGCGCCAACAACGACGCGGTGAACCGCCTCGCCGAGGAATTCAACGCCTCGCAGAGCGAGTACCGCATCGTCCCGGCCTACAAGGGCACCTATCCGGAGACGCTGAACGCCGGCATCGCGGCCTTCCGGGCCGGCACCGCGCCGCACGTCATGCAGGTGTTCGAGGTCGGCACCGCCACCATGATGGCCGCCAAGGGCGCGGTGAAGCCGGTCTACCAGCTGATGAAGGACGCGGGCGAGCCGTTCGACCCGGCCCGCTACCTCCCGGCCATCACCGGCTACTACTCCACCTCGAAGGGCGAGATGCTGTCGCTGCCCTTCAACTCGTCCTCCATGGTGATGTGGGTCAACCGCGACGCCCTGCGCAAGGCCGGGCTCGACCCGAACGCCCCGCCCAAGACGTGGCCGGCCGTGTTCGAGGCCGCCAAGGCGCTGAAGGGCGCGGGCTTCACCACCTGCGGTTTCTCCAACACCTGGGTGACCTGGGCGCACCTGGAGCAGCTCTCGGCGTGGCACGACGTGCCGCTCGCCACCAAGGCGAACGGCCTCGACGGCTTCGACACCAGCCTGACCCTGAACGGACCGCTGCAGGTCAAGCACCTCGCCAACCTGGCGGACCTGCAGAAAGAGAAACTGTTCGACTACTCGGGCCGCTACGACAACGGCTTCGGCCGCTTCACCTCGGGCGAGTGCCCGCTCTTCCTCGGCTCCTCGGGCTCCTACGGGCAGGTGCGCAACAACGCCAAGTTCGACTGGGCGGCCGCCCCCATGCCCTACTATCCGGACGCGCCGAACGCGCCCCAGAACAGCATCATCGGCGGCGCCTCGCTCTGGGTGATGGGCGGCAAGTCGGCCGAGGAGTACAAGGGCGTCGCGAAGTTCTTCAGCTTCCTGTCGGACACCGACCGGCAGGCCAAGCTGCACCAGACCACCGGCTACCTGCCGATCACCAAGGCGGCCTACGAAAAGTCGAAGGCGGACGGCTACTACGACAAGAACCCAGCCCTCGAAGTGCCGATCCGGGAACTCACCAACAAGCCGCCGACCGAGAATTCCCGCGGCCTGCGCCTCGGCAACATGCCGCAGATGCGCGACGTCTGGGCCGAGGAGATCGAGGCGGCGCTCGCGGGCAAGAAGACCGCCAAGGAGGCGCTCGACGAGGCGGTCACGCGCGGCAACACGATCCTGCGCCAGTTCGAGCGTCAGGCCAACCGCTGAGAGTATGGTGGGACCCGAACGCGTGACCTTCCGGGGCTGGCTCCTGCCGCTGGCCCTGCTCACCCCGCAGCTCGCCGTCGTCGGCCTGTTCTTCTACTGGCCGGCCGTGCAGGCCGTGGGCCAGTCCTTCCTGGCGCAGGACGCGTTCGGGCTCTCCACCGAGTTCGTCTGGTTCGAGAACTACCGGGCGCTCTTCTCGGACCCGGCCTATTACGACGCGCTCGGCGTCACGGCCGTTTTTTCGGCCGCGGTGGCGGGCCTCTCGCTCGGCATCGCGCTGCTGCTCGCCGCGATGGCCGACCGCGAGATCCGCGGGGGCGGCCTCTACCGCACCCTGCTGATCTGGCCCTACGCGGTCGCCCCCGCGGTGGCGGGCGTGCTGTTCGGCTTCCTGTTCCAGCCCTCGCTCGGCATCGTGGCGCAGCTCCTGCGCGACCTCGGCATCGCCTGGAACCCGCTCCTCGACGGGACCGACGCCCTGGTGCTGGTGGTGCTCGCCGCCGCCTGGAAGCAGATCTCCTACAACTTCCTGTTCTTCCTCGCCGGCCTCCAGGCCATTCCGCGCAGCGTGATCGAGGCGGCGGCCATCGACGGGGCGGGACCGGCACGGCGGTTCTGGACCATCGTCTTCCCGCTTCTCTCCCCCACCACCTTCTTCCTGCTCGTCGTCAACGTGGTCTACGCCTTCTGCGAGACGTTCGGGATCATCGACGTGCTGACCGCGGGCGGGCCGGGCCGGTCGACCCAGACCCTCGTCTACAAGGTCTACCAAGACGGCCGCATCGGCGCCGATCTCGGCGGCTCGGCGGCCCAATCCGTGGTGCTGATGGCGATCGTGATCGGCCTCACGGCGATCCAGTTCCGCTACGTGGAGCGCCGGGTCGCGTACTGAGAGCGCGTGGCTCTCCTCCACGGTGCGGCGCGCCGGCATCCGGGCCCCGTGAACCCAGGGCACGGCTGGGCCGTTGTCCGGGGGATCCGGAGACCGCCATGCCCCGCCTGCCTCTCAGCCTCTTCGCCCTCTGCCTCGCGGCCGCGCCCGCTCTCGCCCAGACCGCCGCCGCGCCGCCTCCCGTCTTGAGCGAAGCGCCGGCCGGCGCGATGCGCGCCTCGGCCTTCAAGGGCGTGCCGGTGATCGGCATGGACCACGTGCGGATCGGGACCATCGAGGATCTGCTGCTCGGCCCCGACGGCCGCGTCACCGCGGTGGTGGTCGGGACCGGCGGCTTCCTCGGCCTCGGCGAGAAGAAGGTCGCGGTGCCCTTCGAACGCTTCGCCTGGAACGCGGGCGATGGGGCGACGGGGCCGCGCTCCTACACCACGCCCGAGTCGACGCCGAGCGAGGCGCGGGCCGACAGCGCCGGCCCCGGGACCATGCCGGGCGCGCAGGCGAGCAACGAGGTGCTGGCCGCCGTGGAGGAACGCCGCAGCGGCGACGTCAGCGACACCACGGGCTCGGTCGCGGCGCAGCAGCCGCGCGGCCGCGCCACCGTGCCCCTGGTCGGGCCGAGCGGCGGCCCGAAGGAGGCCGAGGTGCGGATGACGAAGGCCGAGTTCGAGGCCGCCCCCGCGTTCCGCTTCGAGGCGGAGACGAAGTAACCGGCCTCAGACGACGCCGGCCCGCAGCAGGTCGTGGATGTGCAGGATCCCGACCGGCCGGCCGTCCTCGACCACGAACAGCGCCGTGATGCGGGCGCGGTTCATCACCTCCAGGGCGGAGCTGGCGAAGACGCCGGCCGCGGTGGTGATGGGGCCGGGCGTCATCACGGCGTCCACCCGGCGGTTGAGCAGGTCGGCATCCATGTGCCGGCGCAGGTCGCCGTCGGTGATCATGCCGGCGAGCCGCCCCTGATCGTCGAGCACGCCCGTGCAGCCGAAGCGCTTGCCCATCATGGCGGGCAGCGCCTCCGCCATGGTGATGCCGCTCGCCACCAGCGGCAGCTCGTCGCCCACATGCATCAGCTGGCCCACGGTCTTGAGTCGGGCCGCGAGCTTGCCGCCCGGATGGAAGACCTTGAAGTCGCTGGCCGAGAAGCCGCGCCGCTCCAAGAGCGCCACCGCGAGCGCGTCGCCGAGCGCGAGCTGCATCACGCTCGACGAGGTCGGGGCGAGGTTGTGCGGGCAGGCTTCCTTGACGAGCGGCAGCGGCAGCAGGATGTCGGCCGCGAGGCCGAGCGTGCTGGTCGGGTTCGACGTGAAGGCGATCAGCGTCACCGCGAAGCGCTTGGCGAAGCTGATGATGTCCCCGAGTTCCGTGGTCTCCCCCGACCACGACAGGGCGATCACGATGTCCTGGGAGGTGATCATCCCGAGGTCGCCGTGGCTCGCCTCGGTCGGGTGGATGAACGAGGCCGGGGTGCCCGTGGAGGCGAGGGTCGCGGCGATCTTGCGGCCGATATGGCCGCTCTTGCCAATGCCCGAGACGATGACGCGGCCCTGGATGTCGTGGATGGCCGCGACCGCGGCCCCGAACCCGGCCTTCATCTCCCCGTCGAGGGAGCGAGCCAGGGCGAGCAGCGCCTCGGCCTCGGTCCGCACGCTGCGGATGGCGGAGAAATGCGCGGCCTCGACGACCTGTCCCGCGCCGAACGCCTGCGCGGTCCCCGACTGCTCCATGTCACCCCTCGATCGACCTGTTCGGCGGCTCCGGCGGCCGCCGCTCGTGTGGCGGCGAATATCGCCGCTTGCAAGGCGGCGACGATCGCCGCTCGTGAGGCGGCGAAGATCCCCGACCTTTGCGGCCAGAATACGGGTGCCGGCGCGGCCGCGGCACGGGACGCGGGCCGTCCGGACCTCCCCTTGCGCCGTCGTCGCACGCGCCCGACGGGCAGGAACCCGGCCCGGACCCGGTGATTGTGTCGGCACGCCAGCCGGGCGGAATCCGGCGCCCCATCCTCACGGGAGATCCGCATGACCGTCTCGTCGGCCCTGCGCCGCAGCCTCGCCGCCGGCCTCGCGCTGGCCTCCACCGCCGCGCTCGCGGCCCAGCAGCCGGCACCGCCCAAGGCCACCGACGCCTCGCCTCCGGTCGAGGTGACGATCCGCCAGGACGGCGGCACCACCCGCTGCGAGCCCGCGGAACTGCGCCTGCCGGCCGAGACCGACGTGACGCTCACGCTCGTCAACCAAGCGGAACTGCCGGCCACCGTGACGGCGCCGAAGATGTTCGAGAACCGCCAGATCCTGCACCACGACGGCGGCCTCGCCCACATCGCCAACGAATCCGGCTTCACGGTCCGCCCGAGCACGCGCGGCGAGGTGAGGCTGCGCACCCTGGCGGCCGGCGAGTACGATTTCTCCTGCGCCACGACGCGCAACCAGGGCACGCCGACCCGCGGCAAGCTGGTGCTGGTGGCGCCGAACCAGTGAGCCGCGCGTGGGCCGATCTCGGCTTAGCATGGGACCGCCGTCGACGCGGAACATGGCTGGACACGGGCAGCACGGGGAACCCCTCTCCCGTGCGGGCTTGCAGATGCAACATCGCCGAATGAGACGCGGGATCCCCTCTCCCGCTCGGGAGAGGGGATCCCGCGGGTCTGTCGGGTGCCGCGCGTAACGACATCAGGCCGTGCTTGAGGCCCATTGGTGATTTGGCAACCATGTCGGGCCGACACTGGGGTGAGACATGGGGCCGCCGGGGGCGCCCGGCTGGTTGCCGGGCGGTCCCTGGCACACCATCTAAAACCCTGATGCGCTTCACGCTTTCGGCGATCGGACACGATCGTGGCGGCCGAGGCGCAAATCGGCTATGCGGACGCGCGGACCCGCCGCGGCCGCCACGAGAGACAGACCTTGGCAGAGCAAGACGAGACCGGCGCGCCACCGCCCGCCAGCGACATCAAGCCCGTTTCGATCACCGACGAGATGCGCCGCTCCTACCTCGATTACGCGATGAGCGTGATCGTGAGCCGGGCGCTGCCGGACGCGCGCGACGGGCTGAAGCCCGTGCACCGCCGCATCCTCTACTCGATGTACGAGAACGGCTATCTGCCGGACCGCAAGTACGTCAAGTCGGCGCGCATCGTCGGCGACGTGATGGGCCAGTATCACCCGCACGGCGACCAGTCGATCTACGACGCGCTGGTGCGCATGGCCCAGGACTTCGCCATGCGGCTGATGCTGGTGGACGGCCAGGGCAACTTCGGCTCGATCGACGGCGATCCGCCGGCGGCGATGCGCTACACGGAATCGCGGCTCGCCAAGCCCGCGATGGCGCTGCTCGAGGACATCGACAAGGCCACCGTCGACTTCAACCCGAACTACGACGAGTCGAAGGACGAGCCCGCGGTCCTGCCCGCGCGCTTCCCCAACCTCCTCGTCAACGGGGCGGGCGGCATCGCGGTGGGCATGGCCACCAACATCCCGCCCCACAACCTCGGCGAGGTGATCGACGGCTGCGTGGCGCTGATCGACGATCCGGCGCTCACCATCGAGGCCCTGAACGACATCATCCCGGGGCCGGATTTTCCCACCGGCGGCCTGATCCTCGGCCGTGCCGGCACCCGCTCGGCTTACCTGACAGGCCGCGGCTCGGTGATCATGCGGGCGAAGTCGCACACCGAGGAGGTGCGCAAGGAGCGCGAGGCGCTGATCTTCACCGAGATCCCGTATCAGGTGAACAAGGCCTCGCTCGTCGAGAAAATCGCCGAACTGGTGCGCGACAAGCGCATCGAGGGCATCTCGGACCTGCGCGACGAATCCGACCGCGACGGCATGCGCGTCGTGGTGGAGCTCAAGCGCGACGCGATGGCCGACGTCGTGCTCAACCAGCTCTATCGATATACGCCGCTGCAGACCTCGTTCGGCTGCAACATGGTGGCGCTGAACGGCGGGCGTCCGGAACTCCTCAACCTGAAGGACCTGATCCAGGCCTTCATCGACTTCCGCGAGGAGGTCGTCTCCCGCCGCACCAAGTTCCTGCTGCGCAAGGCGCGCGAGCGCGCCCACGTCCTGTGCGGTCTGGCCATCGCGGTCGCCAACATCGACGAGGTGATCCGGCTGATCCGCACCTCGCCGGACCCCAACAGCGCCCGCGAGGCGCTGATGGCCCGCGACTGGCCGGCGTCCGAGATCGCACCGCTGATCGCGCTCGTGGACGATCCCCGCCACCGCGTCGCCGAGGACGGCACCTACCGCCTCTCGGAAGCGCAGGCGCGCGCGATCTTGGACCTGCGCCTGCAGCGCCTCACCGCGCTCGGCCGCGACGAGGTCGGGGACGAGCTGAAGCAGCTCGCCGACGAGATCGCCGACTACCTCGACATCCTGCGCTCGCGCGCCCGCATCCTCGGCATCGTCAAGACGGAGCTCGCGGAGGTGCGGGCCGAGTACGCGACCCCGCGCAAGACCGAGATCCAGGACTACGACTCGAACGTCGAGGACGAGGACCTGATCCAGCGCGAGGACATGGTGGTGACCGTGTCCCACGCCGGCTACATCAAGCGCGTGCCGCTCTCGACCTACCGGGCGCAGCGCCGCGGCGGCAAGGGCCGCTCCGGCATGGCGACCCGCGACGAGGATTTCGTCACCCGGCTGTTCGTGGCCAACACCCATACGCCGGTGCTGTTCTTCTCCTCGCAGGGACAGGCCTACAAGGAGAAGGTCTGGCGCCTGCCGCTCGCGGCGCCGAACGCCCGCGGCAAGGCGCTCGTCAACATCCTGCCCCTCGACCAGGGCGGCGAGCGCATCACCACCATCATGCCGCTGCCGGAGGACGAGGCCTCCTGGGAGACCCTCGACGTGATGTTCGCCACCGCGAGCGGGAACGTGAGGCGCAACAAGCTCTCCGACTTCGTGCAGGTGAACCGTAACGGCAAGATCGCCATGAAGCTCGACGAGGGCGACCACATCGTCCACGTCGAGATCTGCACCGAGGCCGACGACGTGCTGCTGACCACGGCGGCGGGCCAGTGCATCCGTTTCCCGACCACGGACGTGCGCGTGTTCAAGGGACGCGATTCCACGGGCGTGCGCGGCATCAACCTCGCCAAGGGCGACCACGTCATCTCGATGACGATCCTGCGCCACTTCGAGGCGACCCCGGAGGAGCGGCAGGCCTATGTCCGGCGGGCCAACGCCGACCGGCGCGCCACCGGCGAGGCGATCGAGCTGCCGGCCGCGCCCGAGGCGGACGGCGAGGAGACCGCGGCCTCGATCGACCTCGATCAGGACCGCTACATCGCCATGGGGGCGGCCGAGCAGTTCGTGCTCACCCTCTCCGAGCGCGGCTACGGCAAGCGCACCTCGTCCTTCGAGTACCGGATCTCCGGGCGCGGGGGTAAGGGCATCAAGGCGATGGAGGTGAACACCCGCAACGGCCACCTCGTCGCCTCCTTCCCGGTGGAGCCGAGCGACCAGATCATGCTGGTGACGAATGGCGGGCAGCTCATCCGCGTGCCCGTCGACGACATCCGCATCGTCGGCCGCGCCTCGCAGGGCGTGACCGTGTTCAACACCGCGAAGGACGAGCGCGTCGTCTCGGTGGAGCACATCGAGGGCGAGGAAGAGGCCGCCGAGGGGGCGTGAGCGCCCGAGGGCCGTCGAGGAGCGCGATTTCCCCTCTCCCGTGCGGGAGAGGGGTTCCCGCGCCCTCCCTGGTCTCGAATTATTTGCCGGCTAGCCTCACCGCTGCCCGAAGGCGGCATCGCGAAAAAGGTCCTTGAATTCCCGCGGCTGCGAGCGCCAGTACTGCTTGGGCGCCCGCACCCGGGCGCCGAGTTCGGCCGCCGCGTGCCAGGGCCAACGCGGGTCGTAGAGCATGGCGCGGGCGAGCGAGATCGCGTCGGCCCGCCCCTCCTCCAGGATCTGCTCGGCCTGCCGCGGCTCGGTGATGAGACCGACCGCGATGGTGGTGAGGTCGGTGGCCGCCCGCACCCGCTCGGCGAAGGGCACCTGATAGCCCGGACCCAGCACGATCTTCTGCCGAGGCGACACGCCCCCGGTGGAGACGTGGATCGCGGCGGCGCCGCGCGCCTTCAGGGCCTCGGCGAAGGCCACGGTCTGCTCGACCTCCCATCCCTCCTCCACCCAGTCGGTGGCCGAGACCCGCGCCCAGACCGGCTTGCCCGCCGGCACCGCGTCGCGCACCGCGTCGAAGACCTCGAGCGGAAAGCGCATCCGGTTCTCCAGGCTGCCGCCATAGGCGTCGCTGCGCTGGTTGGAGAGCGGCGAGAGGAACTGGTGCAGCAGATAGCCGTGGGCCGCGTGGATCTCGACCGCCTCGATGCCGAGCCGCATGGCGCGCCGGGCGGTGGCCACGAAGGCGTCGCGCACCCGCTTCAGGTCGGCGGCGTCGAGGGCGCGAGGGGCCAGCTCCGCCTCCCCATGCGCCAGCGCGGAGGGCGCTTCGGCGTGCCAGCCCTGGGGCGAATCCGCGGCGACCTGGGCGCCCCCGCGCCAGGGAACCTCGCTCGACGCCTTGCGGCCCGCATGGGCGATCTGGATGCAGAGCGGGATCGGCGCGTAGTCGCGCACGGCCGCGAGCACGCGGCCGAGCTCGCGCTCGCAGGCGTCGTTGTAGAGGCCGAGATCGCCGTAGGTGATGCGCGCCTCGGGCGAGACCGCGGTCGCCTCGATGGTGAGAAGCCCGGCGCCCGACATGGCGAGCTGGCCGAGATGCATCATGTGCCAGTCGCTCGCCTCGCCGTCCCGCGCCGAATACTGGCACATCGGCGCGATGAGGATGCGATTCTCCAGTTCCAGCGCGTCGAGGCGCAGGGGCTGGAACAGACGAGGCGTGCTCATGCCAACAACTCCGTGGCGGACCAGGGCCCTATCTGGCCCGGGATCCCGCCCCGGAGAAGCCCCGCCACGGCATCGGCGGCATGCGGCAGCGGTGATTCAGCCGAGGCCGCGCGCGCGCAGGGCCTCGCCGATTTCGTCCAGGATCAGCGGATCGTCGATGGTCGGCGGCGTGGTCCAGGCCTCGCCGTCGGCGATCTTCTTCATGGTGCCGCGCAGGATTTTTCCCGAGCGCGTCTTCGGCAGCCGCCCGACCGTGAGGGCGAGCTTGAAGGCGGCGACCGGGCCGATGCGCTCGCGCACCAGCGCCACCAGCTCCCGCTCGATCTCGTCGGGTGCGCGCGCCACGCCCGCCTTCAGCACCACGAAGCCGCAGGGCGCCTCGCCCTTGAGGCTGTCGCGCACGCCGATCACCGCGCATTCGGCGACCGAGGGATGCGAGGCCAGCACCTCCTCCATGCCTCCCGTCGAGAGCCGGTGGCCCGCGACGTTGATGATGTCGTCGGTGCGGCCCATGACGTAGACGTAGCCGTCCCGGTCGAGGAAGCCCGCATCCGAGGTGTTGTAGTAGCCCGGATAGGTGGTGAGGTAGCTCTCGCGGAAGCGCTCGTCCTGCCGCCACAGGGTCGGCAGGCAGCCGGGCGGCAGGGGCAGCCTGATCGCGATGGTGCCCATCGTGTCGGCGGCCACGGGCTTGCCGCCCTCGTCGAGCACCTGCACGTCGTAGCCCGGCATCGCCACGGTCGGGCTGCCGTGCTTGACCGGCAGGAGCCCGAGCCCGACCGGGTTGGCGGCGATCGGCCAGCCGGTCTCGGTCTGCCACCAATGGTCGACGACCGGCACGCCCAGGATGCGCTCGGCCCAGGCCACCGTGTCGGGGTCGGCCCGCTCCCCCGCCAGGAAGAGCGTGCGGAAGCGGGAGAGGTCGTGGCCGCGCATCAGCGCCGCCTCCGGATCCTCCTTCTTGACCGCGCGCAGGGCGGTCGGCGCGGTGAACAGGGCCACCGCCCCGGTCTCGGCGATGACGCGCCAGAAGGCGCCCGCGTCCGGCGTGCCGACCGGCTTGCCCTCGAAGAGCACGGTGGTGCAGCCGTGCAGGAGCGGCCCGTAGACGATGTAGGAATGGCCGACGACCCAGCCGACGTCGGAGGCGCACCAATACACCTCGCCCGGCCGGATCCCGTAGAGATTCGGCATCGACCACGCGAGCGCCACGAGGTAGCCGCCCGTGTCGCGCACCACGCCCTTGGGCTTGCCGGTGGTGCCCGACGTGTAGAGGACGTAGAGCGGATCGGTCGCCGCGACTGGCACGCACGCGGCGCGGCGACCGGCGGCGCGCGCGGCCGCCACCGCCTCGGCCCAGTCGCGGTCGCGGCCCTCCACGAGGTCCGCGCGCGCCTGCGGGCGCTGGAGGATCAGGCAGGCCTCCAGCTTGTGCTGCGACAGGCGGCAGGCCTCGTCGAGCAAGGGCTTGTAGGCGACGGTGCGGCCCGGCTCGATGCCGCAGGAGGCCGCGAGCACCACCTTCGGCGCCGCATCCTCGATGCGCGCCGCGAGCTCCTTGGCGGCGAAGCCCCCGAACACCACGGAATGCACGGCCCCCAGCCGCGCGCAGGCGAGCATGCCGAACAGGGCCTCGGGCACCATCGGCATGTAGAGCACCACGCGGTCGCCCCGCTCCACGCCGAGGTCGCGCAGCACGCCCGCCAGCGTCGCCACCTCGTCCTGCAATTCCGCGTAGGAGATGCGGCGCTTGGTGCCGGTGACGGGGGACTCGTACAGGATCGCCGCCTGCTCGCCCCGCCCCGCCGCCACGTGCCGGTCGACGGCGTTGTGGCAGGCATTGACCTCGGCCTCCATGAACCAGCGGCCGTAGACCCCGGCCTGCGGATCGAAGACCCGGTCGGCAGGCTTGGCCCATTCGATCGCCCGCGCCGCCTCGGCCCAGAACGCCGCCGGATCCGCCTGCCAGGCGGCGTAGACCTCCGGGTAGCGGCTCGTGCCCGCGTCCATGGCTGGCATCATGGTTTCGTCCCCGTCAGAACAGGCCGCCTTCCGCGGTCTCACATCCTGATTAGATCACGGAAGGCGGGCGTTGAATCGGCCGATGCGCTTAGATCTTTCGTCGCCGTCGGGGCGGCGCCGACCTTTGCATCGCGCAGGCGCGATCGGTCGGGCTACACTCGGGCCGGCGCGGGCGCTGGCGCGCCGCGAACGGGAGGACGACGTCATGACCGCCGAGACCATCTACGACCGTGGCCTCGACCGGAACCCGGCCAACTTCCAGCCGCTCACGCCCCTGAGCTTCCTGGAGCGGGCGGCCTCGGTGTTTCCGGACCACGTGGCGGTCATCCACGGCTCCCTGCGGCGCAGCTACCGCGACCTCTACGCCCGCACCCGGCGGCTCGCCTCGGCGCTCGCCCGCCACGGCATCGGGCGGGGCGACACGGTGGCGGTGATGCTCGCCAACACGCCTGCGATGATCGAGTGCCACTACGGGGTGCCGATGACGGGCGCGGTGCTCAACACCCTCAACACCCGCCTCGATCCGGCGATCCTGGCCTTCTGCCTCGATCACGGCGAGGCCAAGGTGCTGATCACCGACCGCGAATTCGCCCGCGTGATGGGGCCGGCCCTGGCGCAAGCCAAGGTCAAGCCGCTGGTGATCGACTACGACGACCCGGAATACGCGGGCGAGGGCCAGCGCCTCGGTGCGACCGAGTACGAGGATTTCCTCGCCTCCGGCGATCCCGACCACGCGTGGGCCATGCCGGGGGACGAGTGGGACGCGATCTCGCTGAACTACACCTCCGGCACCACGGGCGACCCGAAGGGCGTGGTCTATCACCATCGCGGCGCGGCCCTGCTCGCGGTCGGCAACGTGGTCACGGGCACGCTGGGCAAGCATCCGGTCTATCTCTGGACGCTGCCGATGTTCCATTGCAACGGCTGGTGCTTCCCCTGGACGCTCTCGGTGGTGGCGGGCACGCATGTCTGCCTGCGGCAGGTGCGCGCCAAGGCGATGTACGACGCCATCGCGGATCACGGCGTCACCCATCTGTGCGGGGCGCCGATCGTGATGTCGCTCCTCATCAACGCCCCCGAGGCGGAGCGGCGCGCCCTCCCCCACCGGGTCGCGTTCTTCACCGCCGCCGCGCCGCCCCCGGAGGCGGTGCTCGCCGGCATGGCGGAGGCGGGGTTCGACGTCACGCACCTCTACGGCCTCACCGAGACCTATGGCCCGGCGGTGGTGAACGAGTGGCACGCCGACTGGGACGCGCTGACCAAGCCCGAACAGGCCGCCCGCAAGGCCCGGCAGGGCGTGCGCTACCCGCCGCTCGAAGCCCTCGACGTGCTCGACCCCGAGACGATGCGGCCGGTGCCGGCGGACGGCGAGACGCTGGGCGAGGTGATGTTCCGCGGCAACGTGGTGATGCGCGGCTACCTCAAGAACCCGAAGGCCACCCAGGCCGCCTTCGCGGGCGGCTGGTTCCACTCGGGCGACCTCGGCGTGAAGCACCCGGACGGCTACATCCAGCTCAAGGACCGCTCCAAGGACATCATCATCTCAGGGGGCGAGAACATCTCGTCGATCGAGGTCGAGGAGGCGCTGTTCAAGCACCCGGCGGTGGCCGCCGCCGCCGTGGTGGCCAAGCCCGACGAGAAGTGGGGCGAGACGCCCTGCGCCTTCGTGGAGCTGAAGCCTTCCGAGATGGTCTCGGCCGAGGAACTGATCGGCTGGTGCCGCCAGTCGCTCGCCGGCTACAAGGTGCCCAAGCACGTCGTATTCACCGAACTGCCCAAGACCTCGACCGGCAAGATCCAGAAATTCGTGCTGCGCGAGATGGCCAAGGCCCTCTGAAGCGCCCTGCGGGCGTCGGCGGGGCTCCGGAGGCGTCGCCGGAGCCCCTCCCGGCTCACTGGGTTTCGAGCAGGCGGCGGGCGATGACCTGGGCCTGGATCTCGGCGGCGCCCTCGAAGATCGACAGGATGCGCGCGTCGCAGAGCACGCGGCTGATCTGGTACTCCAGCGCGAAGCCGTTGCCGCCGTGGATCTGCAGCGCGTTGTCGGCCGCCGCCCAGGCCACGCGGGCGCCGAGCAGCTTGGCCATGCCGGCTTCGAGATCGCAGCGCTTGCCCTCGTCCTTCTCGCGGGCCGCGAAGTAGGTGAGCTGGCGGGCGATGTTGATCTCCACCGCCATCATGGCGAGCTTGTCGGCCACCCGCGGGAAGGCGACCAGCGGCTTGCCGAACTGCACCCGCTCCTCGGCGTAGCGCAGGCCGATGTCGAGGGCCGACTGCGCCACCCCGATGGCGCGGGCCGCGGTCTGGATCCGGGCGGATTCGAAGGTCTGCATCAGCTGGGCGAAGCCCTTGCCCTCGACCTCGCCGAGCAGGTTGGCGGCCGGCACCGCGAACCCGTCGAAGGCGAGTTCGTACTCCTTCATGCCGCGGTAGCCGAGCACCTCGATCTCGCCGCCCGACAGGCCCTCCACCGGGAAGGGATCCTCGTCCGTGCCGCGCGGCTTTTCGCCGAGCAGCAGCGAGAGGCCGCGGTGGCCCGGCTCGTCGGGCTTGGTGCGCACCAGCACGGTCATCAGGTCGGCGCGGACCGGGTGGGTGATCCAAGTCTTGTTGCCGTGGATCTTCCAGACATCGCCCTCCTTCACCGCCTTGGTGCGGAGATTGGCGAGGTCCGAGCCGGTGTTCGGCTCGGTGAAGACGGCGGTCGGCAGAATCTCGCCGGAGGCGATCCTGGGCAGGAAGCGGCTCTTCTGCTCCTCGGTGCCGCCGCACAGGATCAGCTCGGCGGCGATCTCCGAGCGGGTGCCGAGCGAGCCGACGCCGATATAGGCGCGCGACAATTCCTCCGAGACCACGCACATCGAGATCTTCGGCAGGCCCATCCCGCCGTATTCTTCCGGGATGGTGAGCCCGAACACGCCGAGTTCCGCCATCTGGGAGATGATCTCCAGGGGGATGTAGGCGTTCCGCAGGTGCCACTCGTGGGCGTGCGGCACGACCTCGGCCTGGCCGAAGCGGCGCATCTCGGAGCGGATCGCCTCCATGTCCTCGTCGAGGCCGGCATCGCCGATCGTGGCGGAGCCCTGGCCCTCGCGGATCAGCCGGACCAGGGCGGCGCGGTGCGCCGCGGTGTTGCCCTCCGCGATCAGCGTCTCGACGGCGGCGGTGCGGTGGCGGGCGACCTCCTGGGCCGTCAGGCCGAGCGAGGTGGTGGGGCGCACCATCTCGCCCTGGCTCATCGGGATGCCGCCGAAGATCTGGTCGAGGTACTCGCCGAGCCCGATGCGCACGAGGAGCGTCTCGGTCTCGCCGAGGCGGCCGGCCTCCCGGAGGCGCTCGGCGTAGGCCGCGAGCTGGTCGACCGCCTCCGCGTAGGTGGCGAGCCACGCCAGCCCATGCGCGGCGTGCTGCTCGGCCTCCAGCCGCTCGGCCGAGAGCCGCCCCTCCGCCGTCGCCACGCTCGCGCGCACGCGCCGGCTGGCATCGGCGGCCAGCGCCTTGGCGGCGGTCGCGGCCTCGCGGGCGAGCGACACGAGGTCGGCGTCGACGGTCAGGGGCGCGGCCTGGGCTGACATGGCTCTCTTCTCCGGCGCAATCTTGTGCGCTGCATGATAGCGGCGAATGCAACGGCTTGTAGAGGGATGCGTCCCCTTGCGTCGCCCCGACCTTCGGGGGGCCGCCCCGAACGGGGGCGGGTCGCCCCGGACGGGGGCTCAGCCCCGGCTGGCGACCGCCACGCCCGCCACCGCCACCACCATGCCGACGACCTGGACCAGGCTCAGGGTCTCGCCGAACAGCCCGAAGGCCATCGCGGCCGAGACCGGCGGCACGAGATAGAACAGGGCCGCGACGCCTGCGACCGCGCCGCGCCGGATCAGCCAGAGCAGGATGGTGATCCCGCCCACCGACAGGCCGAGCACCGACCAGGCGAGGCCCACGAAGACGGGGAGCGACGCGTCGAACCGCCCCTCCTCCAGCAGGAGCGCGAGCGGCAGCGTCATCAGGCCCGCGCCGAGGAACTGCACCGCCGCGTTGGTGCGCAGGTCCACGGCCGCCGCCGTGCGCTTCTGCCACAGGGTGCCGAACGTGATCGCGATCGTGGCGCAGAAGCAGACGCCCAGGGCCGCGGGCGGGATCGCGTCGGCTGCCGCGCCGAGCTTGGGCGCCAGCACCAGCCCGGCGCCGACGAAGCCGACCCCGATGCCGAGCCAGCGCCGGCCCGAGACACGCTCGCCCAGCACCGGCCCGGCGACGAGGGCGGTGAGCAGCGGCTGCAGGCTGGTGACGAGCGCCGCGATGCCGGCGGGCAGCCCCCGGCTCACGGCCCAAAAAACTCCATCGAGATAG
This sequence comes from Methylobacterium oryzisoli, assembly GCF_046557895.1. Classification (NCBI taxonomy): domain Bacteria; kingdom Pseudomonadati; phylum Pseudomonadota; class Alphaproteobacteria; order Hyphomicrobiales; family Methylobacteriaceae; genus Methylobacterium; species Methylobacterium oryzisoli. The sequence continues at coordinate 169,648 of NZ_JBKIBX010000007.1, read as the reverse complement.
ACACCCTGGAGCAGGATCCCGGAGACCAGGGCGTCGCGCCAGCCACGCCAGCCGGAGGGCCAGCGCGCCCGCGCCAGCACCGCCACCGTCGTGAGCACGAGAACCGTGCAGAGGTAGCGCAGGCACAGGAAGGTCAGCGGGTCGGCATGCGGCGCCACCAGCCGGGCGACCACGAAGCCGGTCGACCAGATCAGCACGAACGCGGCCGGAGCGAGGCGCGCGGCGAGCGCGGCGGGATCTGGCGTGGTCTTGATCATTCTGCGCGCGCAGGCAGCACGGCCGGGCTTCCGCCGCAAGGGGGCGGACGGCGCACCGCCCCGCTCGCCGTGCATGACGCCGCGCCGTGGCGGAAACGCTCTCTCGCCGAGGCACCGACCGGTGTAGAAGCCGGATCCGCCATGCGCGTCCGCACCGCCTTCGAGATCGCCGCCATCGCGGCCCAGCGCTTCGTCGCGCATGACGGCTGGGCCATCGCGAGCCACATCGCGCTCTCGCTGCTGACCTCGCTGTTTCCCTTCCTGATCCTGCTCACCGCGCTCGCCAGCGTGTTCGGCACCAAGTCGCTGGCCGACGAGGCGGGCAACCTGCTGTTCGAGATCTGGCCCAGCGAGGTCGCCGGGCCGGTGGCGGCCGAGGTGCACCGGGTGCTCACCGAGCAGCGCGGGGGGCTGCTCACCCTCGGCGCGGCGCTCGCCCTCTATTTTTCGTCGAGCGGGGTCGAGAGCCTGCGGGTGGGGCTCAACCGGGCCTACGGCTTGCGCGAGATGCGGCCCTGGTGGCTCACCCGCCTCGAATCGATCGGCTACGTCATCTGCGCGGCCTTCGCGATGCTGGCCTTCACCTTCCTGGTGGTGCTGGGGCCGCTGATGTGGCGCGGGCTGGTGATGGTGGCGCCGGGCCTCGAACCGCTCGGCCTCACCTTCGCGGTGGTGCGGGTCGCGCTCACCGCACTCCTCGTCGCGGTGGTGCTGGTGATCGCCCACAAGTTCATCGCCGCGGGCCGGCGGCCCTGGCACATGGTGCTGCCGGGGGTGGCGGTCACGCTCGGCATGTGGGTGCTGGCGGGCCTCGGCTTCGGCCTCTACCTCGACCGTTTTTCGGGCGCCTACGTCTCCACCTACGGGGGGCTGGCCACCGCGATGGTCTTCCTGATCTTCCTCTACTGGCTCGCCGCCATGTTCCTGTTCGGGGGCGAGATCAACGGCACCGTCATCGCGGCGCGCCGCCGCCGGCTGCAGGCCCGCGCCCAGAGCCGCAAGGACACGATCAAGCTGCTGTGACGCCGGCTCCGCCGGCACGTCCGCCCGGGATCAGTCGCCTTCCGGCCGGAAGACGTAGCCCAGCCCCCGCACCGTCTTGATGAAGCGCGGGTTGGCGGGGTCCGGCTCGACCTTCTTGCGGATGCGGTTGATGCGCACGTCGATCGCCCGGTCGAAGGCGTCCGGGTCGCGGGCATCCGCGAGGTCGAGGAGCCGCTCGCGGCTCATCACCCGCTTGGGGTTGTCGAGGAAGGCCTTGAGCAGGGCGAATTCCGAGCGGGTGAGGATCTGCTCGGCCCCGGTCTCGTCGCGCAGGCGCAGGGTCTCGACGTCCACCAGCATGCGGCCGAAGCGGACGCCGCCCGGCGCGGTCGCGGATGCGGGCTCCGGTTGCACGGGCCGCGCGAGGGCGGCGCGGCGCAGCACCGAGCGCACCCGCGCCACGAGTTCGCGCAGCTCGCAGGGCTTGGGCAGGTAGTCGTCCGCCCCGAGTTCGAGCCCGACCACGCGGTCGATCGGGCTCGCGGTGGCGGTCAGCATGATGATCGGGATGGTGGTGCGCGCCTTGAGGTCGCGCACGATCGACAGCCCGTCCTCCTCCGGCATGTTGAGGTCGAGGACGATCAGGTCGGGGTGGCCCTGCTCCAGGATCCGGCGCAGGGCGCCGCCGCCCTCGCAAAGATCGACCTCGAAGCCGTGCATGCGCAGGTAGTCGCCCACCATCGCGCGGGCGTCGGGCTCGTCGTCCACCACGACGATGCGCTGGCTCGCGGCCGTCATCGGGTGCCCCTCCGGGGGGCGGGAGCGCTCGGGCTGGGGAGAGACACGCGGACCTGCACTGGCCGACACGCAGACTGGGACAAGAGAAGATGCCGACAATGACCGCGAACCGGGACGCCGTCCATGTCGCGGCGCCCGAAGAGGCCCGCAACCCACCGGTTCCGTGCGGCTCAGCCGCGCAACGCCGCGGCGAGGCGCTCGGCGATCCGCTCCCGGGCGCGCCGCGGCAGCGCCCCCGGGGCCTCGTCCTCGATCAGCGCGGCGATCTGCGCCCGCGTCGGACCCGCGGCCCGCATCGGGCCCGACTCGGCATCGCGCGAATCCTGCAGCAGGGCACGCAGGGCTTCGAGATCGTCGCGCCACGGCGCGGGATCCTGCGCGGCCAGCCGGGGCGCGGCGGGAGCGGATTGGATCGTGCAGAGCATGGCCGATCTCCCAGACAAGTCTTTGCCCCGTCGCGAAGGGACGCGGCGGTTGTAGGCAAACACTGTTTCGTGCGGATTGCGTCGTGAACACCCGCGACCGGATGTGCTCTGGCGCACACACCTCGGCGAGCCATGCAGAATCATGCGGTATCCCCGGATTGCTCCGCGTCCCGCGCCGATCTTGCCCGTTCAGAACCGGGGAACGGCCATCTGAACCTTGTTCCGGGCGCGCCGTGCGGTCAGGATGAGCGGGACTGACCGCAACCGAGCCGAACCGGACTGTCGATGGCCGACGACGATATCTTGTTCCTGCTGCCGGACGACGGCGAGGCCGCGCAGGAGGCGGCGACGGTATGGCCCGTCGTCGTGGTGGACGACGATCCGGCCGTGCACGAGGGCACCCGCTTCGCGCTCTCCGGCTACGCCCTCGATGGGGCGCGGCTGGAGATTCTTTCGGCACATTCCGCCGCCGAGGCCCGCGACCTGCTCGCCGCGCGGGGCCCCACCGTGGCGGTGATCCTCCTCGACGTGGTGATGGAGACGGAGGATGCGGGCCTGCGGCTGGTGGACTTCATCCGCCGCGACCTGAAGGACGAGGCGGTGCGGATCATCCTGCGCACCGGCCAGCCGGGGCAGGCGCCCGAGCGCCGGGTGATCGTCGACTACGACATCAACGACTACAAGGCGAAGACCGAACTCACCGCCGACAAGCTGTTCACCAGCCTCACGGCGGCCCTGCGCGCCTACCAGCAGCTCAAGCGCCTGCAGGAGACCCGCCGGGGCCTGGAGATCATCATCGACGCGGCGCCGATGCTGCTCGACTACAAGTCGATGCAGCGCCTCGCCGAGGGTGTGCTGACCCAGGTGGCCTCGCTCCTCAACGTCGCCTGCGAGGGCATCCTGGTGCTGCGCGAGAATGCCGGGCGCGACGACGATTTCTGCGTGCTGGCCGGCTCGGGCTGCTACCACCACCTCGCCGTCGAGGGCGTGCCCGCGCCGCTCGATCCCGATGTCCAGACCATCGTGACGCAGGCCTTCGCCGAACGGCGCCACACCTTCGGCGACCATTGGTCGACGCTCTACGTCCACACGGCGAGCGGCAGCGAGATCGTCGCCCTGCTCAAGGCGGACCGCCAGCTCTCCGAGACCGACCGGGCGCTGATCGCGCTGTTCACCTCGCGCCTGTCGATCGCCTTCGACAACGTGATCCTCTACGAGCAATTGCAGCGGGCGAACGTGAGCCTGGAGCAGCGGGTGGTGGAGCGCACCGCCGAGCTGATGCGCGCGAACCGCCGGCTCGCCATGCAGCGCTCGGACCTGCGCCGCGCCAACCAGCTCAAGACCGAGATCCTCGGCACGGTGGCGCACGACCTCAAGAACCCGCTCGCGGTGATCCTGGGCCGGGCCGAGATGCTGGGCGACCTCATCGGCAGCCTGCCCCAGCCCGCCGAGGCGATGCGGGCGCAGGTCGGCCACATCCGCGATTCGGCGCGCCGGCTCACCGGCATGATCGAGAGCCTGATCGCCGACGCGATGAACGACGCGCTGGACATCACGCTGCGCCGCGAGCCGGTGGATTTCGCGGGCCTCGCCCGCGAGGTGACGCAGGCCAATGCGCCGCTCGCCGAGACCAAGAACCAGACCCTGCGCTCGCGCCTGCCCGACAGCCTCTACATCTGCGGCGACGGCGAGCGCCTGCGCGAGGCAATGGACAACCTGATCTCGAACGCCATCAAGTACAGCCCGGTCGGGGCCGAGATCGTGGTGAGCGTGGAGCGGACCGGGGACGAGACCGTCTATGCGGTGCGCGACTTCGGCCCAGGCCTGTCGCCCGAGGATACCGGGCGGCTGTTCGGCCGCTTCCAGCGCCTCTCGGCCAAGCCCACGGGCGGCGAGGGCTCCACCGGCCTCGGCCTCTCCATCGTCAAGCGCATCGCCGAACTCCACGGCGGGCGCGCCTCGGCCGAGAGCCACGCGCCGGAGGCGGGCACGACCTTCGCGATCCGCCTGCCGAACATCGCGGTCGAGCTGGCTTGAGGCGGCGCGGGCGCAGGTCGGCGCGGTTCCTCCGCGGCGACGACCCTGCACGGGAGGGCGTGCGCGCCCTCTCCTTCGCTTCCGGCGTCGAAGCCGCCGCAGCCTCAAGATATGCCAAACAAAATTGACACTTGGAAAAGTCTTTCTCGGTTGACGCTGCGATAGCCGTCATGTGATTGATCCACCCGGCCCGCCGAATTGGCGCAATATTCTCACGGGTGGAAAACAGATGCCCCTCCTCTCAGCCTTCGAGATCCTGGCGGAGACTCTGGTTCCCGGCGGGATCTTGCCGCCGACGGCGCCCAACCCTTTCGTCATCCAGGGCTACTGGGTGCAGCTGTCGGTCGCACCGGGCACCAGCCAGGCGAACTTCAACATCACCTTCCGGGAGACGACCGACTTCACGCAGGGCGCGGGACAGACAGCCCTGCAGGCGCAGTACATCGACGCCAAGGGGCAGGTCCAACCCTACTCGCAATTCTTCGCCTCGACGGGACGCGGGTTCCTCAATCAGACCCTTTTTGCCAATCAGACCGTCATCTACGGCGTGCAGGTGCTGCCGGGCCTGCCGACCGACGCCGCCCTGCCGCAGGGGGGCACGGGCTGGCGCGGGTTCGTGTCGATCGACGGCCAGACGCCCGGCACGCTGCTCGCGACGCCGACGCACCGGCTGCTCTACACCAACGGCAGCGACATCACGAAGGCGACCGCGCTCGACGCCGTCGTCTACGCGGTCCCGACCTTCAGCGGCGCCGCGCGGGTCTGACGATGGCGGACCAGAGCTTCACGGCCTTCTGGCTCGGCTACGCTCCGTCGGGGCCGGGCGCCGGCCCCCTGCTCGGTGCGGCGCCGCCCTACGTCGACACCGTGACGCTCGCCTTCGCCAACCTGTTTCCCGGCAACGTCACCTGCCAGAACTTCCTGTTCAAGGCGAACAGCGAGGACGCGATCCGGGCGGGCATCGCGGCCCTGCGGCGCTCGTCGCCGAACCTGAAGATCCTGCTGTCGCTGATCGGCACGCCGGACCCGATCGGCGTCGGCTGGAACACCGGCATCACCGATCCGGACGCGTTCGCCGGCTGGTGCGCCTACCTGGCGCACGGCTGGGGTCTCGACGGGTTCGACATCGACAACGAGGACCTCGACAGCAACCCGGGCCAGCCCTTCGTCGACACCGTCACGGCGATGCGCAAGGCGATGCCGAACGCCGTCCTGACGCTCGACACCTACCTGTTCGCGCGCGACCAGGCGGTCATCCGGCAGCTGGCGCCGGTTCTCACCGGCATCAACACGATGGCCTACTTCCTCGACTTCGACGCGATGACCGCGCTGGTCGAGCAATACGCGAGCGTGATCGAGCCGGCCAAGATCGCCATCGGGGTGAAAGCCGACAAGGTCGGCCCGATCACCCAGGGCACGTCCGTCGCGGACACCGCGAGGCTCAGCGCCTGGAACCCGTCCGGGGGGCCGAAGCGGGGCATGATGCTGTGGAACCTCAGCCAGGACATCGAGAGCGTCACGGGGGAGCCGGACGGGACTTGGACCCGCACGATCCACGACACCCTGCCCTGACCCGGCGCCCCGGCCGCCGCACAGGAGAGATCCGATGTCCGAGCCGCTTCCCGACGACGCCGTCCTGATGACCCTCGCGGGCATCGCCTACGGCGCCCCCGGATCGATCGGGCGCTACCTCGGCGAGGCCGCGCCCACCACCGGCTGGAGCCTCGCATGGCTGGCGGTGCCCGCCGACCCGCCGGTCAACTTCGCCTACATGGCCCGCGACACCCGCACCGGCGATTGCGTGCTGGCGATCCGCGGCACCTACCCGAACCCGTTCTCGCCCGCCTACTGGGAGGACGGCACCCAGGACAGCCCGTTCGGCGAGATGGCCGAGTGGCCGGGCGCGCCGGGCGCGCGGATCTCGGCCGGGACGGCGGAGGGGCTGGCCAACCTCCTGGCCCTGCGCGATGCGGCCGGGGTCGCGCTCGCGGACGCGGTGGCGGCGCTGCCGCCCGAGGCGGCCCTCACCCTCACCGGGCACAGCCTCGGGGGCACCCTCGCGCCGGTCCTGGCCCTGCATCTCGCCGAGGCGGAGCCGGGCCGCGGTCTCGGCGCTGTGAGCTTCGCGGGCATGACCCCGGGCAACCACGCCTTCGCCGCGCTGTTCGGGCCGCGCTCCCGGCTGGCGGGACGCCTGCGCCGGGTGTTCAACACCCTCGACACCGTGGCGTATGGCTGGGACCGGGTGCTGGCCACCCGCGGCTTTTACGACCCCGCCCCGAAGGGCGGACTCGCGGTCGACGCCCTGCTGGCCGCGACCGAGGCGCGGCTCGACCTCGGCGGCTACGGCTACGCGCCGGTGGGTCCGGCCGTCGCGCTGCCCGGCGTGCTGCGCGCGCCGGTCATTCCCTGCGACCTCGTCGCCTACGTGGTCGAGACGCTGCACCAGCACATGCCGGACACCTACCTGGCCCTGCTCGGGGCGCCCCCGCTGCCGTTCTCGATCATCTTCGGCAGCGCGGTGGTGCCCCGCGACCATCCGGCCGCCACCGCCTCGCCCACGTCGCGGCTCACCACGGTGAATCTCGACGCGCCCGCAGGCTGACGGCGGGTCCCGGCGGGCTGCACGGTCCACCCCCCACCGCATGGAGCGCGGGCCGCGCGGGATCCCCTCTCACGTGCGGGCTTGCGGATTCACACGTCGGGTCGTGCGCGGTCTCCTCTCCCCGCACGCGGGGAGAGGGCTTCGGCGACCTTGCCGTCGCCGAAGCGAGGCGGCAGCCGAAGGTGAGGGGGCGCTTCCGGAAGAGCCTCATCCGGCACTGCCCCCTCACCGTCGCGTTTGGCCCTATCGGGCCAACACGGGCTCGCTGCTTGCACGACAAGGTGCAAGCAGCCCTCTCCCCGCCCGCGGGGAGAGGAGATCCCGCGCCTCACGCGGCGATGTGTGAATGCGACAGCCCGCTCGGGAGAGGGGGTCCCGCGCCATCCTTGTCGAGGGATTTTCCCCGGACAGGCCTGCGCACGCGGGGAGAGGAGATCCCGCGCCTGACGACATCGCGGTGGGCGCACGACGACCCGCCCGCAGGATGAGGTGACGGCGGTGCGGGTTCGGCGTACCAACCGGCCATCCGATCGGCAGGCCCGGTTCCATGCGGAAGACATCGCCCTCCCCCGCTTCGCAACCCAGCAGCACGGCGCCGCCGCGCAGCGGCGGCGAGGCGGCGGCCGACACGGCCGTGCGCGTGCCCACCCGGGTGATCGCCTACGCGGATCCCGAGCCGCGCCCGGACACCCGGCCGCTCGCGGTCGAGATGCCGGTGAACGTGATCTACGGCAGCGTGCCCTACGCGGTCATGATGACGACGCCCGCCGACCTCGTGGATTTCGCCTACGGCTTCAGCCTGACCGAGGGCATCGTGCGCGCGGCCGACGAGATCCGCGACGCGGCGGTGGAGCCGGGCGAAGGGGGCTTGCGCCTCCTCGTCGACCTCGCGCCGGGGCGGCTGCGCGAGCACCTCGCGCGCAAGCGCGCGATCAGCGGCCGCACCGGCTGCGGGGTCTGCGGCATCGACGATCTCGCCGACATCCCGATGGCCGAGACCAAGCCCGATGCCGGCGTCACGGTGACGCTCGGCGCGGTGGAGCGGGCGCTCGCCGCCCTGTTCGATCTTCAGACCCTCAACCGCGAGACGCGGGCGGTCCACGCCGCCGCCTGGGCGGACCGCGACGGGCAGGTGCTCGCCGTGCGCGAGGATGTCGGGCGCCACAATGCCCTGGACAAGCTCATCGGCGCCCTGCTGCGGGCGGGCACGCGGCCGGAGACCGGCTTCCTCGTCATTACCAGCCGCTGCTCGTTCGAGATGGTCGAGAAGGCGGCGAGCTTCGGCGCCGCGGTGCTGGTGGCGATCTCCGCCCCCACCTCGCTCGCCGTGGAGCGCGCCCGCCTGCACGGCCTCACCCTCGCGGCCATCGCCCGCAGCGACACCGTCACGGTTTTCACCGCGCCCGAGCGCCTCGTCTCCGCCCCGCCGGACCCCGCCCCCTGAGCGGCGATGCCACCACGATGCGCGTTCGCATGGCGCACCGGATCGCATCCTTGTCCCGCCCGTACCCAGTGGAGATCGTGCTCAGGTCGCGCTCGTCGATCGACACGACAACACTCTCAGGCAGTGGCGACGCGGCGGCCGTGCTCGTCCACGACGCGCGCGCCGTCCTCCTTCACGAACTCGCCCTGCTGCGCCGGCAGGAGGTCGAGCACCGCCTCGGAGGGCCGGCACAGGCGCACGCCCTTGGGACTGACCACCAGCGGCCGGTTGAGCAGGACCGGGTGCGCCGCGATCGCGTCGAGCAGCCGCTCGTCGGTCAGGGACGGATCCGCGAGGCCGAGTTCGGCGTAGGGCGTCGCCGTCTCGCGCAGGAAATCGCGGAGCGGCAGGCCCGCCCGCGCGGCCAGGGTCCGGATCATCGCCCGCGTCGGCGGGGTCTTCAGGTACTCGACGACGTGCGGCTCGATGCCGGCGTTGCGGATCATCGCCAGCACGTTGCGCGAGGTGCCGCAGGCCGGGTTGTGGTAGATGATGACGTCCATCAGGCGACCTCCGAGCGGCACAGGGTGTCGGCGCGCTCGGGCACGGGCGCGGTCTCCGGCGGGCAGGCGGCCAGGGCGGCGACGGCCGGCGCGCAGACCTCCGGGCGGCCCTGGCAGCAATCGCGCATCAGGAAGGCGACCAGATCCGCGAGGCCCGCGAAGCTGGCGCTGTAGATCACGGACTTGCCCTCGCGCCGCGACCGGACCAGCCCGGCATGCGACAGCTCCTTCAGGTGGAAGGACAGGGTGTTGCCCGCGACACCGACGGTCTCGGCCAGCGCACCGGCCGAAAGCCCGTCCGGGCCGGCGGCCACGAGGGCGCGCACCGTGCGCAGGCGGTGTGCCTGGCCGAGGGCCGCGAAGGCCGAGAGGGCTTGCCGTTCGTCCATCGCGCAGCCTACATATCGACGATCGTTGAAACGTAGAAGAAAGCTCCGTCGTGGACAAGCCCCGCCAGCCCTTCGCCGATGGGATGCCGAACCTTTCGACCGCGCATTTCGAGGCGCCGACGCGTGAGCGGCTGGAGCCGCGGGAGCCCTTCGCGCACGCTCCCCGCTTCCTGATCCTGTACGGCTCGCTCCGGGAACGCTCGTTCAGCCGCTTCCTCGCCTACGAGGCGGCGCGCCTCCTGGAGGCGATGGGCGGGGAGGTGCGCCTCTACCACGCGCACGGCCTGCCGCTGCCCGACGACGCGACCGCCGACCACCCGAAGGTGCAGGAACTGCGGCAGCTCTCGCTCTGGTCCGAGGGGCAGGTCTGGGTCAGCCCCGAGCGCCACGGCACCCTGACGGGTGTGATGAAGAGCCAGATCGACTGGCTGCCCCTGAGCGAAGGGTCGGTGCGGCCGACGCAGGGGCGGACGCTCGCGGTGATGCAGGTCTCGGGCGGCTCGCAGAGCTTCAACGCCGTGAACGGCCTGCGCGTGCTCGGCCGCTGGATGCGGATGATCACCATCCCCAACCAGTCGTCCGTGCCGATGGCCTACCGGGAGTTCGACGAGGCCGGCCGGATGAAGCCCGGCCCGCTCTACGACCGGGTGGTCGACGTGTGCGAGGAGCTGATGAAGTTCACGCTGCTCACCCGCGAGCGGGCCGACACGCTGGTCGACCGCTACAGCGAGCGCAAGGAGCGCGCCCCCGAACGCCTCAAGGCCGTGGCCGCCGATATCGGTTTCGGCAAGCGCTGACGGCGCTCATCCGCCCATCGCCGGTTTCCCGCCTTTCCGATCCGCCGACCGCTTGTCACGCGGCCCGGCGCGCATTACACAGCGCCCATCGCACGCCGCCATAGCTCAGTTGGTTAGAGCGCTAGATTGTGGATCTAGAGGTCCCCCGTTCGAGCCGGGGTGGCGGTACCAGCGAACCCCCGCATCGCCAATGGTTTGAGACCTGCTCAGAGCGAGTGGTTCGGCGATTGCGAGGAATGCCCTTACGCCTGTAGTTCTCTGCCGCCTGTGATTCCCTGCGATCGCTTGGCCCGTCGCCCTCGCGTGCAAGCGCCGTCGTTCCGCCTGTCCGTGCAAGGTCCACGGCAGATCCTCAAGTACGGCCAAGCCCGGCAGCGTTTTCGCCGCAGGCGATACTCTCGACAGCAGGTCCTCGCCGAGTTAATCCGCCGCGATCCTTGGCGAGAACAGAATGCGAACGACGCTTTTGAGCAGGGCCATTCAGCGTGGCCGCGGTTGGCGCAAGTGGCGCACCGAGAACGCCAGCGAGATCGTGTTCGGTGCCGGCGCGCGGCTCGGGAGCATGCGCCTGCGCTGGACGATCCGGGGCCGCGTCCGGATCCTCGATGCCTCCGTCAACCGCCGGCTCGCCCGTCACACGGCCTTCGACCTGATCAACAACACGGACGTGACGGGCGCGCTGCGCGACCTCGATGACCTCGGGGCACCCCACCGGAAGGCCGGGTAGCGCGAGGCCGCGGCCCCGACGCATGCCACGGGAGCCCCGACTGCGCCGGGAGATGGAACGCGCCTTTCGCGCGGCCGCCGCGTGAAGCGCCCGTCAGGCCGAGCGGGCGGCGGCCTGTTCGGCGGCCACCAGCACGTCCAGGGCTCGCCAGGGCTTCGGCATGTAGGTGGCGGAGCGCGGCAGGTAGTCGATCCGGTCGCCGGGCCCGCCCGAGGTGACCACCATCCGGGTCCAGGGCCACTTCGTCGCCACCATGCGGGCGAGGTCGACGCCGTCCACGACGCGCGCGAGCCGCACATCCGTGAACACGAAGGCGACATCCTCGGCATGGTCGCGCAGGTAATCCAGCGCCTCCTCACCGCTCTCGGTCTCGACGACCCGCAGGTCGGTCTCCTCCAGCACGGCTGCCGCAAGGTCGCGCAGCATGCGGTCATCCTCGACCACGAGCGCGATCATGCGCGGAGCGATCGCTTGTCCCATCGGCAGGTCCCCCTGGTGCGTGGAAGGTCACCGTCGTGACCGACACAAGGAGTTCAACGGCGCGCCGCGCGATCCGTTCAAGCGGGGCCATTAACCGAAATCAAGATTGCCCGGCGATCCAGGGCGCGGGACGGTGGGGCACGATGCGACCGGTCTGACCGATCCGTCGATGGAGCGGGACGGGAGGCGGCGCGGGACATGGAGCTCACCACGCTAACGCAAGCGGGCCGCGCCTTCGGATCAGGGTTTTTCCGCCGCGATGGCGACCCCGCCGTCGAACTCGTCCCGGATGATGCCGAGCAGGGCCGTCTTCACGTTGAGCCCGCGTTCGGTGAGCGAGAGCCGGTGGCAGCTCTGGACCAGCCCGTTTCCGTCATCCGGCTGGCGCTCCTCGTCGGTCTTGCGCCGCCGCGTGTCGTCGTCGTGGGACGACGAGACCAGTCCGTGGTGCTCGAGGTCGACGTCGGTGACGGCGTAGAGCCGCAGATCGGGTGACGGCCGATCGTACACGCAGTGGATGCCGCGATCAGGGAGGGTGAAGAGACGCAGCGTCTGCATCCCCGTCAGCCGCCCGATCGCGCCGATGATCGCCTGCCGCTCCTGCGGCGGGAGACGGTCGAGACCCGCCTTCTGGAGCGAGACCGTGAGACGGTCGCGGTCCTTCAGGACCAGTTCGCCCCACACCGTCTTCATGCTCTGGATCCGTGCCGTCACGGACAGCAGGTCGCGGAAGGCCTGGTTGACCGACGCGAAGTTCAGGAACGCGAGCAGGATCAACCCTGCCGGAAAGACCACGCGCCAGATCGTGCTGCTGGCAATCGAGACCGCCTTCGCCATTGCCGCCTCCCGGAGCCCGAGTCGGTCCGTGATGGATGGCGAGAGCGTGTCTTCGAAAGCGTTGGCCGTCCGTGCGCCACGGCACGAGAGTAGAACGATCGTTGTTCCGCGAAACAGCTCAGGTTGTCGAGACCGCTCGTGCAGAGGATCCCGGCTGGGATCGATGCCGCGACGTGGCGATGGCGATCGAATGCTCGGCGCCGCGGCGGCGCGGCGACCGGTCGGAGGAGATCGGCTCCGCTCAGCGCCGGAGCCTCCGGACGTTCGCCGGCCCCGAAGCCTCCGCGTAGGCGTCCGGCACGCCGGCGAGGCCGGTGCGCTGGCGCTTCTGGTAGCGGGCCTCGATCAGGGCGAGGTGCAGCGCGCGGTCGAGTTCCGCCATCATCATCGAGCGGCTCTCGAGGCGCAGATCCTCGATGCAGCGGATCATGTCGTCGATCGAGGTGATGCTGAGCATGACGCTCCTCCCGCCGCGCGACCGTTCCCGCCGCGCTATGATGTCTGGAATTTTGTATACCAGACGAGCGGGAGTCAATCCGGATCCGGTCTCCGGCCGCAGCTCAGCGCGGCTCGGGCGGATGCTCGGCCTTGGCGTCGTAGCGGCGGGTCCATTCGGCGAGGATGCGGGGACGGTTCTCGGCCATCCAGGCAAGATCGTTGCGGATCATCCGCGCCTCGGCGTGGGGCGGGTAGTTCGCCGGCAGGCGCGCGGCACCCGGATGAGCCACCATGGCGAAGGTCTGGGCGTAGAGGTCGTTCGCCGCCCGCGAGGCGGCCCAGTCCGCCACCCGCCGGGCCAGCGCACTATGGGGCGAGGAGGCCAGGATCGCGACGGCTTCGAGCTCCCACCCCACGCCGTCGGCCGGGACGATGATGCGGATGGGGGCACCCTTCGCCCGGATCTCCGCCGCGCGCATGTCGTAGGTGAGGCCCACCGCGACGGTGCCGCGCGCGGCCTCCTCGCAGGGCGTGGCGGCGACTGGCAGGTAGGCCGCGACGTTCTCGTGCAGGGCATCCATGAAGGACCAGCCCGCCGCCTCCCCCATCGCCTGCAGCCAGCCCGCCACCAGCAGGTAGCCGGTGCCGGTATAGACCGGGTTCGGCATCGCGATCCGGCCCCTCAGCGCCGGGCTGAGGAGGTCGCGCCAGAAGACCGGCGGCGACAGCCGCTGGCGCTCGCCCAGCACCGTGTTGAAGCAGACCACCCCGAGATACGCGTCCATCCCGGTCCAGGCATAGGCGGGGCCGACATCCCGGAAAGCCGGCCGCAGCGCCTCGGCCCCCGCCGGGCGATAGGGCAGGAGGAGATCCGCCTTCTTGAAGAGCTGGAGGCTCGTCGCGGCGAGGCCGAGCACCATGTCGGCCCGCGGCTGCGCCCGTTCCGCCAGGATGCGGTCGGTGATGATGCCGGTCTGGTCCCAGACCCAGGCGATCTCGACCTCGGGGACGGCCGCCTCGATCGCGGCCTTCACGGGTCCGTGCTGCTCGGGTTCGAGGGCGGTGTAGACGGTCAGCCGCGTCCGGTCGCCCGCCAGGGCGGGGGCGGGCAGCCATCCGGCCGGGAGCGCGAGGACGAGCGCGAGGACGAGGCCGGGGATCGCGGATCGGTGACGCATCGCAGCCGCAGGACAGGCGGCCCCCGCGGGTGAGGGCCGGCGCGGGGTCGCACTCTCCCTCAAGATCGCGCGGCGGACCAGCCCCCGATTCGCGGCAGCCGCCGCGCATCGGAGCTACTCGGCCGCGGTCTCGGTCGCGTCCACGAGGCTCTCGACGAGGCCGATCAGCCGCCGCCGGACCTGCGGGCTGCTCACGCGCTGGAACGCACGGACCAGTTGAAGATCCTGGCTCGTCCAGAACAGATCGGACGAGACGACGCTGCTCGGCCGCTCCTCCTCGACCGCAACCTCCTGGCGAGGTGCGCCCTCATAGAAGAAGCCGACCGCGACACCCAACATGTCTGCGATCTGCTGCAGCCTGCTGGCGCTGATGCGGTTCGTTCCCTTCTCGTATTTCTGGATCTGCTGGAACGTGACGCCAAGTGCATCTCCCAGCTTCTCCTGGCTCACGCCGATGAGGAGGCGCCGCACACGCACGCGGTGCCCGACATATCGGTCAATCGGATCCGGTGCCTTCTTCAACTTCAGCTCCACTCGCCCGTCCTCGTCGCCGGCTCCCCGGCGCACTCATGGCTAGCAGAATCGAACCTAAGGTCAAAGTTACGAAAAACAAATCGCCGAATCTTGCGTAGACCGTCCCTTCCCCAAGGGAGCGCGGAAGTCTCCGGTCCAGAACCGCTTCGGCACCGACCGAGAGGGATCCGGTGACGCGGCCGTAAGGGTCCACCACGGCCGAGATACCCGTATTGGCGGAGCGCACGAGGGGCAGCCCCTCCTCGACGGCGCGCAGGCGGGCCTGCGCGAAGTGCTGGCGCGGGCCGGGCGTGTCGCCGAACCAGCCGTCGTTGGTGAGATTCAGGATCAGGCCGGGCCTCTCCCCCTCGCCCACCACCTCGTCGGGGAAGATGACCTCGTAGCAGATCGAGGGAGCGACCGGCGGCAGGCCCGGCACCGCGAGGCGGCGGCGCCCCTCCTCGCCGGCCGTGAACCCCCCGGGCACGGCCACGAACTGCGAGAGGCCGAGGGTGCGCAGGATGCGGTCGACCGGGGCCGGCAGGTACTCGCCGAAGGGCACGAGGTGGCGCTTGTCGTAGGGCGCGCCCGCGGTACCCTCCTGGCCGATCACCATCACGGAGTTGTAGAAGCGCAGCCGCTCGCCCGGCAGCGGCTCGTCGGCCCGCGCCGCGCCGGTGACGAGGTAGCGGCCGGGCCCGAGCGCCGCGGTGATCTGCGCCAGCGCCTTCGGGTCGCGCTGGATCAGGAACGGGAAGGCCGATTCGGGCCAGATCAGGTGGGTGACGTCGGCGAGGCCGTTCGACTCAGGGGAGGTCGCGCTGTCGCTCAGGCCGAGATAGTGCTGGAGGATGCCGTCGCGGTTGCGCGGGTTGAAGCGGGCGTCCTGCGGCACGTTGGGCTGCACGAGGCGCAGGCGCACGCCCGGCACCTCCGGCATCGGCCCCGCCGGAAGGCGCCACGCGCCGAGGCCCGCGAGGCCCGCAAGACCGGCGAGCGCGAGGAGCGCGGGCCACCGCCGCTCCCCCGGCGTGCGCCCCGTGGCGAGGGTCGCGGGGGCGGCGGCCATGATCACGGCCACGAGCGTCAGCCCGTAGAGGCCGAGCCAGGCGGCCGCCTGCATCAGCCACAGGTTCTGGCCGAGCGCCATCCCGAGCGTGTTCCAGGGGAAACCGGTGAAGAGGTGGCCCCGCAGCCATTCCGAGACGCCGAGCCCCGCGCCCAGGGCGAAGACCCGCCCCCAGCCGGGCGACCACAGCAGCCGGGCGAGCGCGAAGCCGAGGCCGAAGAACACGCCGAGCACAGCCGGCAGGCCGAGCACCCCGAAGGGCATCAGGACCGCGAAGCGGTCGGCCTCGACCAGGAACGCGGCGCCGAGCCACCACAGGCCGGCCACGCAATACCCGAAGCCCCAGGCCCAGCCGATCAACCCGGCCGTCCAGGCGGTGGCGAGGTGCCGGCGCCAGCGGCCCGTCCCGCTCGCCGCCCCGTCGAGGAGCCAGACCGCGACGACGAGGGAGGGTACCAGGGCCGGCAACAGGCCGAAGGGCGGCATCGCGAGCGCCCCGACGGCCCCCGCGAGCCACGCGAGCGCGAGGCGCCGCCAGCCGGAGGTCAGGGCCACGCGGTGTGCGAGCGCCGCGAGCCGCGCGGAGGATCGTCCGACGGGTCGGACGCCCTCGCCCGCGGACAAGGCTGCGCCGCGCAGGCCGGTCAGGGGGCGGTTCACGCGCCCGCGTCGGCGGGCGAGCCGCTGCCGTTGAGCGCGTGGGGCGGCGGCAGGGCGAGCGGCTCGGCCGGACCCGTGAGCTTGGCCGGTCCGTGGTGGAGGCGCAGCCGCTTGATCCGGCGCGGATCGGCGTCGAGCACCTCGACCTCGAAGTCGCCCGGCACCGCGATGACCTCGCCGCGCGAGGGCACGCGGCCCGAGATCGTCACCACGAGGCCGCCGATCGTGTCGATGTCCTCGGCCATCTCGCCCACGGCGCCCGCGATGTCGAAGCCCGTCGCCTCCGCGACGTCGTCGAGGCTCGCGCGGGCATCCGCCACGTAGATCTCCCCCTCGCCCTCGACCCGCAGCACCCGGTGCCCCTCGGCCACGTCGTGCTCGTCCTCGATGTCGCCGACCACGACCTCGATCAGGTCCTCGATCGAGATGAGGCCGTCGGTGCCGCCGTACTCGTCGATGACCAGCGCCATGTGGGTGCGGCTCGCCTGCATGCGCACGAGCAGGTCGAGCGCCGGCATGGAGGGCGGCACGAACAGGACCGGGCGCAGGATGCGCGTGGAGGCGAGCGTCGCGTCGAGGTCCACCTCGCCGAGGCTCGGCGCCCGGGCGAGCACCGGGCGGGGCGCGCGCCCGTCGCCCTGGATCACCGGGGGCGGCTCGGCGGCCGTCTTCGGCGGACGCCCCGACCCCGCCTCCGCGCGGGCGGCGAGGTGATCGACGAAGTCGCGGATGTGCACCATGCCGCGGGGATCGTCGAGGGTCTCGCCGTAGACCGGGATGCGGGAATGCCCGGCGGTGCGGAAGACCTTGAGCAGTTCGCCGAGCGAGATGTCGGCCGGGACCGCGACGATGTCGCCGCGCGGCACCATCACGTCGTCGACCCGGACGCGGTGCAGGCTGAGCACGTTCTTGAGCATCGCCCGCTCGACGGGCGAGAAGGCGTGGTCGCCCGACTGCGCCTCGGCGATCGCGTCGCTCAAGTCGTCGCGCTGGGCCTCGCGCGGCTTCAGGTGGAAGATGGTGAGGAGACGGTCATACCACGGTTCGCGCGCCGGACTGTCTTCCTCCGGGGCGGCCTGGGCGGTCGCAGCGGCGCCACGACTTCGATCGTTGCTCATGTCTCTCTAGTCTGGGATTTGCGGCGGTCGCGGGTCACTCCGCGGCCTCGCCGTAGGGGTCCGGTACGCCGAGGCGCCGCAGCGCCGCGACTTCCAGGGCTTCCATCGCCTCGGCCTCGGCGTCGCCGGTCTCGTGATCCTGGCCGAGGAGGTGCAGCGTACCATGGACCACGAGATGCGCGAGGTGATGCCCGAGGGGCTTCGACTGCTCCGCACTCTCGCGCAGCATTGTGTCATACGCAAGAACGACGTCGCCGAGCGGGCGCAGGTCTCCGCCATGGGGGTGGGAGGCCGGGAAGGACAGCACGTTGGTGGGCTTGTCCTGGCCCCGCCACGCGTGGTTGAGCTCCCGCACCGCCCCGTCGTCGGTGAGCACCACGCTCACCTCCACCGGGCCGCCGGGGGGAAGCTGCGCCAGCGCCGCCTCGACCGCGCGGCGCACCGCCGCGCCGAGATCCGCCACGGCCTCTTCCCAGCGCTCGTCCTCCACCACGACGTCGATCTCGTTCTCGGCGCTCATCGGCGCCTCACGGAAAAGGCCCGCGCCGCGGCGCGGGCCGGGCGTCGGGAGCCTCGCGGGTCGCTTCCGCATCCGTCTCGTAGGCCGTGACGATGCGGCGCACGAGGTCGTGGCGCACCACGTCCACGTCCCGGAAGGTGACGCGGCCGATGCCCTCGACGCCGTCGAGGATGCGCACCGCCTCGACGAGGCCGGACTTCTGGCCGGGCAGCAGGTCGATCTGGCTCGGGTCGCCCGTGACGATCATGCGCGAGTTCTCGCCCAGGCGGGTGAGGAACATCTTCATCTGCATGGAGGTGGTATTTTGCGCCTCGTCGAGGAGCACCACCGCGTTGGTGAGCGTGCGCCCGCGCATGAAGGCGAGCGGCGCGATCTCGATCATGCCGGTCTGCAGGCCCCGGTCGACGTGGCGCGCCTCCATGAAGTCGTAGAGGGCGTCGTAGATCGGGCGCAGGTAGGGGTCGACCTTCTCGCGCATGTCGCCGGGCAGGAAGCCTAGGCGCTCGCCGGCCTCGACGGCGGGGCGCGACAGGATCAGGCGCTCGGCGTGGCCCTGCTCCAGCAGGGAGACCGCGTGGCCGACGGCGAGCCAGGTCTTGCCGGTGCCGGCCGGTCCCTCCGCGAAGACGAGTTCGTTGGCGCGCAGGGCCTTGATGTAGGCGTCCTGCGCGGCGTTGCGGGCGCGCACGGCCCCGCGCCGCCGGGTGGCGATCTGCTCGAACTGGGCGCGCTCGCCGTTCGTCGGCGCCTCGGCGGCCGGAAACAGGTTGCCCTGGAGCGAGACCTCCTGGATGACGCCGTCGACGTCGCCCACGGTGAGCGGCGTGCCGCCTCCGTCGCGCACCCGCGCGTAGAGCATCTCGAGGACGAGGCGGGCCCGCTCGGTGGCGTCGGGCGCGCCCTTCACCACCACGTGGTTGCCGAGCGCCGTGGCGACCACGCCGAGCCGCCGCTCCAGATGGGCGACGTTCTGGTCGTACTGGCCGAAGACGAGGCTCGCGAGGCGGTTGTCGTCGAAGGTGATGGCGATCTCGGCCGTCTCGCTGAGGCCGGTCACGGGACGCGCGGCCTCCCGCCCCCGTCCGCCGCGTCCGCCCGATGAATCTCCCGGTCGCAAGCCCGCCATCCTACGCTGCGGCGGCCGAAGCCGCCTCCGTCCGCTCGCCGAACAGGCTGTACGTGCCCAGCCGGGTGATGCGCACCGGCACGACGCGCCCGATCAGTTCGGGCCCCGCCTCGATCTGCACCGCCTGGAGATAGGGCGACTTGCCGGCGATCTGGCCCGGATGCCGCCCGGCCTTCTCGATCAGCACGTCGAGCGTCCGCCCGACGGTGGCGCGGTTGAAGGCGCGCGCCTGCTCGTCGAGGAGCACCTGCAATTCGGCCAGCCGCTCGCGCTTGACCGACTCCGGCACGGCGTCCGTGTTTTCGGCCGCGGGCGTGCCGGGGCGCGGGCTGTACTTGAACGAGAAGGCGCCCGCGAACCCGACGTCTTCCACGAGCCGCATCGTCGCGGCGTGGTCGGCATCGGTCTCGCCGGGGAACCCGACGATGAAGTCCGAGGAGAGCGCGATGTCGGGACGGGCCTGCCGGATCCGGTCGATCAGGCGCCGGTAGGTGTCCGCGTCGTGCCGGCGGTTCATCGCCGCGAGGATGCGGTCGGAGCCAGACTGCACCGGCAGGTGCAGGTAGGGCATCACGGCGGCGCAGTCGCGGTGGACGGCGATCAGCTCGTCGTCCATGTCGCGCGGGTGGCTGGTGGTATAGCGCAGCCGCTCGACGCCGGGCATCTCGGCGAGCCGGCGCATGAGGCGGCCGAGCGACCACGTGCCGCCCTCCGGACCCTCGCCGTGATAGGCGTTGACGTTCTGGCCGATCAGCGTGAGTTCGCGCGCCCCGCCGGCCGCCAGCCGCTCGGCCTCGGCCAGCACCTTGGCCACCGGCCGCGAGACCTCGGCCCCGCGGGTGTAGGGCACCACGCAGAAGGCGCAAAATTTGTCGCAGCCCTCCTGCACGGTGAGGAAGGCGGTGGCGCCCGCGACCCGGCGCGGCGGCAGGTGATCGAACTTGTCGTCGAGGGGAAACTCGGTGTCGACGACCTTGCCGGTCCGGGCCTGCCGCAGCAGGTCGGGCAGGCGGTGATAGCTCTGGGGGCCCACCACCACGTCGACGGCGGGCGCGCGGTGGATGATCTCGCGCCCCTCGGCCTGCGCCACGCAGCCCGCGACGACGATCGTGGTCTCGCGCCCGGCCTGCGCCCGTTCCCCCTTGAGGTCGCGCACGCGGCCGAGTTCGGAATAGACCTTCTCGGCGGCCTTCTCGCGGATGTGGCAGGTGTTGAGGACGACGACGTCCGCCTCCTCGATGGAGGCGGTCTCGGCGAAGCCCTCGCGGCCGAGCAGGTCGACCATCCGGGCCGCGTCGTAGACGTTCATCTGGCAGCCGTAGGATTTGACGAACGCTTTCTTCAACGAACCGGCCTTCTGCGCGGGGAGAGGGGCCTTCGGCCCTGACGTCATTTAAGCGGTCGGGGCGGGAATGAGAATAGGCGGCCCCGCGGCCGGCTCCGGCGTGGCCGGCCGGTCGGCCAGGGGCGCGCGCCCGGTCACCGCCGCCTGGAGGCTGCGGCGCACCGCGGCCTCGGCGAGCGCGGTGGCGGCCTTGCGGTCCATGCCGTCCGCGAAGGTCACCGGCTCGCCCCAGACGATCTCGGCGTCGATCGGGCCGCGTTCGAGGAAGAGGGCGAGGTGGGGGGCGAGTTCCATGTCGCCGTACCACGCGATCTCCGGGCGCTCCTTGCGGGTGAGCGGCATCCCGTGGCGGCCGGTATAGGCGATGCAGAGCGGCTGCAGGCGCACCCGCTCCAGCCCGCCGACCGTCAGCGCCGCCCGGGCGGCCCCGACGAGCGAGGTGCGGAAGGGCAGGAGCCGGTTGCCGTCCCCGGTCGTGCCCTCGGCGAACAGCACCACCACCTCGCCCCCCGAGAGGCGCCGGCTGAGTTCGGTGTTCACCACCGCGGTGTGGCGCTTGCGGGCGCGGTCGATGAACACGGTGCGCTGGAGCTTCGCCATCACCCCGATCACCGGCCAGCCGGCGATCTCGGACTTCGCCACGAAGGAGAGCGGACGCAGCGCGCCCAGCACCGGGATGTCGAGCCAGGAGATGTGGTTGGCCAGCACCAGGGCCGCCTCGCCGCCCGAGGGCGGCGTGCCGGTCACCCGCACCCGGACCTGGAACAGGCGCAGGAAGAGCCGGTGCATCAGCATCGGCGCCACGCCGGCGAACCGCCCCCCGGCCAGCGCCATGCTCAGGCGGTGCGGCCCGATCAGCAGCGCCAGGGCGGTGACGTAGACGAGGAGGCGCAGGCCGGTCTTGGCGTGACGCGCGAGCAGGGCGGGTGCGATCACGCGAGAGAGACCTGCATGGTCAGGGCGCCCGTGCGGGTGCCGTCGGGCCGCGCGTAGTAGCCGGCCCGCCGCCCGGTCTCGACGAAGCCGAGGCGGCGATAGAGGGCGAGCGCCGGGCCGTTGGCGTCGTCGACCTCCAAGTGGACCCTGCGCACCCCCGCATCGGCGAGCGCGCGCAGATGGGTGGCGAGCAGCTGGCGGCTCAGGCCCGCGCCGCGGCAGGACGGTCCGAGCACCACGGTCAGGATCTCGGCCTCGTCGAGCACGCGCCGCGAGAGCACGAAGCCGGCGAGCGTCGTGCCCCGCATCAGCGCGTGGGCGAGGTGCCCGCGCTCGCACAGCATCCGCTCGAACTCGTCCGCCTCCCAGGCGCGCGCGAAGCCGGTGGCGTGCAGGGCCGCGAGGTCGGCGGCGCGCTCGGACGAGAGCAAGGCCGTCACGTGGGGCGGGGCCGGGGCAGTGCGGAAGGGCATCCACATCGGGCCGCCTCGCCGGTCAGCGCCGGGGCAGGCGCGCGTGGTCCTGCGGCTGCGCGTCCGGACCGCGCAGGTACAGGGGGCGCGGCAGGGCGTGCTCGGGATCGGCCACGAGGCCGAGCGAGGCCACCCAGGCGATCTCCGGCGCGGTGTGCCCCTCCGGCACGACCGCGCGGCCACCCGCGGCGTTCACGGCCGCGGCGACCGCGGGCGCCCCGGAGCCGGCGAGCGCCGCCGGACCCGCGCCGACATGCTGCACCGCCTCGGCGAGGGGGATCAGCGCGGGCGGGACGACGATGCCGCCGTCCGGGCTCAGGGCCTGGAAGTAGACGTGGCCGTGGCGGGCATCGATCGCCGCGCCGAGGAGGTAGCCCTGTCCGAGGAAATCCTCCCCGGAGGCGAGGAGCGGGGCGAGCAGCGCCGAGAGCGTGGTGACGCCGACCACCGGGATGCCGGTGGCGAGCCCGATGGCGCGCGCCGCCGCGAGGCCGACCCGCAGGCCGGTGTAGCTGCCCGGCCCCACCGTGACGGCGACCCGGTCGAGGGCGGAGAAGCCGCCCTCTACCCGGGCCACGACCCGCTCCACCAGGGGCAGCAGCGCCTCCGCGTGGCCGCGCTGCAGGGCGAGGTTCTCCTGCGCCAGCGGCTCGGCCGCCTCGTCGGAGGAGATGCAGGCCGCGCAGGATTCGAGCGCCGTGTCGATGGCCAGGATACGCAAGGATCGTCGACTCCGCCCGCGGGACTGCCGCGGG
>NZ_JBKIBX010000007.1:113665-147103 GCF_046557895.1 Methylobacterium oryzisoli | reverse complement strand
TGCCGCGGGCGCGCCCACTCCGCGCGCCCGCGGCCTTCATCATAGCGCAGCGCGGCCGTTTCGTCAGCGCGGCACCCGCGATGGCACCGCGCCTGCGGACGGGCTCAGACCGCCTGGACCTCGCGCACCTCCGGCAGGAAGTGGCGGAAGAGGTTCTGCACGCCCTGGCGCAGGGTCGCGGTGGAGGACGGGCAGCCGGAGCAGGCGCCCTTCATCTCCAGGTAGACCACGCCCTCGCGGTAGCCCCGGAAGGTGATGTCGCCCCCGTCGCCCGCCACCGCCGGGCGCACGCGGGTTTCGAGCAGGTCCTTGATGGTCGCCACCGTGTCGGCGTCGGCCTCCTCGAAGAACTCTTCGGCGTCGCTCTCGGGGGCGGCGCCCTCGGCCAGCACCGGCGCCCCCGACATGAAGTGCTCCATGATGGCGCCGAGCACCGCGGGCTTCACCTGCGGCCATTCCGAGCCGTCGTCGGCCTTCGTCACCGAGATGAAGTCGTGGCCGAAATAGACGCCCGCCACGCCCGGCACGTCGAACAGCGCCTCGGCCAGGGGCGAGCGGGTCGCCGCGTCGCGGCTGCGCGCCTCGAAGGTGCCGTCGGGCAGCACCACCTTGCCGGGGAGGAACTTCAGGGTGGCGGGATTGGGGGTGGCTTCGGTCTGGATGAACATCGGCAATCCTTCGGGGTTCTCTGCGCCGGTTCAAGGCCGGCCGGGAACGGCGCGTCGCGCCACCCGAGATGTGGACCCGTCCCGGGAAAACCGCAACGCCGCCGGTTCCTGTCTCAGCCGGCGAGCGCGGTGATCTCCGCCTCGCTCAGGGCGCCCGGCACGATGACGACCGGCACCGGGAAGGTGCCGGCGGCCCGCCCGGCGATGGAGGAGACCAGCGGGCCGGGTCCCTCCGTTCCGGCGGCGGCGCCGAGCACGAGGAAGCCGATATCCTCGTCGTCGCGAATCAGCCGCAGGATCTCGTCCGCCCGCGCGCCGGTGCGCACCACGATCTCGGGATCGACCCCGGCCGCCTGCCGGGCCGTGGCGGCCAAGTGCTCCAGCCGCTCGCGGACCTCGGCCTCGGCCTCCGCGCGCATCGCCTCGCCCACGCCGAGCCATTCGAGGGTGTCGGGCGGCTCGGCCACCGCCAGCATCACCACGCGCGCGTTCAGGCGGGCGGCGCGGCGGACTGCGAAATGCACCGCGCGGTCGCATTCGGGCGTCTCATCGACCAGCACCATGAACTTGAGCCGGTGCCCCGGCTCGTAGGACCGGCGCCGCTTCATCTCGGTCATGACAGGGTGGGCTCCGCCGCCCGCGATGCTGCCCGACGCGACCCCGGCCCGGCAAGGCCCCGCCCGATGCCTCGGGTCATCGCCCGGCTTCGGGCACCGGCCGCATGCCTTCAGGGCATCGACAACCCCCGCCCCATCCTGTAGAGAGCCGGCCAACTCACAACAGGACGCCGAAATCCTGTGCCGGGCCGCATCCCGCGGCGAGGCGCGACGGCCGGAGCACGACCATGAACATCATCCAGCAGCTCGAGCAGGAGCAGATCGCCCAGCTCAATAAGACCATCCCGGACTTCGAGCCCGGCGACACGCTCGTGGTGAACGTGAAGGTGAAGGAAGGCGAGCGCACCCGCGTGCAGGCCTACGAGGGTGTCTGCATCGCCCGCGCCGGCAGCGGCCTCAACGAGAACTTCACCGTACGCAAGATCTCGTACGGCGAGGGCGTCGAGCGCGTCTTCCCGATCTACTCGCCGCTGGTCGATTCCATCAAGGTGACCCGCCGCGGCAAGGTCCGCCGCGCCAAGCTGTATTACCTGCGCGACCGCCGCGGCAAGTCGGCCCGCATCGCCGAGCGCGCCGAGCGCGGGGGCGACAAGTCCAAGGCCGCGCCTGCCGCCGCCGAGTAGGCTTTTCGGAGCGCCGCGGGCGCTCCCCGGACCTCCAACTCCTGAACACCCCGACATCGTCGAGCGCCGAGGAACCCCTCTCCCGAGTGGAAGAGGGGTTCCGCCGCGCCACGCTACCAGCGGTGGGGTGTCCGGAAGAGCTGAAGTCTGAAGAAAGCCGGCCCCGGCCCTCAGTCGAGCCCGAGGCCCCGGCGCAGCCACCACGCGTAATGCTCGGTGAGAGACACGAGCCGGCGCCGCTCCGAGGCCGGGTCGTACCACGCGCCGCCGGAACTCGCCGGATTGGCCGAGAGCTGGGGATGGCGCGCCAGCACTTCGCCGCGCCGCCCCACCACCAGGGCCTCGCCGTCGAGGTAATCGGAGTTCATGCCGCCGCCGCGGCCGAAGCGGCTCTCGCTGCCCACGTAGGAGTTGAGCGTGACCCCGGTCACGCGCACCACCAGGGTCGGGCCGGGGCCGCCGACGCGGCCCGCGAAGGTGCGGGCCAGCGCCGCCTGAAGGTCGTCCTGCACCGCCGTCGCGAAGGGACCGAGCCCGCGGGCGCGCAGGGGTCCGACATCCACCCGGATGGCCGAGAAGCGGGTGTCGGGCGGGAGCGGATCGGCGCCCGCCGCCGTCGCGGCGAGCCCGAGCAGCGCGGCCGCGAGAAGGCGGCGCGGCGAGAAGACGCTCATGTCGCCCGGCTCACGTAGCGAAGCGGATGCCGACGATCTCGTAGGACTTGCCGCCGCCCGGCGTCGAGACCTCGACCGTGTCGCCGACGCCCTTGCCGATCAGCGCGCGCGCCACCGGCGAGGTGATCGAGACGCGGCCCGAGCGCACGTCCGCCTCCGGCTCGCCGACGATCTGGTAGGTCTTCTCCTCCTCGGTGTCCTCGTCGACGAGTTGCACCGTGGCGCCGAACTTGACCTTGTTGCCCGAGAGCTTGGTGACGTCGATGATCTCGGCGCGGGAGATCAGGCTCTCCAGTTCGAGCACGCGGCCCTCGTTCAGGGACTGGGCCTCCTTGGCGGCGTGGTACTCGGCATTCTCCGAGAGGTCGCCGAGCGCGCGCGCTTCCGAGATCGCCTGGATGATCCGCGGGCGCTCCACCTGCTGGCGATGCTTCAGCTCCTCCTCCAGAGCGGCAAATCCTCGGATCGTGATCGGAACCTTGTCCATCGTTCTCGTCTCACACCACAAGCAATCGGCCCGACGAGACGCGTTGCCGCGTCCCGGCCGGGCCTGTCCCAATACCACTCGCGCAGGCGCGAGGACTTCGGCGCGCGGCCCGCGCCTTAGGCCGCGAAGTATTCCTGCAGGGCACGCACCTGGAGATCGTCCCCGAGATACGCCGTGATGCCCTCCGCAGCCGCCAT
Source organism: Methylobacterium oryzisoli (assembly GCF_046557895.1). Taxonomy (NCBI): domain Bacteria; kingdom Pseudomonadati; phylum Pseudomonadota; class Alphaproteobacteria; order Hyphomicrobiales; family Methylobacteriaceae; genus Methylobacterium; species Methylobacterium oryzisoli. Next base: position 143,837 of record NZ_JBKIBX010000007.1, on the reverse strand, counting down.
CGCACCCGCGAGAGTGGTGTAGTACGGGACTTTATGCAAGAGGGCCGCCCGGCGCAGCGAGCGCGAGTCGGACAGGGCGCCGGCGCCCTCGGTGGTGTTGAAGACGAGGTGGATCTCGCCGTTCTTGATCGCGTCGACGACGTGCGGGCGGCCCTCCAGCACCTTGTTGATGCGGGTCGCGACGACGCCGTTCTCGGCGAGGAAGACCTGCGTGCCGCTGGTCGCCAGGATGGTAAAGCCGACCTCGGCCAGCATGCGGACCGCCGGCAGGATGCGGGCCTTGTCGGCGTCGCGCACCGAGACGAACAGCGTGCCCTCGCGCGGCACCTGGGTCCCTGAGCCGAGTTGGCTCTTGGCGAAGGCGACGCCGAAGCTGCGGTCGAGCCCGATGACCTCGCCGGTGGAGCGCATCTCCGGCCCGAGCAGCACGTCGACCCCGGGGAAGCGCGCGAAGGGAAACACCGCCTCCTTCACGCCGATATGCGGCAGGGTCTTGGGCGTGAGCCCGAACCGCGCCAGGGGCTCGCCCGCCATCACGCGGGCGGCGATCTTGGCGATCGGCTCGCCGATCACCTTGGCGACGAAGGGCACCGTGCGGGAGGCGCGCGGGTTGACCTCCAGCACGTAGATCTCGCCGTCCTTGATCGCGTATTGCACGTTCATCAGGCCGCCGACGTTCAGCGCCAGGGCGAGGTTGCGGGTCTGGCGCTCCAGCTCCGCGAGCGTCTCCGGCGACAGGGAGCGGGGCGGCAGCGAGCAGGCGGAATCGCCCGAGTGGATGCCCGCCTCCTCGATGTGCTCCATGATGCCGGCGATGAACACGTCCGTCCCGTCCGCCACTGCGTCGACGTCGACCTCGGTCGCGTCCGTCAGGTAGCGGTCGAACAGCAGCGGGTTCTTGCCGAGGACCGTGTTGATCTGCCCGGTCTTGTCGTTGGGGTAGCGCGCCTTGACGTCCGACGGGATCAGGCTCGGCAGCGTGTCGAGCAGGTAGTCGGCGAACTGCGTCTCGTCGCGGATGATCGCCATCGCCCGCCCGCCGAGCACGTAGGAGGGGCGCACCACGAAGGGCAGGCCGAGATCGGCGGCCACGAGACGGCTCTGCTCCACCGAGAAGGCGATGCCGTTCTTCGGCTGCTTCAGGTGCAGCTTGTCGAGGAGCCGCTTGAACTGGTCGCGGTCCTCCGCGAGGTCGATGGCGTCCGGCGAGGTGCCGAGGATCGGAACCCCCGCCTCCTCCAGGGCGCGCGCGAGCTTGAGCGGCGTCTGGCCGCCGAACTGCACGATGACCCCGTGCAGCGTGCCCGCCTGCCGCTCGGTCTCGATGATCTCCAGCACGTCCTCGGCGGTCAGCGGCTCGAAGTAGAGCCGGTCCGAGGTGTCGTAGTCGGTCGAGACCGTCTCGGGGTTGCAGTTGACCATGATCGTCTCGAACCCTGCATCCGAGAGCGCGAAACAGGCATGGCAGCAGCAATAGTCGAACTCGATGCCCTGCCCGATCCGATTGGGACCGCCGCCGAGGATGACCACCTTCTTCTTGGTCGACGGCTGCGCCTCGTCCGCCACCGTGCCGGCGAAGGGGGCGACGTAGGTCGAGTACATGTAGGCGGTGGGCGAGGCGAACTCGGCCGCGCAGGTGTCGATGCGCTTGAAGACCGGGCGCACGCTCAAGGCCCGGCGGGCGGCGCGCACCGCGGCCTCGTCGGTGTGGGCGAGCACGGCGAGCCGCGCGTCGGAGAAACCGGCCGCCTTGAGCTGCCGGAAGGCCCCCGCACTCTTCGGCAGGCCGAAGCGCCTCACCTTGGTCTCGAGGTCCACGATGGCCTGGAGCTGCTCCAGGAACCAGGGATCGATGCGGCAGGAGGCGTGCACCTCCGCGTGGCTGACGCCGAGCCGCAGGGCCTGCGCCACCTTGAGCAGCCGGTCCGGGGTCGGCGTGCCGAGTGCCGCCTTGATGGCGTTGCGGTCGTCGCCTTTCCCCAGGCCCTCGATCTCGATGTCGTCGAGCCCGGTGAGGCCGGTCTCCAGCGAGCGCAGGGCCTTCTGCAGCGATTCGGCGAAGCAGCGGCCGATCGCCATCGCCTCGCCCACCGACTTCATCGAGGTGGTGAGCGTCGGCTCGGCGCCCGGGAATTTCTCGAAGGCGAAACGCGGGATCTTGGTGACGACGTAGTCGATCGTCGGCTCGAACGAGGCCGGCGTGGCGCCGCCCGTGATGTCGTTGGCGATCTCGTCGAGCGTGTAGCCCACCGCGAGCTTGGCCGCGACCTTGGCGATCGGGAAGCCGGTGGCCTTGGAGGCGAGCGCCGAGGAGCGCGACACGCGCGGGTTCATCTCGATGACGACCATGCGGCCCGTCTTCGGGTCGATGGCGAACTGCACGTTCGAGCCGCCGGTCTCGACGCCGATCTCGCGCAGCACCGCGATCGAGGCGTCGCGCATCACCTGGTATTCTTTGTCGGTCAGCGTCAGCGCCGGCGCGACCGTGATCGAATCGCCGGTGTGGACGCCCATCGGGTCGATGTTCTCGATGGAGCAGATGATGATGCAGTTGTCCGCGCGGTCGCGGACCACCTCCATCTCGTACTCCTTCCAGCCGAGCACCGATTCCTCGATCAGCACCTCGTTGGTCGGCGAGGCGTCGATGCCGCGCTCCACGATGTCGAGGAATTCCTCGCGGTTGTAGGCGATGCCGCCGCCGGTGCCGCCCAGCGTGAAGGAGGGCCGGATGATCGCCGGCAGGCCGATCTCGGCGAGCGCGATCAGCGCCTGCCCCAGCGCGTGCTCGCCGTAGCGCTTGCGCCGCTCGGCCTCGCCGGAGGCCCACTTCTTGTCGAAGGCGGCGCTCGCCGCCTTCCGCGCCTCCGGATCCGGCGTGGCGGCCTCGATCCGGGCCACCTCGGCGAGGTACTTCTCGCGGTCGGCCTTCTTGGAGGCCGAGGCGTTGGCGAGCGCCGAGCGCGGCGTCTCCAGCCCGATCTTGGTCATCGCGTCGCGGAAGAGGTGACGGTCCTCCGCCTTGTCGATCGCCTCGGCGGTGGCGCCGATCATCTGCACGCCGAACTGGTCGAGCACGCCCATCCGCTTGAGCGACAGGGCGCAGTTGAGCGCCGTCTGGCCGCCCATCGTCGGCAGGAGCGCGTCGGGACGCTCCTTCTCGATGATCTTGGCGACGATCTCGGGCGTGATCGGCTCGACGTAGGTCGCGTCCGCCAGCTCCGGATCGGTCATGATCGTGGCCGGATTGGAATTGACCAGGATGATCCGGTAGCCTTCGGCCTTGAGCGCCTTGCAGGCCTGCGTGCCGGAATAGTCGAACTCGCAAGCCTGGCCGATGACGATCGGACCCGCGCCGATGATGAGGATGGAGGAGAGATCGGTGCGCTTGGGCATCGGACGCGTCAGACTCTTGCGGCGCGCATCCGGCCTTCACCGCGCCGGGCGGCCCGGGGACGGGCGCGGGCGGGGCAGGCCGGGCGCGGGGGGATGGTCGTGCGGCGCCTTTAACACGCCGGCCGAGACGAATGAAAGGCCGCGCGGCGCCAGCGCGGATCAGGCTTGACGGCAGCGCGCGACTGGACCCTCGTCACCGGCGCGTCGAGCGGGATCGGGGCGGACCTCGCCCGGGCCTTCGCGGCCCGCGGCCACGCGCTGGTGCTCACCGCCCGCCGGGCCGATCGCCTGGACGCGCTCGCCGAGACGTTGCGCCCCCAGGTCCCCGTCGCGGTGATGCCGGCCGATCTCGCCGATCCCGCCGCACCGGGCCATCTCCTGGCCGCGATCGCCGAGCGGGGCATCGCCCTGCACACCCTCGTCAACAACGCGGGCTTCGGCCTGCGCGGGCGCTTCGTGGCCCAGCCCTCCGCCGAGATCGCCGAGATGGTGATGGTGAACGTGGCGGCCCCCACGGCGCTCGCCCGCCTCGTCCTGCCCGACCTCGTCGCGCGCGGGCGCGGCGGCATCCTCAACGTCGCCTCGGTGGTGGGCTACCTGCCCGGCCCCAACATGGCCGCCTACTACGCCACCAAGGCCTACCTGCTCTCGCTGTCCGAGGCGCTGTACGAGGAGGCGCGGCCCCACGGCGTCACGGTGACGGCCCTGTGCCCGGGCGCGACCGCCACCGAGTTCTCGCGGCGGGCCGACCGGCACGGCGCCAAGCGCTTCAAGGACACGCCCATGAGCGCGGAGGCGGTGGCGCGGGCGGGCCTCGCCGGCTACCTGCGGGGCGACGCGGTCGTGGTGCCGGGTGCGGCAAACGGTCTGGCGGTGCTGGCCGCGCGGCTCGCCCCGCGCTGGCTCAGCCGCAAGGCGGCCTCCCGCCTGCAGGACTGACACCGGGGTCATCTTCGGTTCAGTCGTGTTCGCTACACAATGGGCCCGACGGAGCCGGCCAGGCCCGCGGCATCGGGTGGATCAGGCGTGACGGATCGGACGATCGGGCTCCCGGCCCGGGACAGGCACCCCTTGATGGCGCTCGCCGCGCAGTTCACGGCCTATCTGGGCGTCGGCCTCGTGGCGATGGTGGTGCATTACGGGACGCTGATCCTGCTGGTCGAGGTCGGCCGCCTCGATGCGGTCGCGTCCGCGGTGATCGGCTACGCCTGCGGCGGGGTGGTGTCCTATACCCTCAACCGCCGCCACACCTATGCCAGCGACCGGCCCCACGCGGAGGCGGTCTGGCGCTTCGCCCTGGTGGCCGGATTCGGCCTGTGCCTGACCGGCCTGCTGATGACGCTGCTGACGCGCTGGCTCGGCCTCCCCTACCTCGCCGCCCAGGTGCTCACGACCGGGCTCGTGCTGTTCTGGAATTTCTCGGCCAACCGGATGTGGACCTTCGCGGTGCGCCCCCCGGAGCAAGCGCGGGATCCCCTCTCCCGGATGGAAGAGGACGTGCTGCCCGTCCCCCACGCAAGGGAAAGGAGGCTGGGGCGACTTCCGTAGGCATCTGCAGAGAGCGCGGGGAACCCTTCTCCCGTGCGGGAGAAGGGCAGGGATGAGGGTCCCGGGAGGGTGCCGCAATTGGGCGCGGAGAGTGGTGAGGGGAGCGGGACGGCTCAGAAATCAATCTGGCCGGTGGTGCTGGTAGGGGCAGCGTCTAGTCTTCTTGCTGCCCCCTCCCGGGACCCTCACCCCTGCCCCTCTCCCGCACGGGAGAGGGGATGCTGCCCGCGCTTTGCTTTCAACTGCTGCATGTCGGGGCAGTGCGTCGTCTCAGCGCGGCCGGCCGATGATGGCGGGCGGCGGCGGGGTCGGCGCCATCGTCTCGCTGCGGCGGATCTCGCCGCGGATCTGGTTGGTCTCGAACCGGTTCTGCTGCTGGATGCTGCGCAGCTGATTCTGCTGCGTCATCGAGTCGTTGAGGCGGTCGACCCGGCGCTCGGCGCGGGTCTGGGCAAGGGCCGGGCCGGCCGCGAGAAGGGCCGCCAGGATCAGGAACGGTCGGGCACGCATGGGAACTACGTCTCCTACGGGGAGTCAGTCATGACTCGGTCATGACATGGGGACGCGCCGGCGAACCGGAAGGTTCCCGCCGGCCCTGCAACACCGCGTTGCACGATCGCGCGAGGGCCAACCCTCGACGCCGTTCGCGTTTTGGTCCAGTGAAGGACGCATGAGTCGCGATGTCGCCGGGGCCGAGGCGCCCTCCCCCACCTCGATCGCCGCCCGGGCCCGCGCGGCCGTCGTGCCGCAGGCCGCCGGCTATCTCGACGGGCTCAACCCCGAGCAGCGCCGCGCCGTCGAGGCGATCGAGGGGCCGGTGCTGGTGCTCGCCGGGGCCGGCACCGGCAAGACCCGGGTGCTCACCACCCGCATCGCCCATCTGATCGCGATCGGCCGCGCCCGGCCCTTCGACATCCTGGCCGTGACCTTCACCAACAAGGCCGCCCGCGAGATGAAGGAGCGCATCGGCGCCCTCATCGGTCCGGCCGGCGAGGGCATGCCCTGGCTCGGCACCTTCCACGCCATCGGCACCAAGATCCTGCGCCGCCACGCCGAGCTGGTGGGGCTCAAATCCGACTTCACCATCCTCGGCACCGACGACCAGCTGCGCCTGCTCAAGCAGGTGATCGAGGCGGCGAACATCGACGAGAAGCGCTGGCCGGCCCGGGGTCTCGCCCAGGCCATCGACGGCTGGAAGAACCGCGGGCTCTCGCCCGAGCAGGTGCCGGCGGGCGAGGCCGGGGCCTTCGGCTTCGGCAAGGGCGGGCCGCTCTACGCCGCCTACCAGGAGCGCCTGCGCACCCTCAATGCGGTGGATTTCGGCGACCTGCTGCTGCTGTGCCTGAAGCTGTGGCGCGAGAACCCGGACGTGCTGGCGAGCTACCAGGACCGCTTCCGCTACATTCTGGTGGACGAGTACCAGGACACCAACGTGGCCCAGTACCTCTGGCTGCGGCTGCTGGCGCAGGGGCGGCGCAACGTGGCCTGCGTGGGCGACGACGACCAGTCGATCTACGGCTGGCGCGGGGCCGAGGTCGACAACATCCTGCGCTTCGAGCACGACTTCCCGGGCGCAGTGGTGGTGCGGCTGGAGCGCAACTACCGCTCCACGGGCCACATCCTGGCTGCCGCCTCGACCCTCATCGCCCGCAATGAGGGCCGGCTCGGCAAGACCCTGCACACCGAGGCCGCGGCGGGCGAGCGCGTCACCGTGATGGGCGCCTGGGATTCGGAGGAGGAGGCGCGCCTGCTCTGCGAATCCATCGAGAGCATGCAGGCCAAGGGCGAGCCGCTGTCGCAGGTCGCCGTGCTGGTGCGCATCTCGGCCCAGATGCGTGAGATCGAGGACCGCCTGGTCCAGCTCGGCCTGCCCTACCGGGTGATCGGCGGTCCGCGCTTCTACGAGCGGGCCGAGATCCGCGACGCGCTGGGCTACCTGCGCCTCACCGCCAACCCGGCCGACGACCTCGCCTTCGAGCGGATCATCAACACGCCCAAGCGCGGCTTAGGGGACGCCACGCTCCAGGCCCTGCACGGGCACGCGCGGCGCCAGTCGGTGCCGCTGCTGCAGGCGGCCCGCCTGATCGTCGAGACCGAGGAGTTGAAGCCCAAGCCCCGCTCGACCCTGCGCGCCCTCGTGCAGTGCTTCGCGCGCTGGGCCAAGCTCTTGGAGAACCAGCCCCACGCCGAGGTGGCCCAGACCATCCTGGAGGAATCCGGCTACACCGAGATGTGGCAGAAGGAGCGCACCGCCGACGCCGCGGGCCGCCTGGAGAACCTCAAGGAGCTGGTGCGCTCGCTCGAGGAATTCCCCGACCTGCCGGCCTTCCTCGAACACATCTCGCTGGTGATGGATGCCAGCGAGGCCGAGGGCGGCGAGCGCGTGAGCCTGATGACGCTCCACGCCGCCAAGGGGCTCGAATTCGACACCGTTTTCCTGCCGGGCTGGGAGGACGGGCTGTTTCCCAACCAGCGCGCCATCGACGAGAGCGGCCGGGCCGGGCTGGAGGAGGAGCGGCGCCTCGCCCATGTGGGCATCACCCGCGCCCGCAAGCGCGCCAAGATCTCGTTCGCGGTCAACCGGCGCATCCACGGCCTGTGGTCCTCCACCATCCCGAGCCGGTTCATCGACGAGTTGCCCGAAAGCAGCGTCGAGGTGACCGAGGCGCCGGCCAACTTCTCCTACGGCGCCTCGCGCTTCGACCGGCAGCCGACCCCGTTCGGCTCCTCCTACGGCACACCCGGCTGGCAGCGCGCGCAGGCCAACACCGCCGGCCAGGATCGCTTCGGCAGCCAAGACCGCTTCGGCGGCAAGGATCGTTTCGGCGGCGCACGCCGGGGCGGGCCGCAGCAGATCGAGGGCACGCTCGTGGCCAAATCCACCGGCTCGCCCTCGTCCTTCGCGGTCGGTGCCCGGATCTTCCACACCAAATTCGGGCCAGGCTCGGTGGCCGCCGTCGACGGCAACAAGCTCACCGTTGACTTCGACAAGGCCGGCCGGAAAATGGTCCTCGACAGCTTCGTCCAGCCGGCCTGAGCCGGTTCGGAAAACCTTGTCCGAGGGGCGGATCGTCTGTCGTCCCGCCATGCGCGGGCGGAGGACAACGTGGCGGCGGCCCTGGACGGACCCCGGATCACCTCAGATCCCGTTTCCCGCGGCCGAGACCCCCGTTCCTGTGTGGTTCCCGCCACAGATCGCCGACATCACCGCGAGCGCCGGGATTTTCCGCACTGCAACGCGGCGCGGGAATTGCTGGTCAAGGCTGCGGGTCATACCCTAGGGGCAGACGCGAAGCGGACTTGTCCACCGCTTGCGTCGATCGGACGTGGAACCCGTCCGGCCCCGCGGACTTTGAGTCGCTGACATCGCACGAAGGAGATCGAGGGACACAAGAGGGCACACGATACAGCGGCACCGCAAGTCCAGTGGGAGTGTTGATCTATGAAGAGACGACGCGCACGACTTGAACTGGTAGAAGACCGCCCGATCCGGGTGCACCGCACCCGCTTCGAGGAGGAACGCAATCCGCCGCCGATCCAACCCATGACGGCCCGTCAGGCCGAATACCTCGAAGCCCTCGGTTCCCACGCGCAAGTCATCGTCCTCGGCCCCGCCGGCACCGGCAAGACCTACATCGCCGGGACCCGCGCCGCCGACCTGCTGCGCCAGCGCCGCATCGCCAAGGTGGTGATTACCCGGCCCAACGTGCCCTCCGGACGCTCGCTCGGCTACTTTCCCGGCACCCTCGAAGAGAAGATCGCGCCCTGGGTCGCTCCCCTCACGGAAGCGATGAAGGAGCGCATGGGCGCAGGTGCCTTCGACATCGCGCTCAAGGCCGGCGACATCGAGATCGTCCCCTTCGAGGTCATGCGGGGGCGCACCTTCAAGAACTGCCTCGTGATCCTCGACGAGGCCCAGAACACCACCCCGGCCGAGATCAAGATGTTCCTGACCCGCATCGGCGACGATTGCCAGGTCATCATCAACGGCGACGTCTCGCAGACCGACCTGCGCGAGACCTCGGGCCTGCGCACGGTGATCCACTTGGTCAAGAGCCGGCTGATGCCGATCCCGATCGTGGAGTTCGGGCTGGAGGACATCGTGCGCTCGGGCATCTGCGCCGAGTGGGTGCGCGCCTTCGAGGAGGCGCGCCTCTAAGGGCGCGCCCCGCCGCGAGCGATCCGGCGCGGCTCCGCGCCGGATTGCCAATCAATTCGACAGGTAGGCCTTGGCCTTCTCGAGGTCGGGCCGCGCCGTGTCGGCCTGGGCGGCGACCTGCACCAGCGCGCCGTAATGGGTGCGGGCCGCCTCGCCGTCGTTCATCCGCTCGGCCGCCTTCGCGGCCCCGGCGATGGCCCGGAACCGCCTCGGCTCGGTGACCTGCACGGCCTCGAACTCCCGCAGCGCCTCCGCCGGGCGGTCGACCTCCAGCAGCATCTCGGCCAGCAATTCCCGCGCCGGGGCGAGCGGGCCGGGCGTCACCACGTGCTTCTCCGTCCGCCCCTCGCGGTCGGCGGCCTCGCGCATCAGCGCCAGGGCGTCGTCGCGCCGGCCCTCCGCGAAGGCGGTCCAGGCCCGGGCGGAAAGGCGCTGCACCTCGACCTGCTCCTTCCAGTAGGCGTCCTTGTCGAGCGCGCCGACGAGCCGCGTGAGCGCCGCGACCTCCGCCGTGGCCTCCTCGGGCCGGCCCGACCGCGCGTGCCCGATCGCGCGGGCGTAGTGGGTGATCGCATCGACGAACGGGAAGGCGGTCGGGCGCAGATCGAGCCGCGCCGCCTCCTCCCAGGCGCCCCGCTCCAGGGCGAAGCGCGCGCTCATCGCGGCGAGCGCGAAGGGGCCGGCCGGGCGGATCATCCGCGTCCCGGCGAAGGAGTTGCGGTCGGCGATGATGCGGCGGGCCGCCTCGTCCTGCCCCATCTGGAGCTGGGCGTAGACCATGTAGTCGCTGGCGTGCAGGAGGTCGTCCGTCTCGGCCGCGATGCGCGCCTTCTCGGCCGAGCGGGCGTTGGTCTCCACCGATTGCGGCCAGTAGCCCACCCGCGTGAAGATGTGGGAGGGCATGTGCAGCGCGTGCGGCGCGTCCGGGGCGATCTCGGCGTAGCGCAGGGCCGCCTTCAATCCCCGCTGCGCCAGCGGCGGGAAGTCGTAGGTGTGCACGAGGTAGTGCACCACACCCGGATGGTCGGGCTGGCGCTGCCACTCGGCCTCAAGGATCTCGGCCGCCTTCAGGGGTTTGGCGTAGGTCTTGTCCGTGGGCGAGGCCGCCACGTTGAGCGCGAGCGCGTAGAAGATCCGCACCTCCGGGTCGTCCGGGAAGCGCGCGGCGAGCGACGCCATCGCCGCCTCGTAGGCGAGCACACGGGAGCGGTGATCCTTCGTGGCGTGATCCCGGTAGAACACCAGCAGGGCGTCGATGAAGCCGGCCTCGCGGTCGGTCGGGGCGCCGAGGCGCTGGGCCTCCTCCAGCGCGGCGAGGCCCTTCGCGAGGTTCTGCGGCGTCGGGGGCAGGAAGGGATTGTACAGGAGGCTGAGCGCCCTGCCCCACTGCGCCATGGCGCAGCCGGGATCGCGGGCCAGGACCTCCTGAAACTTCTTCTCCGAGGCCTGGTACCAGAAGGAGTGCTGCAGCTTCATCGCCTCGTCGAAGACCGCCTGCGCCTCCGGCCGGCACGAGACCGGAAAATGCACCGTGCCGAGCGCCTGATGGGCGTGGTGCCCATGGTCGTGGTCCGTCTGGGCTCGCGCCGGCAGCGACAGCAGCGCGAGCGCCGACACCGTCAGCGCCGCCCATCGCATCGACCGCGTGAGAGAAATCGACCGCATGGCTGCCTCCCCGTTCGGAATGGATACTGCCCGAGGTCGGACCGGATCATGCGAATCCGGCCGGCCCGCCGATCGGCGGGCGGCGAATGCTCATCCTGTGCTGCGGCTCTGTCAATGAAACCTGTGGTGCCGTGCACTCACAGCGCCTGCGCCATCGCGACGAACCCCGCCACCGGCACCTCCTCGGCCCGGGCCGTCTCGGGGATGCCGGCCGCGGCGAGCAGCCGGGTCGGGTCGGGCGTCGCGCCCTTGAGGCTCTGGCGCAGCATCTTGCGGCGCTGGCCGAAGGCCGCGCCGGTGACGGCCTCCAGCGCCCGCACGCGGCAGGGCGCGGGCGAGGGCCGGGGCTCGAGGCGCACCACGCTCGACGTCACCTTCGGCGGCGGCACGAAGGCCGAGGGCGGCACGTCGAACAGGATGCGCGCCTGCGTGCGCCAGCCGCACAGCACGCCCAGCCGGCCGTAATTGGCGCGGTCGCCCTCGTCCGCGACGATGCGCTCGGCCACCTCGCGCTGGAACATCAGGGTCAGCGACTCCCACCAGGGCGGCCACGCCTCGGCGGTGAGCCAGCCGGTGAGGAGCGCCGTGCCGACGTTGTAGGGCAGGTTCGCGACAATCCGGGCCGGCCCCTCCCCGATCAGCGGGCGCGGATCGAAGGCGAGCGCATCCGCCTCCACCACCTCCAGGCGGCCCGGATAGGCGGCGGCGATCTCGGCGAGCGCCGGCAGGGCGCGCGGGTCGCGCTCGACCGCGACGACCCGGGCCGCCCCCTCGGCCAGCAGCGCCCGGGTGAGGCCGCCCGGCCCCGGCCCCACCTCCACCACCGTCACGCCGTCGAGCGGACCGGCCGCCCGGGCGATGCGGCCGGTGAGGTTGAGGTCGAACAGGAAGTTCTGGCCGAGCGACTTGCGCGGCATCAGGTCGTGCGCGCGCACCACCTCCCGCAGCGGCGGCAGCCCGTCGGCGCTCATGGTCGCGTCAGCCGGCCGGCGAGCCGCAGGGCCGCGATCAGGCTGTCGGCCTTGGCGATCCCCTCGGCCGCGATGTCGAAGGCGGTGCCGTGGTCGGGCGAGGTGCGCAGGAAGGGCAGCCCGAGCGTGACGTTCACGCCCTCGTCGAAGGCGAGGGTCTTGATCGGGATCAGCGCTTGGTCGTGCGTCGGGGCGAGCGCCACGTCATACCCGGCCCGCGCCCGGGCGTGGAACAGCGTGTCGGCCGAGAGGGGGCCGCGTATGTCGATGCCCTCGTGGCGCAGCCGCGCCACCGCGGGTTCCAGCACATCCCGGTCCTCGGTGCCGATGCTGCCGGCCTCGCCCGCATGCGGGTTGAGGCCCGCCAGCACGAGGCGCGGCCGCGCGATCCGGAAGCGGGTGCGCAGGTCGCGGTCCACGATCCGGGCGGTCTCGACCACGAGGTCGGCGGTGAGGAGGTCGGGCACGGCGCGCAGCGGCACGTGGATCGTCACCGGCACGACGGCAAGCAGATCCGACCACAGCAGCATCACAGGGCGCGGCACGGCGCCGTCGGGACCTGCGGCGAGGGCGGCGAGGTATTCCGTGTGGCCGGGATGGCGGAAGCCCGCCGCGTAGAGGACGTGCTTGGCGATCGGGTTCGTGACCACGGCCGCGGCCCGCTCTTCTTGAACGAGGCGCACCGCCGCCTCGATCGACGCCAGGGTGGCAGGCGCGGTGGCGGGATCGGGTCGGCCGGGCTCGGCCTCCGCCGCCATCGGCAGCGGCACGACCGGGAGCGCCCGGGGGAACAATGCGGATGCGCCCTCGGGCGCGCAGGGCTCGATCGGCACCGCGAGGCCGAACCGCGCGGCCCGGCGCGCCAGCAGGTCCGGGTCGCCGATCAGGAAGAACGGCGCGAGCCCTGAGGCCTCGCGGGCCGCCCAGGCCTTGAGGGCGATCTCGGGGCCGATGCCGGCGGGATCGCCCAGCGTCAGGGCGAGGCATCTGGTCATCGGCACCTCCTGCGGCCGCTCGGGGCGGCCGTCAGCCGCGCGGGGCGGTCGTCACCGCACGGTGGCGATGCCGTCCGCGGTGGTGGTCGTGCTGAGGTTCTGGCGGAAGTTGGCCTCGCCGAGGGTCCGCAATTCGAGCCGCAGCAGGAAGGTCTGGTTGCGCTCGCGCAGGCCCGATGCGGTCTCGCGCGGCGACGAGATGTAGTTGAGCGAGACCGTGGTGCACTCGTCCCGGTAGCCGAAGCCGAGATTGGTGCCCGCCACGTAGAGCTTGTCGCGGTTGCCGCGGTCCGGCGGCAGGCCGACCGGGTTGAGGAGGTAGGCCTCCGCCCCGTTGGCGTAGAGGTCGCGCACTTCGAGGTAGCGCGACAGGTCGAGCAGCAGCGAGCCCGAGACGAACCAGTTCGGGGTGATGCTGTAGGTCGCCGAGGCCTGCACGCCCTCGCGCCGGAAGCTCTGGCCGAGTTCCGGGCGCGCGGCGTAGCGCGCGTAGATCACCGAGGTGTCGAGCGGCAGGAACGGCGACAGCTTGGCGAAGACGCCCGCCTCGAAGCGGTCGAGGGCGAAGGTCTTCTGGTCGAAGCGCGCCCGGGTGATGAAGCTGATGTTCTGGTTGGGCGAGACCTGCAGCCGGGAGACGAAGTCCGAGCGCTGCGTCTCCAGCCCGGAATCGCGCCCGACATTGGCGATGTCGCCGCGCCGGAACGAGTTCACGCCGGCGAGCGCGAAGGATTCGCCGAACATCGCGTTGACGTGGAAGCCCGTCCGGGTGGTGATGGCGTACTCGGCGCCGAGATTGGCGCGCACCCCACCCTCGACCCGGTCGTAGCCGGAGAATTTGTCCCACTGGAACAGGTTGGTGTCGTCGAAGACGAGGCTCTGGGCGTCCTCGTTCGGCAGGCGGCCGATATGGGTCTCGCTCGGGCGGGCGATCACCTGCGCCACCGGCGAGACCGTGTGGACGCCGAGCGCGCCGAAATCGGCCACGAAGGGGTAGCGGTATTCGAGCCCCACCGCCGGCATCACCCGGCCGGTGAAGTCCACGTCCGGCGAGAACAGGTTGGTGATCTCGCGGTTCTGGTAGGAGCGCGTGTTCGGGTCGACGTAGAACACGTCGGTGCGCAGATACGCGAAGGGCTGCCAGACCTGCCCGAACTCGTCCGTGAAGGTGCGCCGCCAGGAGACCTGGGCGGAGAGCCGGGTGTCGAGGCCGGCGAGCCCGCGCACGAGGCACTGCCCGCGCTCGAACACCGTGCAGGTCGGGTAGAGCGGGAAGGTGAAGCCGTTCGCGCTCGAACTGACGAGGTAGGAGCGGGTGCGCGGTATCTCTTGGTACTGCGTCGCCTCGCGGGTGAGGTTCTGGAAGTTCATCTGGAAGCGCACCTCGCCCCCGAGCGGGGCCGGGCCGTTGATGCGCTTGTCGTAGTCGACCACCGGGGCGACGATCGGCTGCTGCTTCTGCCAGTCGTAGGTGGACAGGCCCTTGAAGTAGTAGGCCCGGGCCTCGAACCAGGAGCGGTCCCCCTGCCCGATCAGGAAGGCGGTGGAGATCGCCTCGCGGAAGTAGTCCGTCGAGATGGTCTGATTGCGGATGCGGTAATTGTCGAGGAACCACTTGTCGGTGACGCCGACCACGTCCCAGCCCGCGCGCCAGCGCTCGCCGAGGTAGAAGTGGCCGCTCGATTCGATCGAGCCGCGGAAGTCGCGGTTGCCCGGGCCGAGCGGCCCCGGCAGGAAGGCGCTCGGCGTGGTCTGGAAGATGCCGCTGACGCGGATGTTGTAGAAGCCGTTGGCGAGCCGCTGGCGCCACTCCGCCTGCCCCAGCACGCCCTGGCGCGTCAGGAAGGTCGGCTCGACCGTGAGATCGTAATCGGGCGCGATGTTCCAGAAGAACGGCGTGCCGATGCCGTAGCCCAGCGCGTTCGACGACACGAAGTGGGGCGCGAGGAAGCCGGTCTCGCGCCGCACGGTCGGGTCGGGGGTGTAGAAGTAGGGCAGGTACGCGACCGGCACGCCCGCGATCTCGAGGGTCGAATCCTCGTAGTAGATCCGCCGCTGCGAGTTGTTGTGGATGATCCGGGCGGACTTCACCTGCCAGAGCGGCGGGCGCTCGGGGTCGGTCTTGCAGGGCTCGCAGGCCGTGTAGGTGCCGCGCTCGAAGGTGGTGGTCTCGCCCTCGATCCGCTCGGCGCGGGGGGCCGAGAAGCGCACGCGGGCGACGCGGTCGCGCTGCTCCACGGTCTGCTGCACGCGCAGGCTGTCGATGAAGCCGCTGCGGAAATCGTCCGTCAGCTCCATGCGGTCGCCGGTGACGACCGCGCCGGTCTCGTCGGTGAGCCGGACGTTGCCCTCGGCGAAGACGCGGCCGGTGTTGCGGTCGTACAGCACCTTGTCGGCCAGCAGCGTGCGCGGGCCGTAATGCAGCTCGGCATTGCCGACCGCCGAGACCGTGTTGCGGTCGTTGTCGTAGACGAGCTCGGCCGCCTCGACGAGGAGCCGATCGGCCGGCTTGCCGGTGGGCTTGCCCGTAGGCTTGGCGCCGGCATTGAGCCGGTCGCCGAGCGTGCCCTGCGCGCGCGCGGGCACGGCCGCCGTCAGGACGAGGGCGGGCAGCACCGTCAGGACACAGGCGGCCGTCCAGCGGACGGCCGTACGCACGACACGACCCATACCTGCACCCGTTGCCGTCGCGGCCTTGGACTGGAAGGCGGACATCAGCCGTCCTCCAGGTACAGAAGCGCGAGCGTACCGAGCAAACTCCCTACCACGGCCGGGAACCACGCCGCCACCGGGGCTGCCACCAGCCCGGAGGCGCCGAGGCTCTCCATCACCTGCCGCGCGACGTAGAGCACGAAGCCCGCGGTCACGCCGGCGAGCGCCATCGTTCCGATGCCACCAAACCGGAAGAACCTTAACGAAACGGAGGCCGCGACGAGCACCATGGCGAGAAAGAGCACCGGCCGGGCGGTGAGCACCGCCTGCTGCAGACGATAGCGCGTCGCGTCGAGTCCCGCCCGCTCGGTGCGCGCGATGATCTCGTCGAGTTGCCAGAATGGCACGGAATCCGGCGGGGTGAAGCGCTGGCGCACCTGCGAGGGGTCGAGCGTCGAGGCGATCAGGTAGGTATCGTAGGTCTCGGGCTGCTCGTCCTTGGCCAGGACGCGGGTGTCCTGCAATTCCCAGTAGCCGTCGTGCAGGACGGCGCGGCGCGCCTCGATCTGGCGCGTGAACACGCCCTCGTCGTCGAAGGCGAAGACCGTCACGCCCGCGAGCGTCGTGGTGCCCTCGATGGCGGTCTCGGCGCGCACGATCGCCTGCCCGTCGACGCTGCGCTGGCGGATCCACAGCTCCTTGCCCGAACTCGCCTTGTTCGAGCGCGCGAAGATCTTGGCCTCGATCTCGGTGGAGCGCTGCTTCAGCCCGGCTGCGACCGGGTTGTAGACCCCGACCGTGAAGGCCCCGATGCCGAGCGCCACGAGGAAGCCCGGCAGCAGGAACTGCCAGGCGGAGATCCCGGCCGCGCGCGCGACCACGAGTTCGAGCTTGCGGCTGAGCTGCAGCAGCGCCCCCATCGAGCCGAACAGGATCGCGAAGGGCATCACCTGCTCGGCCACCGAGGGGGTGCGGAAGAGCGCGAGCCGCGCCATCACGGCGGCGGTGGCGCCCTGCGTCTCGCCGGCCCGCCGCATCAGCTCCACGAAATCCAGGGTGTAGACGAGGGCGAAGACCGTCAGAAAAACGCCCGCGATCATGCGCAGGAAGCGTGCCGCGAAGTAGCGGCCGAGCGTGGCGCCGATCAGCATGGCGGCGCCCTCACCCGTGCCGCAGGCGCGGCCGGGGCAGGCCGGCGACCGTGCGGCGCATCAGCGCCGCGAGCCCCGCGTTGAACGCCCGCACCCGGTTGCCGTGGAACGCCACCACCACCGAGATCGCGATGGCGAGGAGCGGGGCGGCGTACATCGCGATCACGGCGCCGGCGCTGCGCACCGCGGCGCCCGAGGCCGCGAAGCCCACGATGCGCAACGCCACCACGGCCGCGATGGCCCCCGCGATGGCGAGCCCCCGCCCCTGCCGGGTGGTGCGCGGATCGCCGAGCGCCGCGAAGGCGATCAGCGCGAGCGCGAGGGGGTAGAGCCACGCCGTCAGCCGCTCGTGCAGCTCGGCCCGGAAGCGGCCCTTGGTGAGCTTGTAGTAGCCGTCGTTGGCGTTGGGGAACAGGAGCTGCGCCGTCGAGCGCTCGCGCGGCTTGTAGACCGTGTCAGTATCCGGCGGCGTGAAGGCCGCGAGGTCGACCGCGTAGCGCTCGAAGGTGATGATCGAGGAATCGCGGCTGTCGGGCTGCTGGCGGTGGACGCTGCCCTTCTCCAGGACGAGGTAGCTCTGGCCGTCGAGGTCGACGATCTGGCCGCGCTCGGCGAGGTAGACCACGGTGCGCCCGGCCTCGCGCCGGTCCTGCATGAAGATGCCGAGCAGCGAGCCGTTCCCGCCGCGCTCGCGGAAGTGGAAGGTGATACCGCTGTCGAGGCTGGTGAACTGCCCCTCGCGGACCACGTTGGCGATGAAGTCGCCCCGCACCCGGGTGAGCAGGTCGCGCAGCTCCTGGAAACTCGACGGCATCACCTGGATGGTCAGGAAGCCGACGCCGAGACTCACCATCAGGGCGAGCGTCAGGAAGGGCCGCATCAGGCGGCGCGGCGACAACCCGGCGGCGCTCATCACGATGAGCTCGGAATCGCCGTTGAGCCTGTTGAGCGCGTGCACCACGGCCATGAACAGGGCCACGGGCGCGATCACCGTGAGCAGCGCGGGCAGCGACAGGCCGGTGATCAGCAGGAAGATCAGCAGCGTCTGGCCCTTGGCGGTGATCAGGTCGAGCTCGCGCAGCGCCTGCGTGACCCAGATCACGCCGGTGAGGCCGACGAGGCAGGACAGGAAGGCGCCGAGGGCGATCCGGAAGATGTATCGCTCGATCTGCTTCATCGGCTCTCGCGGTCGGGCCCCCTTCCGCTCAGGCACCGGTTAGGCCTCCGGCCGCGGCGGCACAAGCGGCTGCGACGCCGCAACCCGGGGAGGGACCGCCCGCGGGTTGCGATTTCCGTCATGCTGCGCGCTTGCGGCCACATCCGGGCGGCCAATCCCGCGCCGGCGGCCAGGCCCGCGCAGGCACCCGCCCCCGGCTGCGGCGCCCCCGTCGCGTTGCGTTTCCGGGCGCCCGCCCGCTACACAGGGCACCTCACGGCGCCGGCGGACCGGCCCTTGCAGCACGGATTGAAAGCAGCGTCATGGCGGACGGCATCAGCATCGCGTTCGAGCCCCTCGAATCGGCGAAGGCGCAGGATCCGGGCGACCTCGTCCTGTTCGTCGGCGAGGACCTCGCCCTCTCGGGGCGGGCCGCGGGGATCGCGGGCGGCGCGGCGGCCGACCTCGTCACGCGGGCGGCCGGCGTCGAGCGCTTCAAGGGCAAGGCGAACGCCGCCTTCACGGTGACGGCCCCGTCCGGCCTCGCGGCCGAGCGGCTCATCGTGGTCGGCATCGGCCCCGAGAAGGACAAGGGCAAGCTCGACTGGGCGACGCTCGGGGGCGTCACCGCCGGCAAGCTCAACGGCCGGCGCGCCACCGTGGTGCTGGACCTGCCCACGGGCGCCCCGACCCCCGAGGAGGCGGCGGAGTTCTCCCTCGGCCTGCGCCTGCGCGGCTACAAGTTCGACCGCTACAAGAGCAAGAAGGCCGAGGGCGAGGAGACCGGCGCCACCAAGATCACGGTGCTCACCGCCGAATCCGGCGGGATGAAGAAGCCCCTGCGCGCCGCCGAGGCGGTGGCCGAGGGCGTGATCACCGCCCGCGAACTCGTCAACGAGCCGCCGAACGTCCTCGACCCGGAGGAATTCGCCCGCCGTACCGAGGCGCTGGAAAAGCTCGGCGTGTCGGTGGAGATCCTCGACGAGAAGGCGATGCGCAAGCTCGGCATGCGCGCGCTGCTGGCGGTCGCCCAGGGCTCCGCCAAGGAGGCGCGGGTCGTCATCATGCGCTGGAACGGCGGCGAGGACCCGAACGAGGCCCCGATCGCCTTCGTGGGCAAGGGCGTGTGCTTCGATTCCGGCGGCATCTCCATCAAGGGGAGCGGCGGCATGGAGGACATGAAGGGCGACATGGCGGGCGCCGCCTGCGTGGTCGGCCTGATGCAGGCGCTGGCGCAGCGCAAGGCCCGGGTCAACGCGCTCGGCGCCATCGGCATCGTCGAGAACATGCCGGACGGCAAGGCGCAGCGCCCGGGCGACATCGTCACCTCGCTCTCCGGCCAGACGATCGAGATCATCAACACCGACGCGGAGGGGCGGCTCGTCCTCGCCGACGTGCTCTGGCACGTGCAGCAGGAGTACAAGCCGAAGTTCATGATCGACCTCGCGACGCTGACCGGCGCCGTGATGGTGGCGCTCGGCCAGGAATTCGCCGGGATGTTCGCCACCAGCGACGAATTGGCCGAGCGGCTGACCGCGGCCGGCGAGGCCACCGGCGAGAAGGTCTGGCGCATGCCGCTCTCGCCCGGCTTCGACAAGCTGATCGATTCGAAGTTCGCCGACATGAAGAACACCGGCGGGCGCCACGGCGGCTCGGCGACGGCGGCGCAGTTCATCAAGCGCTTCGTCAACGACGTGCCCTGGGTGCATCTCGACATCGCGGGCGTGGGCATGAACGCGCCGTCGAGCGAGATCAGCCGCTCCTGGGGCTCGGGCTGGGGCGTGCGCCTGCTCGACCGGATGGTCCGCGACCACTACGAGAAGTAGCATCGAGGAGCCCGCACGGCGCGGGTCTCAGCCCGCGCAAGGCGGGCCGCAGGCCCTCATCCGCGCGGGAAATCGCCCCAGGGCCGTTCCGCCCGGTCTCGCGGTCCGGCATCATGGGCGCCGCCGAACCGGCGACCGCTTCGCGGGATGACGCTGAGGAGCCCGGCCGTGCCGCAGGAATCGCTTTGGTGGCGCTGGGAGCGGGGTGCCGGCCTCGGCCCGACCGCCACCGCGCCCCGCCTCCGCCTCGCCGCCCCGGCGGGTCCCCGGCCGGCGGTGCCGGCGCGCCGCCTGGCGGCGGCGTTCCTGCCCCTCGCCGCCGCGCTCGCGGCGCTCGGCCTCGCAGGTGCGGCGGGCCTCGATCAGGCGCGGGTCGAGGCCGTGGGCCTGGGCGGGTGGTTCTACGGGTTCTTCCTCGACTTGTATCCGCTCTACGCCTTCGCGCTGGTCTACGGCCTCGCCCGGGTGATCGCGGTCACCGTCGAGGCGATGGACCGGCCGGTGCCGCTGCGGCTCGTCGGCGCGGGGATCGGTCTGGCGGCCCTGCTGGCGCTCTCGCTCCACCCGACCTTCGGCGGCCTCGTGCTGCGCGGCGGCTTCATGGTCGGCGGCATGACCTTCCTCAACGGGGCGCCGATGCCGCTGGCGCGGGCACTGGGGGCGCTCGCGGCGGCGCTCGTCTTCGCGCTGCCGCTCGGGCTCGCGGGTCTCGTCGGCGGGCGCCGCCTCAAGCCGGGCTGGCTCGGGCGCGGGCTCCTGCGCCTCGCGGCCCTGTGGTGGGCGCTCGGCCTCCTGGGGCTCGGGCGCGCCGTCGTTGCGGGCTGGCCCGCCCGCCCGCTGACCGGCCCCGAGATGCTCGCGGCGGCGGGGCTGCTCGCGGCGGCCTTCCTGCCCCACGCGCTCCTGGCCGCGCTCCCGCCGCGACGGGCCGCCCGAGCATCTTGACGCGACGAGGGAAACCCCGTTCCAGGGTCTTCACCGATCATGCGAACGGGCGAGGCCGGAGCGGCATCCGGCTGCGGTTCGAATCAACAGAAGGCGCCGCCATAAGGCTGCCGACGGAGGGAATGCTTCATGGGTGACGCAGCGAACGTGACGTCCGTCCACGCTCCGGAAAAGCCCTGGCTGTCGCGCTATCCGGCGGGCGTTCCGGCAGAGATCGACGCCGACCGGCTCGGCACGCTCGCCGACCTCTTCAACGACGGCATGGCCCGCTTCGCCGACCGGCCGGCCGTGACCTGCTTCGGCGCGTCGCTCACCTACGCGCAGGTGAAGGAGGGCGCCGTGGCGGTGGCGGCGTGGCTCCAGAGCCGGGGCATCGCCAAGGGCGACCGGGTCGCCATCATGCTGCCCAACGTCCCGGCCTACCCGTTCGCGCTGTTCGGCGCCCTGATCGCGGGGGCGACCGTGGTCAACGTCAACCCGCTCTACACGGCCCGCGAGCTGACCCACCAGCTCAGCGATGCGGGGGCCCGCATCCTGATCGTGCTGGAGAACTTCGCCGGGACGGTGGCGCAGGCCCTGCCCGCGCTGCCGGGGCTGGACACGGTGGCGGTGGTGGGGGCGGGCGACGGGCTCGGCCTGCGCGGCACCCTGATCACGCTCGCCGCGCGCCACCTCAAGAAGGCGGTGCCGCCCTACGACCTCCCCCCGGCCCGGACCACCACCTTCAAGGCGGTCCTGGCGGCCGGACGCAAGGCCGCCTTCGTGCCGCCCGCGATCGGGCCGGGCGACCTCGCCTTCCTGCAATACACCGGCGGCACCACCGGCGTGTCGAAGGGCGCGATGCTCACCCACCGCAACGTGATGGCCAACCTGGAGCAGAGCCGCGTCTGGTTCGGCATGCGCGACGACGAGGGACCGGGCCGCGTCATGGTCACGGCGCTGCCGCTCTATCACATCTACGGGCTGACCTGCTGCTTCTTCTTCATGGTGCGGCTCGGCGCCTGCTGCCTGTTCGTGCCCAACCCGCGCGACATCCCGGGCTTCGTGAAGCTCCTGCGCACCAACCGCTTCACCAACATGTCGGGCGTCAACACGCTGTTCAACGCGCTCCTCAACCACCCCGACATCGGCAAGGTCGACTGGTCGGCCCTCGAATACGTCAATGCCGGCGGCATGGCCGTGCAGGCGGTGGTGGCCCAGCGCTGGAAGGCGCTCACCGGCAGGCCGATCATCGAGGGATACGGCCTGTCCGAGACGGCGCCGGTGGTCTCCATCAACCCGCGCACGCTCGGCGAATGGTCCGGCACCATCGGCTACCCGGTCCCCTCGACGGAGATCTCGGTGCGCGACGCCTCCGGGACCGAGGTCGGGATCGACGTGCCGGGCGAGCTCTGCGTGCGCGGCCCGCAGGTGATGCCGGGCTACTGGAAGCGCCCGGAGGAGACCGCCCGCGCCATGACCCCGGACGGGTTCTTCCGCACTGGCGACGTGGCCGTGCTCCAGGCGGACGGGCAGATCCGGCTCGTCGACCGGATGAAGGACATGATCCTGGTCTCGGGCTTCAACGTCTATCCCAACGAGGTCGAGGACGTGCTGGCGACCCATCCGGGGGTGCTGGAGGTGGCGGTGGTGGGCCGGCCCCACGCGGAGACCGGCGAGGCGGTGGTGGCCCACGTGGTGCGCCGCGACCCCGACCTCACGCCCGAGGCCCTGCGCGCCTTCGCCCGCCAGAGCCTCACCGGCTACAAGGTCCCGCGCGAGGTGGTCTTCCACGACACCCTGCCCAAGAGCAACGTCGGCAAGGTGCTGCGGCGGGAGTTGCGGGACGCGAACGCCTGAGCGGATCGGCGCCGAGCCGGTGCGCTCAGATCGGCCGCACCTCCCCGGGCCGGAGCTTGAGGCGGGTGGTCAGCCGGTCCGAGAGCGTGCCGGACAACTCGACGGACGCCTCCGCGGTCGCGACGGCGCGCACGGCCTCCAGGGCGCGCGCGGCATCGGACGCCATCGCGACGTAGACTTGGAGACCGACCGGAGCCGCCCCGTTGTCCGGCGCCGAGACCGCGACCGTGAAGGCGGTCTGCTTCTGCTTCTTCGAGGCCATGGGTGGTCTATGACATGGGCGGCGGGCGCTGTCGTCCGGCGAACGCATCGCGCCCGCGAACGGGCAATGCCCGGATCGCGCGAGGGTTCGCGAGACTCTAAAGCGCTCTCCGCCGAAGTGGACGCCGGTTCGGCGTGAGAGAGCGCGGGAATTCAAGATCCGAGAGCCTCATCCGATCGCCACGCGATCGGATGAGGCTCTCGGTGTGTAACCGCGGGCCGCCCCTCGCCGAACCGTGATTTGCGGGCGGGCGGCAGCCCTCCCATCTGCCGTCCGTGACGGCGCGTGCGGGCGGCAAGGAGGAAATCGACATGCAGATCAGGATCAGGCGGAGCTGGGAGATCCCGGAGAGCATGGCGACGCCCGAATCGGTCTTCCTCGACCGGCGGGCCTTCATCGGCGGCGCGGCCGGGCTCGCGGCGGCCTCCCTGGCGGGGGGCCCTGCCCTGGCGGCCGTGCCCGGCAGCGGCACCGGCGCGGTGGCGACCGCCGACCTCTACCCGGCCAAGCGCAGCGAGGCCTACGCGCTCGACCGCCCGCTGACCGACGAGCGCTACAGCGCCACCTACAACAACTTCTACGAGTACGGCACCGACAAGACGGTGACGCCGGCCTCCAACGCCCTCAAGGTGCAGCCCTGGACCATCAAGGTCGACGGCCTGGTCGAGAAACCGTTCGAGATCGGCTTCGAGGACCTCGTGCGCAAGATGCCGCTCGAAGAGCGGCTCTACCGCCACCGCTGCGTCGAGGCGTGGTCGATGGCCGTGCCCTGGACCGGCTTCCCGCTCGCCGCCCTGGTGGCGCTGGCCAAGCCGAAGTCGGACGCGAAGTACGTCCAGATGCAGACCTTCCTCGACAAGGCGATGGCGCCCGGCCAGCGGGCCTTCTTCTATCCCTGGCCCTACACCGAGGGGCTGACGCTGGCGGAGGCCGGCAACGACCTCGCCTTCCTGGCCACGGGGGTCTACGGCAAGCCGCTCCTCAACCAGTTCGGAGCCCCCTTACGGCTCGCCGTGCCGTGGAAGTACGGCTTCAAGTCCGTCAAGTCGATCAACCGGATCACCTTCACGGCCGAGCGGCCCAAGACCTTCTGGGAGGGCCTGCAGGCCTCCGAGTACGGCTTCTGGGCGAACGTCAACCCGGCGGTGGCGCATCCGCGCTGGAGCCAGGCCACCGAGCGGGTGCTCGGCACCGACCAGCGGGTGCCGACCCTGATCTACAACGGCTACGGCGAGCAGGTCGCCGGCCTCTACAAGGGGCTGGAGAAGGAGCGGCTGTTCGCCTGACAAGGAAAAGGCCGGGATCCTTGCGGAACCCGGCTTCAGGAAGGGAAGGGTGGGAGCCGGCCGGAGGGACCGGCCCCGTCCAGAGGAGTCCGACCGGTCGACGTCCAGGACCGGCCGCGCCCATCATCTCCCGCGAGGGGCCGTTTGCAACCCTCGGTTTCGGCATGCGTGCGCTCGCGCCAACGCATGGAACGCGCGGCGCCCTCCTGGCCGAGGGCTTGGCCGGGCGTTCAGTAGGTCCAGCGCTGCGCCTTGGCGACGAGGAAGTCCCGGAACGCCTGCACGCGCGCGACCGAGCGCATCTCCTCGGCGTAGACGAGGTAGCTCTCGAGATTCGGCATCTCCACGTCCCGCAGCACCTGCTGCAGGTTCGGGTTCCCGTTGGCGGCGTAGTCGGGGAGGATGCCGATGCCGGCGCCGGTCTCCACCGCCACCTGCAGGGCCGAGATGTTGTTGACCGTGAAATGCACGACGCGCGGCTCCCGCCCCTCCCGGCCAGCGGTCGAGAGCCAGTGCGTCGCCATCAGGTAGGAGGGCTGGTCGCCGCCGAACGAGACGATGCGGTGCTTGTCGAGATCCTCGATGGACTTGGGCTCGCCGAATCGCTTGATGTACTCGGCCGAGGCGAAGACGTGGTAGTGCACGGTGAACAGCCGGCGCTGGATCAGGTCCGGCTGGGCCGGGCGGCGCAGGCGGATCGCCACGTCGGCCTCGCGCATGGCGAGATCGAGCTCCTCATTGGTGAGGATCAGCTCGATGCGCACCTCCGGGTGCAGGTCGAGGAATTCCGAGACGCGCTGCGACAGCCACGCGGTCCCCAGGCCCACGGTGGTCGTCACCTTGAGGTCGCCGGAGGGCCGCTCGCTCGTCTCGACGAGGCGCGCGCGGGTGGTCTCCAGGCGCATCTTCATGTCGCGCGCGGCGCGGAAGAGCAGGTCGCCCTGCTCGGTCAGGATCAGCCCGCGGGCGTGCCGGTGAAACAGCGGCGCCTTCAGCTCGCGTTCGAGCGCGCTGATCTGCCGGCTCACCGCCGACTGGCTCAGGCCGATGTCGTCGCCCGCCTTGGTGAAGCTTCCCGCCTCGGCGACATTGAGGAAGATCCGGATCTTGTCCCAGTCCACGGCCGTCATCCCCGCGCCAGAGATCCGGCCGGCGGGCAGCGGCTGGCGGCTCTCGCGTACGCTCACTGAATCGGGCCGCGAGGCGGGGCGGGACCCCGCTCCGTCTCGGCCGGTCCCGCCTGCTGCCCCTATTCGGCGGCGGCCTGGCGCGGCGTCTCGCCGATGGCCAGGTTCGCCAGGTATTTTTCCGCTTCCAGCGCGGCCATGCAGCCCATGCCGGCCGCCGTGATCGCCTGCCGGTAGACGTCGTCCGTGACGTCGCCGGCCGCGAACACGCCGGGAATCTCGGTGGCCGCGGTGCCGGGCGCCACCGTGAGGTAGCCGCCCGCCCGCATCGGCAACTGCCCCTCGAAGAGGCCGGTCGCCGGCTGGTGGCCGATGGCGATGAAGACGCCGTCCGCCGCCCGCTCGCTCACCGCCCCGGTGCGCACGTCCTTCAGGCGCAGATGCGTGACCGAGGGCGCCGGGCTCTCGCGCCCGCAGATCTCCTCGACGGTGTGGTTCCAGACCACCTCGACGTTCGGGTGGCGGAAGAGGCGCTCCTGCAGGATGCGCTCGGCCCGGAAGCCGTCGCGGCGGTGCACCACCGTCACCTTGCGGGCGAGGTTGGCGAGGTAGAGCGCTTCCTCGACCGCGGTGTTGCCGCCGCCGACCACCACCACGTCCTTGCCCCGGAAGAAGAAGCCGTCGCAGGTGGCGCAGGCCGAGACGCCGAAGCCCTGGAACTTCGCCTCCGAGGGCAGGCCCAGCCACTTCGCCTGGGCGCCGGTGGCGATGATGAGCGCGTCGCAGGTGTAGACCGCGCCGGAATCCGCCTCCAGGCGGAACGGCCGCTGCTTGAGGTCGACCTTCGCGATGTATTCCGAGACGATGCGCGTGCCGACATGCTCGGCCTGGAGGCGCATCTGCTCCATCAGCCAGGGACCCTGGATCGCCTCGGCGAAGCCCGGATAATTCTCGACGTCGGTGGTGATCATCAGCTGCCCGCCCGGCTGGAAGCCGGAGATCAGCAGCGGCTCGACCATCGCGCGGGCGGCGTAGATCGCGGCGGTGTAGCCCGCCGGGCCGGAACCGATGATGATGAGCTTCTCGTGCGTGGTGGACATCAGGGTCTCCGGGGCTACCGCTCCGATCCGGCCTCAGGGGCCGGGGGAACGGGCGCGCGCATCGCGGTGCCTCGCATAGGCGACCGCGACAGCCTCAGCGATCGCGGGGGTGAAATCTAAGGGTCGATACGGTAAGCCTACAAGCCGCCCGGTGAACGCATGCACAGCTCCGTACTGCCGGAGTGCGGCAAAGACCGGGCGTAGCCTGATATAGGTATCCTCCAATTCGAACACGAGCACCGGGGCGCCGGTGGCGACCGCTTCTCCCAGCATGTTGGTGCTGTCGGAGGTGACGACGATCGCATCCGCGAGGGCGAGCAGACCGAGATAGGGGTTCTCGCCCGACCCGTCCCAGAGGAAGGCGCCCCGCCGCGCGGCCAGCGCCGCGAGGGCCCGGCGCAGGAAGGGCGGCGTGCGGCGGGAGGCGGTGATCATCAGGCTCGCCTCGTCGGCGAGCCGGTCGAGGGCGGCGAGCAGCCGCTCCGCCTCAGGCGGCCGCACCCGCCCGTGGCGGCTGTCGCCGCCGACCAGCACCGCGGCCCGCGGCCCGCGCAGTCCCGCGAGGCGCGGATCGGGCATCGCCCG
Organism: Methylobacterium oryzisoli; assembly: GCF_046557895.1. Lineage (NCBI taxonomy): Bacteria > Pseudomonadati > Pseudomonadota > Alphaproteobacteria > Hyphomicrobiales > Methylobacteriaceae > Methylobacterium > Methylobacterium oryzisoli. Next base: position 117,177 of record NZ_JBKIBX010000007.1, on the reverse strand, counting down.
GGCGGCGGCGAGGCGCCCGGGCGAGACGCCGTGGGGCGCCAGCAGCGTGGTCAGCACGGTCGGCCCGCGCAGGCGGTCGTGCTCGGGCACCCAGACGAGGTCGGCCACGCCCGCGCCGATCCGCGGATCCTTGAGACAGACCGTGAAGGTCGTCCCCCCGGACAGGCGCCGCAGCGCGCGGAGATAGGGCACGGCCCGCCGCCCGGTGGCCAGCGCGAGGTCGGGCCAGGGCGGGGCGAGCGGGCTGCCGGGCCGGGACGGCCCCTCCCGGGGGTCGACCGGCCCGCGCGGGGCGAGCCACGCGAAGGGCGGACGCGGCGCCACCCGGCGCTCCTCGGGGCCGAGGCCGAGCGCGGCGGCGAGCCCGCGGCAGGGGGCGAGGTCGCCGGCCTTGCCGTCGGTGAGGATCCAGGCGCGGGTGCCGGGCGGCAGGGAGGTCACGTTTCCCTGTCGGGGGCGCCCCCCGCCCTGTCAAGCGGCCGGGACCGCCAGCCGGCCCGCGGCTTGTCTCCGGTCCGGCGGGCCTGTAGGGACCCGGGAGCCTCACCGGGACCGCGCGCCGCCTTGCCTGTTCGCCTCGACGCCATCGACTGGGCGATCCTCCGTGAGCTGCAGGGCGACGGCAACATCACGAACGTGGAACTCGCCCGCCGGGTCGGCCTCTCGGCCCCGCCCTGCCTGCGCCGGGTGCGCGCGCTCGAGGAGGCCGGCATCATCCGCGGCTACCGGGCGCTGCTCGACCCCAAGCTCCTCGGCTACGAGGTGATCTGCTTCGCGATGGTGCAGCTCGGCGCGCAGGGGCAGGCGGAGATCGCCGCCTTCGCCGACCGGATGCGGACGTGGCCGGCGGTGCGGGAATGCTGGACGCTCTCCGGCGAGACGGATTTTTTGCTCAAATGCGTGGCCGCGAACCTGCCGGCCTTCCAGCGCCTCGTGAGCGACCTCACCGGCCTGCCGAACGTGCGCAGCGTGCGCACGGCGCTCGCCCTCGATCAGGTCAAGGACGCGCCGGCCGTGCCGCTGTCCGAAGGATAGAGCGGGCGGCAAGCACAGGGGCCAGTCGACGCACCGGTTCCGGCCGCTTCACTTCCACGGCGGCTGCTTTCATGCCTATCCTGTGGCGGTGCCGAAGCAGAGTGCCGGAGTGTTGGGTCGGATCGAGCGTCTCATGACCGAGCCGCGGCCCGGTCGCCGGCGCCGCTCCCCGTGCCGCGATCGTCGCGTGTCCGCCTGCCGCCGGCCCGGAGGGTTGCGCATGCCACAGCCACTGTCCTCCGTCGTCATCCTGGGTGCGAGCGTGAGCGGGCTCCTCGCCGCACGGATCCTCAGCCGCCACGCCGACCGCGTCACGCTGGTCGAACGCGACCGCCTCTCCGGCGAGGCCGGCGCGCGCAAGGGCGTGCCGCAGGGCGGCCACGCCCACGGCCTCCTGGCGAACGGCTACCGCATCATCGAGGGGTACTTCCCCGGGATCATGGACGAGCTGGAGGCGCGCGGCGCGACGCGCGGCGACATGGTCGACGACTTCCTGTGGTTCCAGTACGGGCGCTGGAAGCTGCGCCACCGCTCGGGCCTGCGCGGCATCCTCTTGAGCCGACCCTGCCTGGAGGCCGCCGTGCGCCAGCGCGTCCTGGCGCTGCCGAATCTCGACGTGGTCGCAGCGGACGGGCTCGGCCCGGTGCTGGACGAGGCAGGGGGCCGCGTGGTCGGCCTGCGCATCAGGCGCCCCGGGGCGGCGCCGGAGGTTCTCGACGCCGACCTCGTGGTGGATGCGAGCGGGCGCGGCTCGCAGACGCCGGCATGGCTGGAGGAGCACGGGTTCGGCCGGCCCGACGAGGATGCGGTGCGGGTCGATGTGGGCTACGCGACACGCCTGTTCGCGCGGCGCAAGGGCGAGCTGTACGACGCCTTCGGGGCGATCATCGCCGGCACGCCGCCGGCCGACAGGCGCTTCGGCTGCGCCATGGCCATCGAGGGCGATCGATGGATGATCACGCTGAGCGGCATCGCGGGCGATCATCCGCCGGCCGACGTGGGCGGCTGGACGGATTTCGCCCGGAGCCTCGCGGTCCCGGCGCTGCACGACCTCGTGACCGCGGCCGAGCCGCTGAGTGGCGTCGAGACCTGCCGCTTCCCGGCCAACCGGCGCCGCCGCTACGACCGCATGCGGCGGTTCCCCGGCGGGTTCTTGGTCGTGGGCGACGCAGTGTGCAGCTTCAACCCGATCTACGGACAAGGCATGACGGTGGCGGCGAGCGAGGCGGAGGCGCTCGACGCGGCGCTCGCCGAAGGCCTCGACGGCCTCCACGTGCGGCTCTCCGCGAGGGCGCGCCGGATCATCGACATCCCATGGTCGATCGCGACGGGCGAGGACCTGCGCTATCCCGAGGTCGTGGGCCGCCGTCCGCCGGGCAACGGCCTGTTGGAGCGCTACCTGGAGCGCGTGCACGCCACGGCGGCCGCCGATCCGGTGGTGTGCCGACGCTTCTTCGACGTCCTCAATCTCCTGGCCCCGCCGGCCGCGCTCCTGGCGCCCGCCATCGCGTGGCGGGTGCTCGGACGGCGCGCGCCGCCCGGCCCGGGCTCGCCGCGCCCTGCCGCGGCCGCCGCATGAGGGCGGGCGACCCTCTCGCGCCCGCCGGCGATGCCGAGCGCGCGCCCGTGACCCTCGACGCCGTGACGGTCGCGGGGCTGCGCACGGTCCTGCGCCGGAGCGGACCGGCGCGGGACGAAGCCGCCTTCGTGTTCGTGCACGGCAATCCCGGCTCGTCCGAGGACTGGACGGCGCTGCTCGGGGCGGTGGGCCGGGTCGGGCGCGCCGTGGCCTTCGACATGCCGGGCTTCGGCCGCTCCGACAAGCCGGACGACTTCCCCTACACGGTCGAGGGCTACGCCCGGCATCTCGCCGGCCTGCTCGATCACCTCGGCATCGCACGGGCGCATCTGGTGCTGCACGATTTCGGTGGCCCCTGGGGGCTCGCCTGGGCCGCCGCGCACCCGGAGCGCTGGGCGAGCGCCATCCTCATCAACACCGGCGTGCTCACCGGCTACCGCTGGCACTACATGGCGCGGATCTGGCGCACGCCGCTCCTCGGCGAATTGTTCATGGCGACGACGACCCGCGCCGGGTTCCGGCTGTTGCTGAAGCACGGCAACAAGCGGGGGCTGCCCGGTGCCTTCGTGGAGCGGATGTTCGACGAGTTCGACCGCGACACGCGCCGCGCCGTCCTGCGGCTCTACCGGGCCACCGATCCGGCGGCCGGCGCCGGGCCGTTGGCCGCGGGATTGCGCACGCATCCGCGGCCGGTGCGGGTGATCTGGGGCGCCCGCGATCCCTACCTGCCGCTGCGCTTCGCCCACCAGCAGCGCGAGGTGTTCTCCGGCGCCGACATCCATGTCTTGGACAAGAGCGGCCATTTCCCGTTCGCCGACGACCCGGACCGGGTCGAGGCCCTGGTGATGGAGTTCGCGGCGCGGGTCACCCGGCCCGCGTGAGCCGAAACGCGAAGCGG
>NZ_JBKIBX010000007.1:0-113542 GCF_046557895.1 Methylobacterium oryzisoli | reverse complement strand
GGCCGGGAGGCCGCCGCTCGACGAGGTTTCGGTGCTGCGCCGCGCGTCAGCGGGTCTGCTGGATCGCCGAGACGACCCACGGACCGCCGCGGTCGCGGCGGAAGGTCCAGACCTCGACCGCCTCGGGATCGCCGCTGCGCACCACCCGGCCGGAGCTGCGCTCCAGCGTGACGTCGCGCAGGGTGTAGCGCATCGCCACGGTGGCGTAGTCGACCGGGCCCTCGCGCCAGGACTCCGACAGGTCGCCCTGCTGGAGCTTGACGTCGGAGATGCGGTTGATCAGGCCGCGCGAGGCGTTGGTCTGCAACTCCTCGGTGAAGTAGCCGACCATCTCGGGCGTCGCGACCCGCTGGAGGGCCGCCACGTCCTCGTTGCCATAGGCGAGCTGCACCTGACCGAGCGTGCGCTCGAAGGCTTCGTAATCGGCCGGGCCGATGCCGACCTCGTCGCGCTGAGCCGGGTTCACCGGCCGCGGACCGGCCGCGCCGCCAAGCGAACCGCCAAGCGCACCACCGCCGAGGCCACCGGCCAGCGGACCGGGGCCGCCCGGGCCCGCGGCCGGACCGCTGCGCGCGTAGGCGCCGGCCATGGCGGGCTGCGGCTGACGCCGCCGGAAGAAGCGCACCGCGAGGAAGATCAGGCCGCCGATCAGCGCCACCTGCAGCAGCAGGCCCAGGAAGGACGCGATGCCGCCGAGGCCGCCGAAGAAGCCGCCGCCGATCAGCGCGCCGAGCAGGCCCGCACCGAGCAGGCCCGCGAAGAAGCCGCCGCCGAAGCGGCGCTGCGGCGCCGCCTGGTTGAAGCCGGGATTGTTCATGCCCGGGCCGGGTTGAGCCTGGGAGCGCTGCATCGGCGCCGCCGTGCCGGGGGCCGTGGTGGTCGGCGCCGGCTGCGAGTAGGTGCGCGAGCCGCGCGAGCCCATGCTCGACGAGCCGCCGGGACGCGCCTCGCCAGCCGTCGCCGCCACGGCTAGCACGGCCGCGAGACCGAAGGCCGCCGCCGCACGGCGACCGCGGGTGAAGGTGGTCATCATCGGTTCAATTCGCCTCACGCAGTCTACAGGGGGCGCCGACCGCCCTCCCGACATATGGGGGTACGGTCCTGGCAAAAGAAGGATGAGCGACGCCGCCGTTCCGGAATCTCTCATCCCTGGCGGGGGCAGATTCCCCGAGGAACAGCCTGCGCGCCAGAGGCAAAATTTTTGCGTTTCGACGGATTACGGCAGGGGAGATCTTCGTAAGATCAGATGTCCGGCGGCGCGCGGCGGGTGCGCGGCGGCTCGGCCGCCGGGAAGGAGAGGCGCAGCAGGGTGCCCTCCCCGGGCGTGCTGCGCAGGGCGACCGTTCCGCTCTGCCGCTTCATCAGCGCGTGGAGGATGGCGAGGCCGGTGCCCCGCCCGGGCTCGCGCGTGGTGAAGAAGGGTTCGAGCGCCCGCGCCAGCACCTCCGGCGGCATGCCGGTTCCGGTATCGGCCACCGTCAGCACCACGTGCCGCCCGAGCGTGCCGTCCGTCGACACCCCCTCGCTGCCGTGGTTGGCGGTCGAGATCGCGACGCGCCCCCCCTCCGGCATCGCCTCCCGGGCGTTGGTGAGGACGATGTGCAGGATCAGCTCGGTCTGGATCGGGTCGAGGCAGGCGGGCCGGAGGTCCGGGTCGAGTTCGAGGTCGAGGGCGGCGGCCGGCCCCAGGATCGCCCGCGCGCGCTCGGCGAAGTTTTCGATCAGGGCATTGAGGTCGGTGGGGCGCGGCTCGGGCCGGTGCTTGCGCGAGAAGGCCAGGAGGTGGCGCGTCAGCCCGGTGGCGCGCTCGGCCGCCTCCGTCGCCCGCACCAGGGCGCGCTGCACGAAGGCGTCGGGATGCTCGCCGAGCCGACGCTTGAGCCCGTCGACGTAGCCGACGAGGATCTGCAGCAGGTTGTTGAATTCGTGCGCGACGCCGTTGGTGAGCTGGCCCAGGGCCTCGCGGCGCTGGGCCTGCCCCAGGGCGGATTCGAGATCGTGGGCGCGCGACGTGTCGGTCCATTGCACGAGACGGCCCCCCGCCGCCGGGGCGCCGAGATGCAGGCCGGCCCAGAGCGTCGCCCCGTCGCGGCGGCGCAGCAGCACCTCGGCCCGGTGCGCGCCCGGTGCGGCCAGGGCCTGGCGCAGGGCGACGACCGCCTCGGGCTCGGCCGCGAACGCCGCGAGGCTCCGCCCGGCCAGAGCCTCCGGCGGCTCGTCGAGGCAGGCGGCCGCCGCCGGGTTGGCGAACAGGATCGCGTCGTCGGGGCCGGTCAGCACGGCGGGCAGCGGCGAGGCCGCGAGCGCCGGGATCAGAAGCGCCGATCGCACCTCGACGGGCGCGGCGTCGGGCGCGAGCACATCCGACACGGGCAGTTCCCTGGTGGCGGCGAAGGCCCGGTCCGCCGCATGATCACGCAACATCCCAGAGACTTGCAGCCTTGGCCGCCCGTTCCGGACGTAGGCCGATCTTACGGCCCCGCGCCCGGCCTGGCCAGCACCGGTGCGAGACGATGCACCGCTTCCTGAAGATCGGCGGCGGAGCGGGCGAAGCACAGGCGCAGGAAGCCCTCTCCCCCCGGGCCGAAGGCGGTGCCGGGAGCCACCCCGACATTGGCCTCGTCGACCAGCCGCAGGGCGAGCCGGCGCGCGTCCGGCTCGGTGGCGACCTGCGGGAAGGCGTAGAAGGCGCCCGCGGGCGGCGGCAGCGCGACCCCGGGCAGGCCTCCCAGGCCCTCGCAGAGCAGGCGGCGGCCCTCGCGGGCCTGCGCGATCTGCGCCCGCACCAGGGGCTCGCCCTCGCGCAGGGCCGTGACGGCGGCGTGCTGGAGGAAGGTGGCGATGCCGGAGGTGCCGTACAGGACCAGCCCGGCGACGATGCGGCCGAGGGCGGGCGGTCCCTCCAGCCAGCCGAGGCGCCAGCCGGTCATCGCCCAGTTCTTCGAAAAAGTCTGGACGAACAGCACCCGGTCGCGGTCCTCCGGCTCCCAGACGTCGCGGAAGGACGGGGCGCGGCCGAGTTCCGCGTGGGCCGGATCGAAGCTGAAGCGGCCGTAGATCTCGTCGGCGATGATCCAGAGGTCGTGCCGCCGCGCGATGGCCAGCAGCGCCCGCAGGTCGTCGCGGCTCGCGGTCCAGCCGGTGGGGTTGGCGGGCGAGTTGATCACGAGGGCGCGCGTGCGGGGCGTGACCGCCGCAGCGAGGCGCGCGACATCGAGGGACCAGCCGGACCCGGGGTCGAAGCGAATCGGCACCGTCACCGACCGGGCGCCGTGGGCCGCGATGGCGCCGAAGAAATTCGGCCAGATCGGGGTCGGGATCACGATCTCGTCGCCGGGCCACGCGGCGATCGCGAGCGCGATCTGGAAGGCCTGCATGCCCCCGACCGTCACGAAGAACCGGTCGGGCTCCGGTGACCCGCCGTAGAGCCGGTCGATGTAGGCGGCGATCTCCTGGCGCAGGGCCGGGATGCCGAGCATGTCGGTGTAGAAGGTGTGGCCATCCCGCAGGGCGCGCGCCGCCGCCTCGCCGATGAAGTCCGGGGTCGGCCTGTCGCCCTCTCCGACCCAGAGCGGGATCAGCCCCGGCCGCCCGGCCCCGTAGGCGATGACCTCGCCGATCCCGCTCGGCAGGACCCCGTCCGCGACCGGGTTGATGGGCGGCATCGTCGTCGCGATCATGGAAGGCTCGGCGCGTGGGTGAGAGGGAGAGCCTTGCCCGGCCAGCGCCCGGGACTCAACCCCCTTGAGCCAAGGGCGCGGCGCCGGCCGTCATGACGGATCCCGTCAGGGACGCGGGATCCCCTCTCCCGCACGGGCTACCGCATTCACACATCGCCGCGTGAGGGGCGAGTCTCCCCCTCTCCCCGCTTGCGGGGAGAGGGCTGCTTGCACCTCGTCGTGCAAGCAGCGAGCCCGTGTTGGCCCGATAGGGCCAAACGCGACGGTGAGGGGGCGGTGCCGGATGAGGCTTTTCCGGAAGCGCCCCCTCACCCTCGGCTGCCGCCTCGCTTCGGACCCGACAAGGGGTCCGAAGCCCTCTCCCCGCGCGCGGGGAGAGGAGACCGCGCACGGCCCTAAGTGTGAATCCGCAAGCCCGCACGGGAGAGGAGTTCCGGTGCTGCCCGCGCCCCTTCCGATTACCTCCGCGCCACCTCCCCGGCTCAGCCCTCGCGCACGAGGATCAGCGTGCCGAGGGGCGGCAGCGACAGGGTGAGCGAGCAGGACTGCCCGTGCGAGGCCTCGCAGGAGGCCTCGACGCCCCCGTAATTGCCGACGTTGCCGCCGCCGTAGGCTTCCGCGTCGGTGTTGATCGCCTCGCGGTAAAAACCGGGTGCGGGCACGCCGATGCGGTAGCCGTGGCGCGGGATCGGGGTGAAGTTCGAGACCACGATCGCGATCTCGCCCTCGCTTCGGCCCTTGCGCGCCCAGGCGATGACGTTGTTGTCGGCATCGTCCGCCACCAGCCACTGGAAGCCGCCGGCTTCCGTGTCGCGGGCGTGCAGGGCGGGCGTCCCGACGTAGAGCCGGTTGAGGTCGCGCACCAGATCCTTCAGGCCCGCGTGGAAGCGGTCCTCCAGCAGGTGCCAGTCCAGGCTCTGGTTGTGGTTCCACTCCCGCTCCTGGCCGAACTCGCCGCCCATGAACAGGAGCTTCTTGCCCGGGTGCCCCCACATGAAGCCGAAATAGGCGCGCAGGTTGGCGAACTTTTGCCAGCGGTCGCCCGGCATCTTGCCGAGCAGCGAGCCCTTCCCGTGCACGACCTCGTCGTGGGAGAGCGGCAGGATGAAGTTTTCCGAGAAGGCGTAGAGCAGCCCGAAGGTCAGGTCATGGTGGTGGTAGCGGCGGTGGACCGGGTCCTTGGAGATGAACTGCAGCGTGTCGTGCATCCACCCCATGTTCCACTTGAAGCCGAAGCCGAGGCCGCCGGTATAGGTCGGGTGCGAGACGCCCGGCCATGAGGTCGATTCCTCCGCCACCGTCATGGTGCCGGGGGCGTGGCTGTAGGTCGCCTCGTTGGTGCGGCGCAGGAAGTTGATGGCGTCGAGGTTCTCGTTGCCGCCGTACTGATTGGGGATCCACTCGCCCGCCCGGCGCGAGTAGTCGAGGTAGAGCATTGAGGCGACCGCATCCACGCGCAGGCCGTCGAGGTGGTACTCCTCCAGCCAGAACCGGGCGTTGGCGGCCAGGAACGCCGAGACCTCGGTGCGTCCGAAATTGTAGATGTAGGTGCCCCAATCCTGGTGGAAGCCCTGGCGCGGGTCGGCGTGCTCGTAGAGGTGCGTGCCGTCGAACTGGCCGAGCCCGTGGGCGTCGAGGGGGAAGTGGCCCGGCACCCAGTCGAGCAGCAGGCCGATGCCGGCCTCGTGCGCGGCGTTGACGAACTCGGCGAAGTCGTCGGGGGAGCCGAAGCGGCTCGTCGGCGCGAACAGCGAGACCGGCTGGTAGCCCCACGACCCGTCGAACGGATGCTCGGTGATCGGCAGGAGCTCGATATGGGTGAAACCCATCTCCTTGACGTAGGGGATCAGGCGCTCGGCCATTTCCCGGTAGGTCAGGTAGCGGTTCCCCTCCTCCGGCACCCGCGCCCAGGATCCGAGATGGACCTCGTAGACGCTGATCGGGCTGTGGCGGTGGTCGGCCTTGCCGCGATCTCGCATCCAGGCATCGTCGCGCCAGCGCGGCGCGGGCCGGCCGTTGAGGCGCGAGGCCGTCTCGGGCGGCTGCTGGGTCGCGAAGGCGACCGGATCGGCCTTGAGCGGCAGGAGCGAGCCGTCCGGACCGCGGATCTCGAACTTGTAGTGCCCTCCCTTCGGCAGGTCCGGGATGAAGAGTTCCCACACCCCGCCGTCCTGCCACAGGCGCATCGGGTGGCGCCGCCCGTCCCAGTCGTTGAAGTCGCCGACGATGCTCACGCGCCGGGCGTTCGGCGCCCAGACGGCGAAGCGGAAGCCCGCGATGCCGCCGATCGTGACCGCCTGCGCGCCGAGCACCCGCTGCACCGCGTCGTTGCCGACGTCGCGCAGGAGCTGGATCTCGAGCTGCTCCAGCGTCGCCCCGAACTCGTAGGGGTCGCGGCGCACGCGCTCGGCGTTGTCCCAGCCCTCGACCGCGAGGCGGTAATCCGGCCGGCCCTGATGGGCGAAGGCGCCGACGAAGAAGCCCGCCGGGTGGCGACGCTCCATGTCGATGCGGGTCTCCCCGACCAGCACCGTGGCGGCGCGGGCCTCCGGCAGCACCGCCCGCACCTCCCACTGGCCGGGCGCGACCTCGTGCGGCCCCAGCACAGCGAACGGATCGCCGTGGTTGGCGGCCATGACCGCCTCGATGGCGTCGGGATGGAGGCCGGCCTGCCGCGCCTGCGTGGTGACGCGGGCGGGACGCGAGGACGGCGATTCCGAGATCGCCGCGCTGGTGGCCGCCCGCAGCGGGGCGGCGCGCGTCGGAGGGGCCGGCGTGCGGGCGCTGGTCTCGTCCGTCATTCAGGCACCTTTCGCATGTCTTCGAGCAGGGAGAGCACGCCGCGGGCGGGAATCTCGATCCAGTCCGGGCGGTTGTTGGCTTCGTAATCGACCTCGTAGAGCGCCTTGTTCAGCAGGCAGAGGCGCAGGAGCCGCTCGTGCGTGGCGTCGTCGACCACGCCCGCGCGGCTGCCCCGCACCGCCGTGCCGTAGGCTTCGAGGAAGGCCGCGGTGATCATGGCGCGCCACGCGGCGACCGCGGTCGTAGTCCGGTCGGCCGCCTCGGCGAAGCGTCCGACGAGTTCCCGCGTCACCGTCTCGCCGCCGTAGGCGAAGGAGCGCAGCACGCCCGCCACGTCGCGCAGCGGGGTCGACTTCGCCCGCCGCTCGTCCACTGGACGGGACGGCTCGCCCTCGAAATCGACGATGATGAGGTCGTCCTGCGAGGCGAGCACCTGGCCGAGATGGTAGTCGCCGTGGACGCGGGTCTTGAAGGCGCCGACCGGCTCGCGCCGCCCGAGCCGGGTGATCGCCGCGTCGATCTCGCCCTTGGCGGCGAGGATCGCCGCCGCCGCCTCCCGGGCGCTCTCGGAGGCGCCGGCCCCGACGCCGGCCGCTCCGCGCAGCGCCTTCTCGGCCTGTGCCCGGGTGTCGGCCACCAGGATCGCGAGGTCGTCGGCCGTGAAGGGCTCGGCCGCGAAGGCCGGATCGTCCGTCTCCATCGCGAAGGCGCGGTGCATCTCCGCGGTGCGCTGGCCGAGCAGGCTCGCCCAGCGCAGGTGGGTGGCGAAGACCTCCTCGGGGACCGGGGCCTCGCTCTCGGGCACCAGCACGATGGTGTCGAGGTCGCGGCGCAGGTACTCGCGCATCAGGCTCCACGCGTCGCCCTGGTTGCGCACGAAGGCCTGCAGCAGGGCGAGCGCCGTGCGGGTGCCGTCCGGCGCCACGTGCTCGATGGTGCCCAGCAGCGCGGGCGTGTTGCGGAAATCCGCCGTCTCGGTGAGGAAGCGCCCGACCTCCACCTCCGGATGCGCCCCGGGCTGGAGCCGGCGCAGCAGCTTCAGCATCAGCCGCGAGCCGAAGGCGATCGAGGTGTTGCTCTGCTCCGCCGAGAGGCGGCGGATGTCGGCCGGATCGAGGTCGAGCTCGGGATCGAACTGGGACGTCGCCCGGAACTCCAGACGGCCGTTCTCCGAGGGCAGATCGAGCCCGCGGCGGATGCCGTCGACGAGCGTCATCGCGAACTCGGCCGACGAGGCGGCCCCGTACAGGAGGCCCATGCGCGGGCCGCGGCGCACGCGGGCGACCGCGTGGCCGAGCAGCGCCTCGTCCTCGCGGCCCTCATCCACCGCCAGCGGCACGAAGTAGTCCTGGCGCTCGCCGCTCGCCAGGGTGACGGCGATGCGGGGCAGCAGGAACCCGTCCTTGCCGTCGCGGGTGCGAAGCGCGGCGAAATCCACCACCTCGACGCCGCGCATGCGCGAGCCCTTGGCCCCGAACCAGCGGCGCGAGCGGATGAACTGGGGCGCGATGGTGCGCTCGAAGGCCTCGCGCTCGCGGCCCCGCATCAGGGTCTCGACGCCGCCCGTGAGCACGAGGGTGAAGAGCTCCGGCGGCTCGTGCCGGGGGCCGGCCGCGCTCGCCTGGGCGGGTTCGAGGTGGAACCAGTAGAAGCCGTAGGCGGGCAGCGTCAGGAGGTAGGGCAAGTCGCCTATCGGCGGGAAGGAGGTGCCGCCGGTCAGCTCCACCGGCACGGCGGTGCGGAAGTCCGACAGGTCGAGCTGCACCGCCTGCGGCGCGCGCGAGAGGTTGGCGACGCACAGCACCCGCTCGTCGTCGAACTCGCGCAGCCACGCCAGCACCTTGCGGTTGTCCGGGTAGAGGAAGCGCAGGATGCCCCGCCCGAGCGAGCGGCGGTTGTTGCGGATGGCGATCATCCGCCGCGTCCAGTTGAGCAGGCTCGTCTGCGCGCGGCTGTGCGCCTCGACGTTGACCGCGTCGAAGCCGTAGATCGGGTCTTGGATGGTGGGCAGGAACAGGCGCGCCGGATCGGCCCGGGAGAACCCGCCGTTCCGGTCGGGCGACCACTGCATCGGGGTGCGCACCCCATCGCGGTCGCCCAGGTAGATGTTGTCACCCATCCCGATCTCGTCGCCGTAGTAGAGCACCGGCGTGCCGGGCATCGACAGCAGCAGAAACTTCATCAACTCGATCTTGCGCCGATCGTTCTCCAGGAGCGGCGCGAGGCGGCGGCGGATGCCGAGGTTGATGCGGGCGCGCCGGTCGGCGGCGTAGAAGGTCCAGAGGTAGTCGCGCTCCTTGTCGGTCACCATCTCGAGCGTCAGCTCGTCGTGGTTGCGCAGGAAGATCGCCCACTGGCAGCCGTCCGGGATCTCCGGCGTCTGCCGCATGATGTCGGTGATTGGGTGCCGGTCCTCCTGCGCGATCGCCATGTACATGCGCGGCATCAGCGGGAAGTGGAACGCCATGTGGCATTCGTCCCCGTCGCCGAAGTACTGCGCGGTCTCCTCCGGCCACTGGTTGGCCTCGGCCAGCAGCATGCGGTCGGGATAGCCCTCGTCGAGGGCGGCGCGGATCTTCTTGATGACGTCGTGGGTCTCGGAGAGATTCTCGCAGTTCGTGTTCTCGCGCTCGATCAGGTAGGGGATCGCGTCAAGCCGCAGGCCGTCGACGCCCATGTCGAGCCAGTAGCGCATCACCTCGATCACCGCTTCGAGCACCCGCGGGTTGTCGAAGTTCAGGTCGGGCTGGTGCGAGTAGAAGCGGTGCCAGAAATACGCCTTGGCGACCGGGTCCCAGGTCCAGTTCGAGGCCTCGGTGTCGAGGAAGATGATGCGCGTGTCGCTGTACCTCTCGTCGGTGTCCGACCAGACGTAGAAGTCGCGCCACTTCGAGCCCTTGGGGGCGTTGCGGGCGCGCTGGAACCAGGGATGCTGGTCCGAGGTGTGGTTGATGACGAGCTCGGTGATGACCCGCAGGCCGCGGTCATGCGCCTCGCGCACGAAGCGGCGGAACTCGCGCATCGTCCCGTAGGACGGGTTGATGCCGCGGTAATCGGCGATGTCGTAGCCGTCATCGCGCAGCGGCGAGGGATAGAACGGCATCACCCAGATCGCCGTGACGCCGAGGTCGCGGATGTAGTCCAGCTTCGCGGTCAGCCCGTCGAAGTCGCCGATGCCGTCATTGTTCGCGTCGAAGAAGGACTTGACGTGGACTTGGTAGATGATGGCGTCACGGTACCATTGCGGATCGCTGCGATCGATCATCGCGTCAGAGCCTCGTTCGATCGGTTTCCGAGCGGCGGGCCCGAGACCACGCGGTGTTCCGCATGAACGCGCTGCGCCGGAGGAGGGTTCGGGAAGACAGCGGTTGTGTTCGGCCCGGCGACGGGCCGGACCGGATCGGGTGCCGTGCTGCCACGCGTGGCCTCAGACCGCAACCCGGTCGGGCCGGCTGAGGCGCCAGATCACGACCGAGCGCTCGGCGGGATCGAGGGCGATGCGATGGGTCTTGCCGCGCAGCTGGAAGCGGTAGCCGAGCAGCAGGTCCTCGACCTCCACCGCCCCGTGGTCGGGCAGGCCGAACTCCCACAGCGGCACCTCGTAGGTGCATTCCTGCCGGTTCTTCGGGTCGAGGTTGACCATCACGAACACGACGTTGTCGCGCCCTTCCGTCATCCGCACGTAGGCCAGGATCTGGTCGTTCCCGGCCGGCGTGAAGCGGATGTTTCGGAAGTCCCACAGGGCCGGGTTCTCGCGCCGGATGCGGTTGAGCTTGATGATGTGGTCGCGGATGTTGCCGGGCCGGTCGTAGTCCCAGGCCTTCAGCTCGTACTTCTCCGAGTCGAGGTATTCCTCCTTGCCGGGGATCGGCGTGCCCTCGCAGAGTTCGAAGCCGTTGTAGATGCCGTAGACGCTCGACAGTGTGGCGGCGAGCGTGCCGCGCACGATGAAGCCGGGCCGGCCGCTGGTCTGGAGGTAGAACGGGTTGATGTCCGGCGTGTTAGCGAAGAAATTCGGCCGGTAGTACTCGCCCATCTCGCCGGCCAGCTCCTCCGAATAGCTCGCCAGCTCGCTCTTGGTGTTGCGCCACGTGAAGTAGGTGTAGCTCTGCTGGAAGCCGGCCTTGGCGAGCTTCTTCATCATCTTGGGCCGGGTGAAGGCCTCGGCCAGAAAGAGCACGTCCGGGTAGCGGTCGTTGATGTCCCGGATCATCCAGTCCCAGAACGGAATCGGCTTGGTGTGCGGGTTGTCGACCCGGAAGATGCGCACGCCGAGTTCGACCCAGCCCATCACCACGTCGCGCAGCTCCAGCCACAGGGACGGGAAGCTGCCCTCGCGGTAAAAATCGACGTTGACGATGTCCTCGTACTTCTTGGGCGGGTTCTCGGCGTACTTGATGCTGCCGTCGGGCCGCCAGTCGAACCATTCGGGGTGCTGCTTGATCCAGGGGTGGTCGGGCGAGCACTGGATCGCGAAGTCGAGCGCCACCTCCATGCCGTGGGCGTGGCTCGCCGCCACGAGCCGGCGGAAATCGTCGAGCGTGCCGAGATCCGGGTGGACCGCCTCGTGGCCTCCCTCGTCCGCCCCCACCGCGTAGACGGAGCCGACATCGCCCTCGCGGGCCTTGAGCGAGTTGTTCTTGCCCTTGCGGTTCTTGCGGCCGATCGGGTGGATCGGCGTGAAGTAGAGCACGTCGAAGCCGAGTTCCCGGATCTCGGGCATCCGCGCGATCACGTCGTCGAAGGTGCCGTGGCGGTTCGGATCGCCCGATTGCGAGCGCGGGAAGATCTCATACCAGGCCGAGAACCGGGCCGCGAGCCGGTCGGCGAAGACTTCGAGCGTGACGGGGTAGCGCGACAGGTTCACCCGCTCCGAGTTGCGGTGGATGATCCGCTGATGCTCGATGATGCGGCGGAGCTGCGCGCCCGACCCCGCCTCGTCGGCCGCGAGGGCCGTCACGAGACCGCTCAGCGCCTGCGCGTCGCTGCCCTCCGCGAGGTCGGCCGCGCGCTTGACGAGGGCCACGCCCTCGATGGTTTCGAGCCGCACGTCGATGCCCGCCGCGCGCTTCTTCTCCAGGCCGCGCAGCCAGGACGAGAAATCGTCGCGCCACGCTTCCACCGTGTACTCGTAGCGGGCGTTGCGCGCGAGCGGGAAGGCCCCGCCCCAGCGATCGTTGTCGATGAACACCATCGGGTCGCGGCGCCACTCGCTCTCGCCCGCCACGCGCGAGAGCACCGCCGCGTTGATGACCTCGTGCCCGTCCGTGAAGATGTCGGCCTCGACCCGCAGCCGCTCGCCGACGATGCGCTTGACCGCCGAGCGGCCGCCGTCGATCTCCGGGGTCACCGCCTCGATGATCACCCGGCCCTTGCCGGTCGGCTCGGCGGCCCGCCGCCGCCGCGGCTGGGCGGCGGCGATGCGCCGGGCCGCCAGGATGTGGACCGCGCCGGGCATGAGGTCGACCGAGTGGTCGGCCCGGAACGGCAGGGGGGCGACCTCGGGCGTCATGTCCTCGAAGGGCCCGAGTTCGCCGCCCGTGCGGGCGATGAGGGGGCCGGGATCCACCGCGACGGGCGCGTCGCCGGGATTGAACAGCACGATGACCGCGTGCTCGGCCGAGCCCGGATGGCCGGTATCGAGCCGCAGCAGCGCCACGTAGGGCGCGTCCGGCGCCGAGAGCCGCCACTGCGCGCCCTCGACATTGGCCGCCGGCAGGTCGGCCCGCAGCCGGTTCACCGCCGCGATGAAGGGCGAGATGTCGATACCGCTGTCAGTCTCCCGGGTGTCCGGGCTGGACTCCACCACGTGCAGCGGGCGCCGGTAGCCCCATTCGTAGCCGATCGGCATCAGCACGCCCGCCGAGAAGAAGGCGGCGAGCGCGTAGCGCCGCTTGAGCGCGGCCGCGACGATGCCCGCATCGCCCGCCACCCCGGCGGCGAGGCGGGGCATGTCGTGGTTCTCCGGGAAGGCGATCGAGGGCGCGATGGTGCGCAGCCGCTCGTACTGCTCCAGCGCCCAGGACGCCTTGAGGTCCCACCACGCGAAGCTGTTGAACAGGTAGTCGAAGCCCGCGCCCGCGGTGGCCCGCGCCTCCTCGAAGGTGCAGCCCAGCGTCTCGGCGGCGAAGAGGGCCGCGTGGTCGCGCTCCTTGGCGCGCCCGATCAGCGCGCGCCAGACCTCGGGCGGCACCTTGTAGGCGGCGTCGCAGCGGAAGCCCGCCACGCCGAGCGCCTGAAGGCGGGCGATGTAGGCGTCCCAGAACGCGGTGAGCGCCGCGCGCGGCCCCTCGGCGTGGTAGTCGAACTCCGCGAGGTCGCCCCAGACCGTCACCTTGGTCGGATCGTCGGGATCGACCGCGGCCGGGCTGACCGGGCGGCCGTCCGCGTCGCGCAGGAAGAAGTCGGGGTGCTCGCCGACGAGCCGCCCGTCATTGGCCGCGTGGTTCACCACGAGGTCCGTCATGACCTTGAGGCCCGCCTCGGCCGCCGCCGCGACGAACCCCCGGATCTGCTCGTCGTCGGAAACGCCGCCGGGATCGCGGAATCGCTCGTCGAGCCGGTCCGGGTCGGCCACGGCGTAGAGCGAGCGCGAGCCGCCGGTCTGGTGGAACGGGTTGAGGTAGACCCAGTCGAAGCCCATCGCGGCGATGCGCGGCAGTTCCGCGGTCCAGTCCGCGACCCGTCCGACGAGGAGCGGGAAGAGGTTGTAGATCCGCGGCCCTACCGCGAGGGGCGCCAGCGTCGCGGGCAGCGGCGTCACGGCGCGCTCGGCGGGGTTGGTGCTGGTGCGAGGTACGTTCATCGGACCTGTCCTGCCTGCATGCTGTCGTGTCTCGTCGCCCGGCGCCGGGCTCCCGGAAGTCGGACCGCCTGGGCGGTCCGGCTCAGGGTCTCGTGTCCGCGCCGCTCGCGCCGCCGAGGCGGCGGCCGCGTCGGCGCTTGATCGAGGCCGCCTGCGCGGCGTGATCCTTCGGGCCTCAAACGGATGTGCGACGCAGAACGGCGAGGGGCAGCCTCCCGAAGAGGCGGTCGAGCGGAAGACGCCCGCCCTCCGCTCCAAGTTCCTCGCCGGTGACGAGATCGCGCCAGCGGCTGCCCTCCGGCACGGGCAGCGCCGTGCCGGCGAAGCCCTCCGCGAGGCCCTGCACCGCCCGGCCCTGCCGGGGCACGGCCACGAGGAGCGCGCGGTCGCCGTCCGCCTCGCTGCGCAGGAAGGCGAGCACGCCCTCCGCCTGTGGCCCCTCGGCCGGCAGCGGGTGGTAATCGGCATCCGCGTAAAATCCCGGATGCGCCGCCCGGTCGGCGAGGAGGCGCGCGAGCAGCGCCTGCTTGATCCGCCCGTCCGGCCAATGCGCCAGCATCGCCTCGATGTCGCCGCCCGCCTCCAGCGCCCGCGCGCGGGCCTCGTAATCGACCGGCCGGCGGTTGTCGGGATCGACGAAGGAAAAGTCCCAGAACTCGGTGCCCTGGTAGGTGTCGGGCAGGCCGGGCAGCGTGCACTTGAGGGCGGTGCGGGCGAGCCCCGTCACCATGCCGGCCTCGGCGAGCTGCTGCGCCAGGGGCCGGAAGGCCGCGAGGAACGCCGAGCCCGGCGCGATCAGGGCATCGAACAGCCGCGCCACGGCGGCCTCGTAGGCCTCGTCCACGTTGACCCAGCTCGACCGGCGCTTGCTCTCGCGCAGGGCCTTTTCGGCGTAGGCGCCGAGCCGGCGGCGAAAATCCGCCGCCGCCTCGCCGTCGGTCTCCGGCCCAAGGAGTTCGAGCGGCCACGCCCCCAGGATCGCCTGGAAGAACATCCACTGGTCGTTGGCGTCCGGCGCCGCCTCGCCGTCGAGTTCGGTGAGGTGGGGCTCGGCGATCTCCCGGAAGCGCGCCCAGGCCTCGCCCCACTGCTCAGGCATCGCCGAGAGCGCGAGGAGCCGCGTGCGGGCATCCTCGCCGCGCTTGGTGTCGTGCGTGGCGGTGGTGATCTGCGCGTTCGGCCAGTCGCGGGCGCGCGCGGCCTGGAGCGCGTGGAAATGTTCTGCCGAGAGGCCGTACTCGCCCGGATCGCCCCCGACCTCGTTGAGGGCGAGGAGTTCGACGAAGCGGTAAAAAAGCGTGTCCTCCAGGCTCTTGGCCATCACCGGGCCGGTGAGCTGCTGGAAGCGGCGGCGCACGCGCCGGACGATCTCGGGCGAGGGCCGGCCCGGGGAATCGGTGTCGATCCGCCCGAGCAGCACGCCCTGCGCGAAGTCGTGCACCGAGCGGTCGGGCAGGCGCGAGTGGCGCTTGGCCTTGCGCACCGCGCCCTCGATCAGCCGCACGTCCTCCTCTTCGAGTTCGCCCTCGTCGAGGTCCTGGGGCATGTAGCTGCGGTAGACCGGGAAGCGCGCGACGATCTCGATGAGCGCCTGCCGCAGGGCGTTGACCGAAAAATCGCGGGTGCGCCGGTCGGCATCGGCCACGCGCTTGAGGTCCGAGGTCAGCACCTCCAGTTCGCTGGCGAAGCTCGTCTCCAGGATCTCCGCCTTCACGTGGCGCAGCATCAGGCCGTAGGGCTCGTCCACCCCGGTGGCCTCCGCGTAGAGCGCCTGCACGGCCTTGCGCCGGCCCTGGTCCACGAACAGGCCGTCGATCTGGTTGAGCACGTCGTAGCCGGTGGTGCCGGCCACCGGCCAGGAGCGCAGGCGCTCGCCCGGCTCCAGGATCTTCTCCACCACGATGTAGAAGCCCGGCCCCACCGCGCTCTGGAGCGCCCGCACGTAGCCGGCCGGGTCCGCGAGGCCGTCGATGTGATCGATGCGCAGGCCGTCGATCCGCCCCGCGCGGATCTGGCGAAAGAGCATCGCGTGCGCGCCCTCGAACACGGCCTCGCGCTCGACCCGGAGGCCGGCGAGCGAGTTCACGTCGAAGAAGCGGCGGTAGTTGATGTCGCTCGCCGCCACCCGCCAATGGGCGAGCCGGTAGGATTGCGCTTCGAGGATGCGGTGGAGCGCGCCGAAGCTGTCGGGGTGACCCTTGAAGCCGTTGACGAGCGCCACCGCCCGCTCGATCGCCGCCGTGAGTTCGGGCGAGCGGGCGACCGCCTCGGCGAGGCGCTGCTTGAGCCCGTCCGCCTCGCCCGGGAAGGCCGCGAGGCGCTCCGGGCTCGTCTCCTCGCCCATGCGGCGCAGGCGCTCGGAGATCGACAGCACCTCCGCCGAGTCGGCGTCCCCCACCTCCGGCAGGGCCGCGAGCGCCCGGTCGAGGACGATCGGGTAGCTCAGCGGGCAGATCGGGAACTTGTGCTCGTAGTGCCAGACCGCGAACCCGCCCTCCTGCGGTTCGAAGGCGAGCGTCAGGTTGCCCTTCTCCAGCGCCTCGCCGTAGCGGTCGCCCAGGAAGGGCACCACGAGCTTGTTGTTCGCGCCGAGCCGCTCCCAGTCGATGTCGAAGGCCTCGGAGGCGGGCGAGAGCGGGCCCCATTCGAGCACCGAGAGCCACCACGGGTTGTCGGCGCCGCCGACCCCCATGTGGTTGGGCACGATGTCGAGGAGAAGCTTCAGCCCGTGGCGCTTGAGCGCGTCGCTGAAGCGCGCGAAGGCCTCCTCGCCGCCGAGTTCCGGGTTGATCTCCCGGTGGTCGACGATGTCGTAGCCGTGCGTCGAGCCGGGCCGGGCCTTCTGGATCGGCGAGGCGTAGACGTGGCTGATCCCCAGGCGCGCGAGGTACGGCACGATCGCGATCGCGTCGTCGAAGGTGAATTTCTCGTGGAATTGCAGCCGGTAGGTCGCCCGCGGCGGCTCCGAGGCGAGGCGCGCGGCGCCCGAGCGCGGCCCGCGATCCTCCGAGGCCAGCGAGGCGGCCGCCTTCGCGAGCGGCCCGCCAGGGGCCGCGATGGCGTCGAGGTCGCGGTCGAGCTTGCGCCGCCAGTTCGGGTAGCCGTCGGTGATGCCGGGCATGTTCGCCTGGCTCACCTCGCCGAGCACGTCCTCGTACTGCACGGCGGTCAGGATCGAGGGCGCGCGGGCGAGGTAGCGGGCCGCCGCGTCGAAGGGCGGCTGGTCGGGCGGCTCGGTGCCCGGGTGCAGGCCCTCGGCGTAGAGCGCCTCGGTGAGGCGGCGGCGCTCGTGCACCCGCTCGGCGCGCTCGGCCTCCGCCCGCGCCCCGTCGTAGAGGCCGAGCGACTGGCGCAGGTCGGTGTCGACGCTGCGCCACCAGCCCACGAAGGTCGGCAGGTCGTGGGTGGTGATGGCGCAGAGCGCGTCGCGCGGATAGGCGCTCGGGCGCTTGAAGCTGCCGCCCTCCCCGCGCTCGAAGGCGAGGATGCGGTAGCTCAGGATGCCGGCCTGCATCAGCGCGTCCGAAAAACCCTCGGGCGCCGTGCCGAGGTCTTCGGCGATCACGAGGCAGCGCGCCCGGTGGCTCTCCAGCCGCAGCACGGCGAGCATCGGCTCGAAGGGCATCGCCACGTAGGCGCCCGCCTTCGCCCCCTGCCCCAGCGGGATCAGGTAGAGGCGCGCGAGCTGGAAAGCGTGGTCGATGCGGATCGCGCCGGCGTGGCGCATGTTGGCCTGGACCAGCGCCCGGAAGGCCGCGAGGCCATCGCGTTCGAGTTCCAGGGGATCGAAGGGCGGCAGGCCCCAATCCTGGCCGTTGGGCGCCAGCAGGTCCGGGGGCGCGCCGATCGACAGCGAGCCCGAAAAACGCTCGGGATGCGACCACACCTCCGAGCCGGCCCGGTCCGCGCCGACCGCGAGGTCGCGGTAGAGCCCGATCCGCATGCCGCCCGCCCGCGACGCCGCCTCGCCAAGCTGGCGGTCGGCGATGAACTGCAGCCACGCGTGATAGGCCACCCGCTCCGCATGCGCCTGCGCGAAGGCCGCGACCTCCGGCGTGCCGTTGCGGCGGTAGGCCTCCGGCCACTCGCCGACCCAGTGGGCGCCCTGACCCCGGAAATGCTCGGAGAGCGCGTCGAAGGTGGCGTGCGCTTCCAGATTCTCGCCCCCCTCCACCCGGAAGGCGAGGAAGTCGGGATCCTGCCCGGCCCGGGCGCGGCTCGCCTGCCACAGCGCATCGAGGACCGGCCCCAGCACCTCCCACACCCCGGCATGGTCGACGAGGGCGGCGTCGCGCAGGCGCTCCACCTGCGGCCGCAGGGAACGGAGCTTTT
This sequence comes from Methylobacterium oryzisoli, assembly GCF_046557895.1. Taxonomy (NCBI): domain Bacteria; kingdom Pseudomonadati; phylum Pseudomonadota; class Alphaproteobacteria; order Hyphomicrobiales; family Methylobacteriaceae; genus Methylobacterium; species Methylobacterium oryzisoli. The sequence continues at coordinate 95,923 of NZ_JBKIBX010000007.1, read as the reverse complement.
CCTCGGCGGCGCTGCCGGAGAAGCCCGGCACCGCCTGCGGATCGACGTAGAGGGTTTCGAGGAAGAGCCGCGAGGAGGGCGAGTAGGGCGAGACCTTCTGGCGATCGGTGGGGAAGAGCGCGTGGACTGGGCTCAGGCCCAGGAAGGCCGCGCCGCGCGCCCCCGCATCGGCGGCGGCGCGGCCCGCATCCGCGTAGGTGCCGATGCCCAGATTCGCCTTCGAGCGCAGGCCGTAGAGCTGGACCGCGAGGCCCCAGTCGCGCGCGCCCTCGTCGCCGAGGGCGCGCGGGCGCCAGCAGCGCTTCGGCGCGGCGATCACGGTCGCCTCCGCGCGCCGCGTGCCCAACGTCACCACGAGGGTGTGGTAGCCGGGCGTGAGCGGCGGCAGGTCGAACCCGTCGTCGCCCGCCGCGACGATGGCGCGCCCGTCGCGGACGCCGCCACGCTCCTCCACGAGGTGCCAGTTCAGGGTGCCGGCCCCGCCCCGCAGGGGCACGCGGGTGGCGCGGCGGGCCTCCACCGGGATCAGCGGCGGCACGAGGTTGCCGCGCAACGCCATGACGCGCGCGAGGCTGTCCTGCGCCTGCGCGTCCGTTTCGGCCGGCAGCCCCAGGGCCGCCAGCATCCCGGCCCGCACGGCGAGCGGCGTGTCCACCCGTTCACCGAAGGCATCGACGTAATCGGCGGCCACCCCCGCCGCGTCGGCGAGCCGCGCGACGAGTTCCTCGGACACCGCCATCATGCCACCTCTTTCGCGAACAGGCCGGACCAGGGTTGAAGCACGACCGCGCCGGTCTCCCGGCAGGTCGCGGTGTCGGAGATCCAGATCACGCGGCCGGCCGGCATCGGCAGCCCGTAGGGCTCGTCCCCCACGTTGACGACGAAGCGCAGCGTCCCGGCCGCGAAGCGCCACGTCACGTCGATCACGTCCGGCCGCGGCAGGTCGGCCTTGCCGCCGAGCCAGGCGGACTTGGTGAGCGGCACCACCTCCGCCCGCCGCACGTCGAGCAGGTGCCGGGTGTCGGCCAGCACCTCGCGGTGGGGCGAGCGCTCGCACTCGGACCAGTCGATCTTCGAGCGCAGGAAGGTCGCCTCCGCGGTCGGATCGGGGATCGCCTTCGCCTTCTCGTCGTCCGCGAAGGCCGCGAAGCTGCAGAACTCCCGGCGGCGGCCCTCGCGCACCGCCTTGTTCAGCTCCTCGTCCGGCGCGAAATCGACGAAGAACAGGAACGGGGCCGAGGCCGACCATTCCTCGCCCATCCACAGCATCGGGATCTGGGGGGCGAGCAGCAGGCCCGCGCGGGCGAGCGCGAGGCGCTGCGGATCGGCGAGGTGGCTCAGCCGCTCGCCCATCGCCCGGTTGCCGACCTGATCGTGGTTCTGCAGGAAGGTGACGAAGGCCGAGGGCGGCAGGTGGCCGGAGGGCTCGCCGCGCGGGTGGTTGTCGAGGGTGGGGAACGGCTCGCCCTGGTAGGCGAAGCCCTCCGCGAGGCTGCGGGCGAGGTGCGCGACCGGCCTGTCGGCGAAGCTCTCGTAGTAGCCCGCATCCTCGCCGGTGAGCAGCACGTGCCAGCCGTGATGCGTGTCGTCCGCCCATTGCGCGGTGTGGCCGGTCGCCTTGCCGTCCTGCCGTTCCAGCCAGCGCGCCTGGTTCGCCTCGTTCTCGAGCATCAGGTGCACCTCCCGGTCCGGCACCGTGTCGCGGATGCGCGCCGAGAGTTCGGCCAGGAAGTGGGTGTCGGAATCGTCCAGGATCGCGTGGACGGCGTCGAAGCGCAGGCCGTCGACGTGGAACTCCTCCAGCCAGTAGAGGGCGTTGTGCAGGAAGTAGTCCCGCACGACGCGCCCGCTCTCGCGCCCGTCGAAGTTGATGCCGGCCCCCCAGGGGGTCTGGTGGCGCTCGGTGAAGAAGGTCTTGGCGTAGCCGTGCAGGTAGTTCCCGGCCGGGCCGAAGTGATTGTAGACGACGTCGATGAACACCATCAGCCCGAGCGCGTGGGCGTGGTCGATCAGGCGCTTGAGGTCGTCGGGCGTGCCGTAGGCGGAATCGGGGGCGTAGGGCAGCACGCCGTCGTAGCCCCAGTTGCGGGTTCCCTTGAAGTCCGCGAGGGGCAGGAGTTCGATCGCCGTGACGCCGAGGTCGCGCAGCGCGTCGAGCTTGGCGGCAAGGCCCGCATAGGTGCCCTCCGGCGTCGCCGTCCCGACATGCGCCTCGTAGATCACCGCCTCCTCCCAGGCCCGCCCGCGCCAGGAGCCGTCGCTCCAGGCGAAGGCGCGCGGATCGACGACCTCGCTCAGGCCCGAAACATCCTCCGGCTGGAAGCGCGAGGCGGGGTCCGGCACCACGAGGTCGCCGTCGATGCGGAAGCCGTAGCGGGACCCGTGCCGCGCCGGGACGGTCAGCCGGCGCCAGCCGCCCTCCGCCGCCGGCATCGGATGATCCTGGCCGTCGAGGACGAGCGCGACGTCGCGGGCGGTCGGGGCCCAGAGGGCGAAGCGCACGCCCTCCTGTTCGACCTGAGCGCCGAATGGCATGCTGTGCGCGCGCCGCATCGGTCCGGTTTCCTTCGCATCGGGTTGCGCATCGGGTTGGGGTTCGGGCGCAGGAGCGTCCCTTTCGGGGGCAATCCGCCGAGCTTTCGCCGGTTCCGTGCCCGCCCCCGCTCGCAGCGCCACCTAAGGCAGCGCTTCCCCACGGCAACCCGTCGAAGGCAACCTGATCCCCGCCGCCCGGGGCGCGATCACGCGCCCTGGCTGCGCGCCGGCCGCGCCAATGGGCGCCCGTAGACGAACAGGCTGCGGCCCGGCAGCGCCACGGTGCCGCCGGCGCGCAGGATCTCGCGCTCCCGGGGACGGCCGTCCGGGGCGGTGGTGTCGAAGAGCGGCGTCCAGGGCCCGCCGACCACCCGCGCCAGCTGGAAGGCCACCGGCTCGGGAGCGGCGTTGGCCAGCAGCAGCAGGCGCTTGCCGTCGGGCGCGTCGTTGCCGACCTGCATGCCGAAGGCGCGCCGGGCGCCGTCCGCCCAGGCGGCGTCGTCCATCTCGGCCCCGCAGGGCGAGAGCCAGTGCACGTCCTTGAGGCCCGCGCCCGTCACCTTCTCGCCGGTGAGGAACTTGCGCCGGCGCAGCGCCCGGTGGTCGCGGCGGAGCGACAGCAGGTTGCGCAGGAAGGCGGTGAGCGCCGGATCGCCCCCGTCGTCGTCCCAATCCACCCAGGAGATCGCGTTGTCCTGGCAGTAGGCGTTGTTGTTGCCGCGCTGGCTGCGCGAGCGCTCGTCGCCCATCAGCAGCATCGGCACGCCCTGCGCGAGCACGATCGTGGCCAGCATGTTGCGCTTCTGGCGCGCCCGGACGGCCAGGATCGCGGGATCGTCGGTCGGCCCCTCGACGCCGTAATTGGCCGAGACGTTGTGGCCGTGGCCGTCGCGGTTCTCCTCGCCGTTCGCCTCGTTGTGCTTGTGCTCGTAGGCGACCACGTCGGCGAGCGTGTAGCCGTCGTGCGAGGTGATGAAGTTGACGCTGGCGCCCGGGCCGCGGCCGGAGGGCGAGAAGGTCTCGCGCGAGCCGGTGAGGCCCTGCGTGAGGCGCGGCAGCGTGCCGTCGTCGCCGCGCCAGAAGCCGCGGGCGGCGTCGCGGAACTGGTCGTTCCAGTCGCTCCAGCCCACCGGGAAGCCGCCGAGCTGGTAGCCGCCCATGCCGACGTCCCAGGGCTCGGCGATCAGCTTGACCCGCGACAGGAGAGGGTCCTGCGCCATCGCCTGCAGCACGGCGGCGCGGGGCGTGAAGTCGTGGGGGCTGCGCGCGAGGCTCGACGCGAGGTCGAAGCGGAAGCCGTCGATCCCGTACGCCTCGACCCAGTGGCGCAGGGAATCGAGCACCATCTGCATCACCCGCGGATGGGCGACGTCGAGGGTGTTGCCGCAGCCCGTGCAGTCGAGGTCGCGCCCAGGGTCGTCGGGCCTCAGCTTGTAGTAGCTGGCGTTGTCGATGCCGCGGAACGACAGGCTCGGCCCCAGGTGATCCGCCTCGCAGGTGTGATTGTAGACGACGTCGAGCAGCACCTCGATGCCGGCCGCGTGCAGGTGCCGGATGGCCGCCTTGAGGCCAGGGATGCCCGCCGGCCCGAGGTAGCGCGGCTCGGGGGCGAAGTAATTCAGGGGCGAGTAGCCCCAGAAATTCGACAGGCCCCGCTCGACCAGGAAGCGGTCGTCCACGAAGGCCTGGATCGGCAGGAGTTCGAGGGCCGTGACGCCGAGCGAGACGAGGTGGTCGACGATCGCCGGGTGGCCGAGCGCCGCGTAGCTGCCGCGCCAGGGCAGCGGCACGCCGGGATGCGTCTGGGTGAGCGCCTTGACGTGCGCCTCGTAGATCACGCTGTCGACGGCCGGGCGGCGCAGGGGCGGATCGTCGCCGGGTTTGGCATCGGGCGCCGTCACCACGCCCTTGGGCACCATCCCGGCGCTGTCGCGCCGGTCGATGTGGTCGGCCCGGTGCAGCCCCCGCCGGTAGGCATAGACCGCATCGTGCCAGCGCACCCGCCCGGCGAGTTCGCGCGCATAGGGATCGAGGGAGAGCTTGTGCGGGTTGAAGCGGTGGCCGCTCGCCGGCTCCCAGGGGCCGTGCACCCGGTAGCCGTAGAGCCGCCCCGGCAGCATCCCGGCGAGGTAGCCGTGCCAGACGTCGTCGGTGCGCCGCGGCAGGCGGATCACGTCGGTCTGGTGGCGCCCGGTCGGATCGAACAGGCAGAGGTCCACCGCCGTGGCGTGGGAGGAGAAGAGCGCGAAGTTCACCCCGCGCCCGTCGAAATGGGCGCCGAGCGGCGCCGGCAGGCCGTCGTCGAGGGCGATCATGCCGCCTTCATCGGGGCGGCAGCGGCCTCCGGTCAAGCCTCCGGCGGCTGCCGGGCCGGTGCGCCGGTCGAATGGTGCCGATATTGCCTGTTGATTGTGCAGCCCCCGCCCGCGCCCCGGAGCATCCCGACTCACGCAGGGAGAGGCGGCGTGAACCTGGAGCGGGGCTGACGCATTTCCTTTGCCTTGGCCCCTGTCTTGCGTCTAGCTTCGGGTCAACAAGAGGGACGCCCATGCCGCTCAGCGCGTTCGATGAAATGAACGGGATCCGGGAGAGCGGAACGGATCAGGCCGAGATCCGCGGGGCCTACGCGGCCCTGAAGCATTGGCTCGACTCGACGCCGGTCGAACATTTCAACACGCGGCGCAGTCAAGCCGAACTGTTCTTCCGGCGCATCGGCATCACCTTCGCGGTCTACGGCGACAACGAATCGACCGAGCGGCTGATCCCGTTCGACATCATCCCGCGGGTGCTGACGAAGCCGGAATGGGGTTTCCTGGAGCGCGGCCTCAAGCAGCGCGTCACGGCCCTGAACCTCTTCCTGGCCGACGTCTACGGCGCGCAGGAATGCATCAAGGCCGGGGTGATCCCGGGCGATCTCGTCTACCGCAACCCGCATTACCGGCTGGAGATGCGGGACTTCGAGGTGCCGCACGGCAAGTACGTCCACGTCGCCGGCATCGACATCGTGCGCACCGGCGAGGACCAGTTCTTCGTGCTGGAGGACAACGCCCGCACGCCGTCCGGCGTCTCCTACATGCTGGAGAACCGGGAGGTGATGCTGCGCCTCTTCCCCGAACTCTTCAGCAAGCACCGGGTCTCGCCGGTGGAGGATTACCCGGACGCGCTGCTGGCCACCCTGCGCAGCCTCGCGCCGATGAGCGCCGCCCGCGACCCGACGGTGGTGCTCCTCACCCCCGGCCGCTTCAACTCGGCCTTCTACGAGCACTCCTTCCTGGCCGACAAGCTCGGCGTCGAGCTGGTGGAGGCCTCCGACCTCTTCACCCGGGACGACGTCGTCTACATGCGGACCACCGAGGGGCCGCGGCGCGTCGACGTGATCTACCGGCGCATCGACGACGACTTCCTCGATCCGCTGGTCTTCCGGCCCGATTCGGTGCTCGGCGTGCCCGGCCTGATGAGCGCCTACCAGAGCGGGAGCGTGACGCTGGCCAACGCGGTCGGCACCGGCATTGCCGACGACAAGGCGGTCTACAGCTACATGCCGGAGATCGTGCGCTTCTTCACCGGCGAGGAGCCGATCCTGCACAACGTGCCGACCTGGCGCTGCCGCGAGAAGGACGCGCTTTCCTACGTGCTGGCCCATCTCGGCGAGCTCGTGGTCAAGGAGGTCAACGGCTCGGGCGGCTACGGCATGCTGGTGGGGCCGCACGCCACCAAGCGCGAGATCGAAGAATTCGGGCGCAAGCTGCGGCACGCGCCGGACGGGTTCATCGCCCAGCCGACGCTGGCGCTCTCCACCTGCCCGACCTTCGTGGCCTCCGGCGTCGCCCCGCGCCACGTGGACCTGCGGCCCTTCGTGCTCTCGGGCGCCGACGAGATCCGGATCGTGCCGGGGGGCCTCACGCGGGTCGCCCTCAAGGAGGGCTCCCTCGTGGTGAATTCGAGCCAGGGCGGCGGCACCAAGGACACCTGGGTGCTCGACGCCTGACGCGCCGACCGCCGCACGTCCCGCCCTGCCCCGCCCTCCGTTCGAAGTCGCGTCAGCATGCTCTCCCGGACCGCCGACAACCTCTACTGGCTCTCGCGCTACACCGAGCGGGCGGATTTCATCGCCCGCATCCTCGACGCGGCTTTGCGCCTCACCGCCCTGCCGGCCAGCTACGGCGGCGGGGAGACCAACGAGTGGGAATCGGCGCTCGCCTCGGCGGGCAGCGCCGAGCTGTTTCGGCCGCTCTACGACAGCGTCAACGAGCACACGGTGCGGGACTTCCTCGCCTTCAGCCCGCACAATCCCTCCTCGATCCGCAGCTGCCTGCAGACCGCCCGCGAGAACGCCCGCAGCGTGCGCACCGCGCTCACGGTCGAGATGTGGGAGGCGATCAACGAGGCGTGGCTGACCCTGCGCTCCTACGAGGGCCGCGATTTCACGCGCGAGGAATTCGCCCGCTTCCTCGACTGGGTGAAGGGGGTGTCGCTGGCCTTCGACGGCTCGGCCTACCGCACCATGCTGCGCAACGACGCCTACTGGTTCACCCGGCTCGGCATCGCGATCGAGCGGGCCGACAACACCGCCCGCATCCTCGACGTGAAGTACCACGTGCTGCTGCCCGAGACGGAGCGGGTGGGCGGCAGCCTCGACTACTTCCAGTGGACCACGATCCTGCGCGAGGTCTCGGCGCTCACAGCCTATCACTGGGTCTACCGCGAGAGCATCAAGCCCTGGCTGGTGGCCGACCTGCTGATCCTCAACCGCCAGATGCCGCGCTCGCTCACCAACTGCTACGAGATGCTGGTGCGCCATCTCGACCTGATCGCCGACGCCTACGGGCGCCGCGGGCCGAGCCAGCGGCTGGCCAGCAACATGCTGAGCCGCCTCGACAGCACCTCCGTGGAGGCGGTGTTCGCGGGCGGCCTGCACGAGTTCATCCAGGGCTTCATCCAGGACAACAACCGCCTGGGAGGGGCGATCGCCGAGCAGTACCTCGTCTGACCGCAGCGCCCCCGCGCGGGCCTGACGGCGCATCTGCCGACGACGCCTCCTCCCCGCTCCTTCCTCACGGAATCCCATGCGCATCCGCGTCGTTCACGAGACGGCCTACCAGTACGAGTCGCCGGCCCGCGGCCTGATCCAGATGCTGCGCCTGACGCCGCGCGACCATGACGGCCAGCACGTGCGCTCCTGGCGCATCGAGCCGACCGTCGACGGGCGCCTCGCCCGCCGGGAGGACGGGTTCGGCAACGTCGTGCACGTGTTCAGCGCCGACGGCCCGGAGGAGGCGCTGGTGGTCCGGGTGACCGGCGAGGTCGAGACCAGCGACACGCACGGGGTGGTGCGGGGCGCGGTCGAGCGCCTGCCCGATCCGTTCTACCTGCGCGAGTCGCGCTTCGCCGTCGCCGACGAGGCGATCCGCAGCTTCGCGGACGAGGTGACGGGCGGGACCGCCGCCGACGTGCTGGAGCGCCTGCACCGGCTCGTGGACGCGATCCACCGCGAGGTGCACTTCTCCCCCGGCGGTCCCACGGACGCGCACAGCACCGCCGCGCAGGCCTTCGCGCTGCGCGAGGGCGTCGGCCAGGACCTCGCCCACATCTTCATCGCCGCCGCCCGGCACGTGGAGATCCCGGTGCGCTACGTCTCGGGCTATTTTTACCGCGAGGGCGCCTCCGCGCAGGAGGCCGGGCACGCCTGGGTCGAGGGGCTGGTGCCCGATCTCGGCTGGGTCGGCTTCGATCCCTGCTTCGGCATCTCGGCCACCGCGGCGCACCTGCGGGTCGCGGTCGGCCTCGACTACCTCGACGCCGCGCCTGTGCGCGGCAGCCGGATCGGCGGGGGCACCGAGACCATGCGGGTGCGGGTGACGGTCGACGACGTGCGCGCGCAGGCGCAGGCCCAGTCGCAGACCTGAGGCCGGCCCGCGCCGTGGCGTGAATGCGACGGCCCCGCCAAATCGATCCGGCCGCCCTTGATGACGCGTCGGGTTAACGTCAAGGACAGGGACGCGCCCCGACTCTTCGTGCGCATCGCGCTCCGGACCGAACCCCCGCACGACCATGGCCATCCCGTTCGACTTCTCGTTCGCCCACCTGCTCACCATGACGGCCTCCGTCATCGCGGGCGCGGTCTTCGCCGATTCGGTCGAGACGTCGGGCCGCCGGTTCGTGGAACGCGCGCTGCGCTTCCTCGGCCTCGATCGCTGAGCCGGACGGCGGGTCCGCGCCGGCCTGCCGCGCTTTCGTCTGGACCGGCCCCACCAGTTGCGCCAGGGTAAGCGGACGCGTCGTCCGGCGAGGGACCCGAGGGGAGCGCCACGCGATGACCTACTGCGTCGGGATCCTAGTCGAGGACGGCCTCGTCATGATCGCCGACACCCGCACCAACGCGGGTCTCGACGACATCTCGACCTTCCGCAAGCTGCACCTGTTCGCGGTGCCCGGCGAGCGCGTGATGGCGCTCGCCTCCGCGGGCAACCTGTCGGTGACGCAATCCGTCGTGAGCATGCTGTCGGAGGGCGTCGAGAACCCCGAGACGGGCGCCCTCGAAACCCTCTACGAGGCGCCGACCATGTTCCGGGCCGCCCAGCTCATCGGCCGGGCGATCCGCCGCGTGCGGGCGATCGAGCGCGAGGGGTTCGAGGCGGCGCAGCTGCGCTTCGAGGTGTCGTTCCTGTTCGGCGGCCAGATCGGCGACGGGCCGATGCGCCTCTACATGATCTACTCGGCCGGCAACTTCATCGCCTGCACCCAGGACGCGCCCTTCCTGCAGATCGGCGAGCACAAGTACGGCAAGCCGATCCTTGATCGCGCCGTGACCTTCCGGACCGAGATCTACGACGCGCTCAAGGTCGGGCTGATCTCGATCGATTCGACCATGCGCTCGAATCTCGGCGTCGGCCTGCCGATCGACCTCGTGGTGGTCCGCCGCGGCACCTGCCACACCGAGGTGGTGCACCGGATCGAGGCGGGCGAGCCCTACTTCCACGACCTGCGCGAGCGCTGGTCGGCGGCCCTGCGCGCCGCCCACCGGGCGATCCCGCGCCCGCCCTACGGTCCGCCGGACTCGGCCTGACGCGCGAGATCGGGTCTCCTCGTGGCGCCTTGGAGCGTGACGTCCGACCGATCCAAGACGGCAGGGGGTGACACGCGGGATCCCCTCTCCCGCACAGAAGGCGTCCCCGCGCCTGTCCATGACCGGTCGCGAAGGACGCTACTCGTCCGTGCGCAGCGCCTGCCCGGTGTCGATCGGCAGGGGGCGGAACTGCTTCAGTTCGTCCCCGCTCGGCAGCGAGCGCACGTCCCAGCCGCCGCCGATGGCGCGGATCAGCGAGACCGCGTTGGTGAAGCGGTTGAGCAGGATCTGCAGCGCCGAGACCTCGTTGTTGAGCGCGAGCGCCTGGGCGGTGACCACCGTGGTGTAGTTCTGGGTGCCGGCGCGGTACTCGTTCAGCGCGATCTCGACCGCGCGGCGGGCGGATTGCACGGCGAGATCCTGCGCGCCGGCCTGGCGGGCGAGGATGCGCTGTCCCGAGAGCCCGTTCTCCACCTCTTGGAAGGCGGTCAGCACCGTCTGCCGGTAGGTGGCGACGTTGGCGTCGTAGCCTGCGCGCGCCGCCTGCAGCACCGCCGCGCGGGCGCCGCCGTCAAAGAGCGCCTGGCTGCCGTTCGCCGCCACCGACCAGAAGGTGTTGGCGGCCGAGAAAAAATTGCGCGCCGGATCGCCCGTGATGCCGCCGTTCGCTGAGAGCGTGACCGTGGGGTAGAAGGCCGCCACCGCGACGCCGATCTGCTCGCTCTGCGCCTGCACGGCGCGCTCGGCCTGGGCGATGTCGGGGCGCCGCTCCAAGAGGTCGGAGGGCAGGCTCACCGGCACGGCGGGCGGGCGGGGGCTGAGGCTCGCGCGCGGCAGCGAGAGCTCGGCGGGCGGACGCCCGATCAGGGTCGCGATGGCGTGCTCCAGGGTGGCGCGCTGGAGCCCCACCGCGATGGCCTGGGCCTGCGTGGTCTGGAGCTGGGTCTGCGCCGTGATCACGTCCGAGCGGGCGGCGACGCCCGCATTGTACTGATTTTCCGTGATGGCGAGCGAGCGCTGGTAGGCCTGCACCGTCTGGTCGAGCAGGCGCTGGAGCGAATCCTGGAAGCGGAGCTGGAAATAGGCGCTGGCGAGTTCGGCCTGGTTGGCGAGACGCACCGCCGCGAGGTCGGCCGCGCTCGCCTGGGCGGCGGCGACGTCGCTCTCGATGCCGCGGCGGATGCGGCCGAACAGGTCGAGCTCCCAGGTCGCCGAGCCCTGCAGCGTGAGCGTCGTGCGCTCGACCCCGAGGTTGCGCGAGCGGCTGATGCTCGGCGCGCCGATCACCGTGGGGAAGAGCTGGGCGCGGGATTCCTGCACCAGGGCGCGGGCCTGCCGGTAGGCCGCCACCGCCGCGCGCAGGTTCTGGTTGTCGACGTCCACGAGGCGGATCAGCCGGTCGAGGCCGGGATCGCGGAAGACGCGCCACCAGTCGCCGCGGTCGGCCTCGTCGCGGGGCCGCGCCGGTCGCCAGTTCCGCCCCGGCATCGCGGTGGCGGGCGCGCCGCCCTCCTTGAAGGCGAGCGGCGTCTCGACCGAGGGCCGCGAGTAGTCGGGGCCGACGAGGCAGCCGGCGAGCCACACCGGCACCAGCCCGGCCGCGCCGAGGCGGACCCACCGCACGCGGGCCTCCCTCATTCGCCCGCCGGCAGCGGCACGGCCCCGCCGGACCGGCGGCGGCGCAGCCGCAGGCGCAGGCGGTCCAGCACGAGGTAGACGACGGGGGTGGTGTAGAGGGTCAGCACTTGGCTCACGGTGAGGCCGCCCACGATGGCGATGCCGAGCGGACGGCGCAGCTCCGACCCCTCGCCGCCGTCGAGAATCAGCGGCAGAGCCCCGAGCAGCGCCGCGAGCGTTGTCATCAGGATCGGGCGGAAGCGCAAGAGGCAGGCCTCGGTGATCGCCTCGCGGGGGGAGAGGCCCCGGCTGCGCTGCGCGTCGAGCGCGAAGTCGATCATCATGATGGCGTTCTTCTTCACGATGCCGATGAGCAGGAAGATGCCGATCATCGCGATGACGCCGAATTCCTCCCCGGCCAGCATCAGGGCGAGCACGGCGCCGATGCCCGCCGACGGCAGCGTCGAGAGGATCGTCACCGGGTGGACGTAGCTCTCGTACAGGATGCCGAGCACCGCGTAGACGGCCAGCAGCGCGGCCAGGATCAGGAGCGGCTGGCGCGAGGACGAGGCCTGGAAGGTCTTGGCGATGCCGCCGAACTCGCCGTGGATGGTGGCCGGCATGCGCAGGTCGCGCATGAGCCGCTCGATCGCCGCCGTGGCGTCGCCCAGGGTCTTGCCGGGGGGCAGGTTGAACGAGACGGTGGTGGCGACGAACAGGCCCTGGTGGCTCACCTGCACCGGGGCGGTGCCGGTCTCGAAGCGCGAGAAGGCCGAGAGCGGCACCATCGTCTCCTTGGCGCTGCTCACCGCCGCCGCCGAGGAGGCCCCCGCCCGCCCCGCGATGGCGTTGGTGGAGGCGTTGCGGGCCGAATCGGTGGCGATGGCGGTCGCGGCGGCGGCCGGGTCGGCCTGGGCCGCCTGCGCGCCCGCCACCGTGCCGGCGACCGCGTTGGTGGAGGCCGAGCCGCGCGCCCGCGCGCCCGAGGTCGAGACGTAGATCTGCTTGAGGGTCTCGGGGTTGCCGAGGTAGCGCGGCGCGATCTCCATCACCACGCGGTACTGGTTGAGCGCGTTGTAGATGGTCGAGACGGCCCGCTGGCCGAACGCGTCGTAGAGGGTGTTGTCGATCAGGTCCGGGGTGAGCCCGTACCGGTAGGCGGTCGGCCGGTCGATCACGAGGCGGCTCTCCAGCCCGCCCTGCTGCTGGTCGGAGGTGACGTCCGCGAAGGTCTGGTCCTTCTGCATCGCCTCCACGAGCTTCGGCGCCCAGGTGTAGAGCTCCTCGGCGGTGTCGCCCTGCAGTGTGTACTGGTACTGCGAGAAACTCTGGCGCCCGCCGACGGCGAAGTCCTGGCGCGCGAACAGGTAGAGCCGCGCCCCCGGGATGCCGGCGAGCTTCGGGCGCAGGCGCGCCATCACGGCGGTGATCGGGTCGCGCTGGCCCAGCGGCTTGAGGCTGACGAAGACGTTCGCCGAGTTGGTGCCGCGCCCGCCCGTGAAGCCCACCACGCTCTCCACCGCCGGGTCGGCCCGGACGATCTCGGTCGCCTCCTTCAGCTTGGCGCTCATCGCCTGGAAGGAGATGCGCTGGTCCGCCTGGACGCCGCCGATCATCTGGCCGGCATCCTGCTGCGGGAAGAAGCCCTTGGGCACGATCACGTAGAGGTAGACGTTGAGCCCGACCGTGGCGAACAGCACCAGCATCACCACGGCCCCGTGGCGCAGCGCCCAGGCGAGGGTGCGGCGGTAGAAGGCCAGGATGCCGTCAAAGCCGGCCTCCAGGCCGCGCGCCAGGATGTTCGGGCGCCGCCCGTGCGGCTCCGGCGCGAGGAGGCGCGCGCACATCATCGGCGTGGTGGTGAGCGACAGGACGAGCGAGATCAGGATCGCCAGCGACAGCACCACGGCGAATTCCCGGAAGAAGCGCCCGACGATGCCGCCCATGAGCAGGATCGGCAGAAAGACCGCGACGAGCGACAGGCTCATCGACAGCACCGTGAAGCCGACCTCCCGGGCGCCGAGCAGCGCCGCCTCCAGCCGCGGCTTGCCGTCCTCGATGTGGCGCTGGATGTTCTCCAGGACCACGATGGCGTCGTCGACCACGAAGCCCGCCGCGATGATGAGCGCCATCAGCGAGATGTTGTCGAGGCTGTAGTCGCACAGATACATCGCCGCGAAGGTGCCCACGAGCGAGATCGGCACCGCCACGGCCGGGATCAGCGTCGCGCGGGCCGAGCGCAGGAAGACGAAGACCACCAGGATCACGAGGCCGACCGAGATCAGCAGCGTGCGCTCGGCCTCCGCCAGCGAGGCCCGGATGGTGAGGCTGCGGTCGCCCGTGACCACGAGGTCGATGTCGCCCGGCAGCGCCGCCTTGATCTGCGGCAGCGCCGCCTTGAGGCGGTCGACCGTCTCGACCACGTTGCCGCCCGGCTGCTTGTAGACGATGAGCAGCACGCCCGGCTGGCCATTGACGAGGCCGAGGTTGCGCCGGTCCTCGACCCCGTCGACCACCTTGCCGACGTCGCGCAGCCGCACCGCCGCGCCGTTGCGGTAGGCCACCACGATGTCGCGGTAATCGGCCGCCACCCGGCCCTGGTCGTTGGCGTAGAGCTGGTAGCGCCGCGCGTCGGTCTCGATCGCCCCCTTGGGCGAGTTCGCGTTGGCCCCCGCGATGGCGGCGCGGATGCCTTCGAGCCCGATGCCGTAGTGGAAGAGCGCGCCGGGTTCGAGTTCGACCCGCACGGCCGGCAGCGACGAGCCGCTCGCCTCGACGTTGCCGATGCCTTCGAGCTGCGAGAGTTTTTGCTGCAGCACGGTGGCGGCGCTGTCGTAGAGGGCGCCGGGACTCAGCGTCTTCGAGGTGAGGCCGATGATCAGGATCGGCGCGTCGGCCGGGTTGAACTTGCGGTAGGTCGGGTTTTGGCGCAGCGCCGCCGGCAGGTCGGCGCGCGCGGCGTTGATGGCCGCCTGGACGTCGCGGGCCGCGCCGTTGATGTCGCGGTTGAGGCCGAAGACCAGCACGATCCGGGTCTGGCCGGTGGAGCTCGTGGAGGTCATCTGGTCGACGTCGGCGATCTGGCCGAGGCGCCGCTCCAGGGGGGCGGCCACCGTCGCGGCCATCGTCTCGGGGCTCGCGCCCGCCATCTGCGCCTGGACGAGGATGGTCGGGAAGTCGACCTGCGGCAGCGGCGCCACCGGCAGCCGCACGAAGGCGAACAGGCCGGCCAGCAGCACGCCGAGGGTGAGCAGCGTGGTCGCGACGGGGCGCAGGATGAAGGGGGCGGAGAGGTTCATGGAACCTCACCCGCAGGTCGACCGCTCGCCCGAGCGAGCCGGTGCGCCCCGAACCATGGCGCGGGGAACCCTTCTCCCGGGCGGGAGAAGGGCAGGGATGAGGGTCCAGGTGGGGCCGCAGTGAGGTGCTGAGGGTGGTGAGGGGAGCGGAACGCTTCAGGTTCAAGCACGAAGCGCGGGGAACCCTTCTCCCGTGCGGGAGAAGGGCAGGGATGAGGGTCCCGGGAGGGAGCCGCAGTGAAGCGCAGAGGGTGGTGAGGGGAGCGGAACGGTTCAGGGCTAATCGGTGAACGTTGTGCTGGTAGCGGCAACGTTCCGGATCCTTGCTGCACCCTCCCGGGACCCTCACCCCTACCCCTCTCCCGCACGGGAGAGGGGATCCCGCGCTTGCCCTGTCGGCCGGCGGCGCTCACGGCACCGCCTCGCCGCGGGCGAGTCCGCCGCGGCGCCGGCCGCTCAGGCGGCGGGCGAGGCGGTCGAAGGCGAGGTAGATCACCGGGGTCGTGTAGAGGGTCAGCACCTGGCTGACGATCAGGCCGCCCGCGATCGAGACGCCGAGCGGCTGGCGCAGCTCCGAGCCGGTGCCGGTGCCGAAGATCATCGGCACCGCCGCGAACAGGGCCGCGAAGGTCGTCATCAGGATCGGGCGGAAGCGCAGGAGGCAGGCCTGGTAGATCGCCTCGCGCGGGCTCATGCCCTCCTCGCGCTCCGCCTGGAGCGCGAAGTCGATCATCATGATGGCGTTCTTCTTCACGATGCCGATCAGCAGCACGATGCCGATGATGCCGATGATGTCGAGGTCGTGCCCAAAGAGCATCAGGCCGGCGAGCGCGCCGATGCCGGCGGAGGGCAGCGTCGAGAGGATCGTGATCGGGTGGATGAAGCTCTCGTAGAGCACGCCGAGCACGATGTAGACCGTGACGATCGCGGCGAGCACGAGGAAGAGCGTGTTGGCGAGCGAGGCCTCGAAGGCGAGCGCGGAGCCCTGGAAGACGAGCTGGAAGCTCTCGGGCAGGCCGATCTCGGCCTTGGCCGCCTGGATCGCCGCCACGGCCGGCCCCAGCGAGGCCCCGGGCGCGAGGTTGAACGAGATCGTGGTGGCGGGGAACTGGCCGAGATGGCTGATGAGGAGCGGGGCGCGCCGCTCGCTCACCTGGGCGATGGCCGAGAGGGGCACCTGCCCGTTCTGCGCCGTCGCGGAGGGCAGGTAGATCCGGTCCAGTGAACGCAGGGAGCGGTGCAGGTCGGGATCGGCCTCCAGGATCACCCGGTACTGGTTCGACTGGGTGAAGATGGTCGAGATGATGCGCTGCCCGAAGGCGTCGTAGAGGGCGTTGTCGACGGAGGCCGGCGTGATGCCGTAGCGGCCCGCCGTCGCCCTATCGATGGTGATGTAGGCCGCCAGACCGTCCGCCTGCCGGTCGCTCGCCACGTCGGCGAGGTCGGGGATCCGGCGCAGCCGGTCAGTGAGGCGCGGCACCCAGGCGTCGAAGGCGGCGGGATCCGGGTTCTCCAGGATGAACTGGTACTGCGTCGGGCTCACCGCCGTGTCGATGGTGAGGTCCTGCACCGGCTGCATGTAGAGGGTGATGCCCGGCACCGCCGCGGTGCGGGCCGAGATGCGCCGGATGATGTCGCTCGCCGATTGCGTGCGCTCCTCGCGCGGGCGCAGGTTGATGAGGAAGCGCCCGGAATTGAGCGTCACGTTCTGGCCGTCGACGCCGATGAAGGACGACAGGCTCACCACGTCCGGATCCTTCAGGATCTCCTCGGCGAGGCGCTGCTGGCGCTCGGCCATCGCCGCGTAGGAGACGGTCTGGTCGGCCTGCGACACGCCCTGGATCACGCCCGTGTCCTGCACGGGGAAGAAGCCCTTCGGGATCGCCACGTAGAGGTAGCCGGTGAGCACCAGGGTGCCGACCGCCACCAGCAGGGTGAGGGTCTGCGCGCGCAGCACCCCGCGCAGCGTCCAGCCGTAGAACGCGATCCCGCCCTCCATCAGGCGCCGGCCCGCGGCGGCGAGCCAGCCCTCCCGCCGGGTGCGGGCGGGCTCGTGGCGCAGGAGCCGGGCGCAGAGCATCGGCACCAGGGTCAGGGACACGACGCCTGAGATCACGATGGTCGCCGCGAGCGTGATGGCGAATTCGTGGAAGAGCCGCCCGACCACCTCGCCCATGAACAGGAGCGGGATCAGCACCGCGAGCAGCGAGACCGTGAGCGAGATGATGGTGAAGCCGATCTCCCGGCTGCCCTTCAGGGCGGCCTCCAGCGGCGTCTCCCCCTCCTCCACGTGGCGGGCGATGTTCTCGATCACCACGATGGCGTCGTCGACCACGAAGCCGGTGGCGATGGTCAGCGCCATCAGCGACAGATTGTCGAGGGAGAAGTCCCACAGGTCCATCACCGCGAGGGCGCCCACGAGGGAGAGCGGCACCGACAGGCTCGGGATCAGGGTCGCGGGCAGCGAGCGCAGGAAGACGAAGATCACCCCCACCACGAGCGCGACGGCGAGCAGCAGTTCGACCTGCACGTCGTGCACCGAGGCCCGGATGGTCACGGTGCGGTCGGTGAGCGGGGTGACCTGGATGGCGGCGGGCAGCGTCGCCTGGAGCTGCGGCAGCAGGGCCTTGATGCGGTCGACCACCGCGATGACGTTGGCGCCCGGCTGGCGCTGGATGTTGAGGATGACGGCGGGCGTGGTGTCCATCCAGGCGCCGAGCTTGGTGTTCTCCGCCCCGTCGATCACGTCGGCGACCGCCGAGAGCCGCACGGGCGCGCCGTTGCGGTAGGCGATGATCGCGTCCCGGTAGGCGGCCGGGTCGCGGATCTGGTCGTTGGCGTTGATGGTGAAGGACTGGGTCGGCCCGTCGATGGTGCCCTTCGGGGTGTTGACGTTCAGGTTGGCGATGGTGGTGCGCAGGTCGTCGATGTTGAGGCCGTAGCCCGCGAGCGCGCTGGCGTTGAAGCGCACCCGCACGGCCGGGCGCTGGCCGCCCGCCATCGTGACGAGGCCGACGCCCGACACCTGGCTGATTTTTTGCGCGAGGCGGGTCTCGGCGAGGTCGCGCACCTGGGTGAGCGCCAGCGTCTTGGAGGTGAGCGCGAGCGTCAGGATCGGCGCATCGGCCGGATTGACCTTGGCGTAGACGGGCGGGGCCGGCAGGTCGCTCGGCAGCAGGTTGCCGGCCGCGTTGATCGCCGCCTGCACCTCCTGCGTGGCCACGTCGAGGGAGAGGTCGAGGTTGAACTGCAGGGTGATGACCGAGGCGCCCGCCGAGGATTGCGAGGTCATCTGGTTGAGGTTGGCGAGCTGCCCGAACTGCCGCTCCAGCGGCGCCGTCACCGCCGAGGTCATCACCTCGGGGCTGGCGCCGGGATAGAAGGTCTGGACCTGGATCGTCGGGTAGTCGACGGCCGGCAGCGCCGAGAGCGGCAGGTTGAAGTAGGACAGGATGCCGGTGAGCAGGATCGCCAGCATCAGGAGCGTGGTGGCGACCGGCCGCAGGATGAACAGGCGCGACGGGTTCATGGCAGGCACCACCGATCCAGCGCCACGCCCACCGGACCTGGCGCGGGGAACCCCTCTCCCGCACGGGAGAGGGGTTCCCCGCGGGTGTCAGGAGAGGCGGTGGGGGCTCGCACGGCGCCCCTCACGGGGTCTGCGGCCGGCGGCGGCGCGGCCGTTCGCCCTCGGGCGGGGCGGCGGGGGTCGGCTCGGCCTCGGCGCGCGGGGATGGCGCCGCCGCCGGCTCGGCGGCGGGAGCCCGCGGCTCGCCCTCGCCGGTGACGCGCACCTCGGCCCCGTCGCGCAGGCGGTCGGTCCCGTCGACCACCACCCGGTCGCCGGTCGCGAGGCCGGAGGTCACCACCGTGCGGCTGCCGTCCGTCTCGCCCGTGGTGATCGGGCGGACGCTGACCTTGTTGTCCGGGCCGAGCAGGTACACGAAGGTGCCGGGCGTGCCGCGCAGCACCGCCGCGGCCGGCACGATCGGGGCGTTCGTCACCGTGTTCACGAGGAGCTTGGCGTTGACGAATTGGTTGGGAAACAGCCGCTCGTCCTTGTTGGGAAACAGGGCGCGCAGCCGCACCGTGCCGGTCGTCACGTCGATCTGGTTGTCAACCGTGTCAAGGGTGCCGACGGCGATCTCGGCGGTGTCGCTGCGGTCGAAGATGCGCACCGGCAGCGTCGCACCCGCCCGCAGGCGGTCCATCACCCGCGCCAGCACGTCCTCCGGCAGGGTGAACAGCACCGAGATCGGCTGGAGCTGCGTCACCACCACGATCCCGGTCGAGGCCGCGGTGACGTAGTTGCCCTGATCGATCTGGCGCAGGCCGACCCGCCCCTCCACCGGCGAGGTGATGCGGCCGTACTGGATGTTGAGCCGCTGCTGGTCGATCTGCGCCTGATCGGAGGCGACGATGCCCTCGTACTGCTTGACCGTGGCGGCCTGGGTGTCGACGTTCTGCTTCGAGATCGAATCCTGGCGGTTCAGGGTCTGGTAGCGGGCGAGGTCGAGCCGGGCGTTCTGCAGCAGCGCCTGGTCGCGCTGGAGCTGGCCCTGGTACTGGGCGAGCAGCGCCTCGTAGGGGCGCACGTCGATCTGGGCCAGGAAATCGCCCTTCTTGACGTGCTGCCCCTCGCGAAAGCCGATCTCCGTGAGGTAGCCGCTCACCTGCGAGCGCACCGTCACGGTGGCGAGTGGCGTCACGGTGCCGAGCCCGGTGAGCACCACCGGCATGTCGCCGGCCGCCACCGTGGCGACGCCGACCGCCTGCGGCCCCTCGCCCCCGGCGGCCCGCCGGGCGCCGCGGCGGCTCGTCTCGGGCTTCGCCGCCTGCTTCGGCCCGAATGTGAAGCCGTCCGGCAGGTAGGTGCGATAGCCCCAGGCGCCGGCCGCCGCGAGCGCGAGCAGCAGGACCAGCCAGACGAAGCGGGAGCGGCGGCGGCGCGGCCCCGTCTCGACGGCCTCATCGGTCCTGATAGGCGACAGCTCGTTCATCTCGTCAATCCGGCGCACGGCACCCGTTCGTCCCCGCGCTGCTCAACCCCGTCCGTCATGGCCCGTTCGGGCCGCCGGCGCAGCACGCCATCTCACCGCATCCGCCATGGCAATGCGACGCCAGTACGGCCTGCATGTTGCCTCTTGATTGCTGAACACTCGCCGACGCGGCGCGGGGATCCCGCACGGGACGCGATGCCGCGGCGCTAAGCGGCCGATCCGCGCCGCCGCAGCCGCGTGAGGGGAGAGTCCGGCGCGATCAGGGCCGTCCCTCCCAGCGCTCGCCGAGCGCCCGGTAGAAGGCCAGCACGTCGCGGTAGCTCGCATCGACCGGCGTCACCGGCAGGGCGAGGCGCAGGCCGACGCCCAGAAGACCGGTGAGCAATCCGACGAGGAGGCAGGCGCGCAGGGACATTGGGGCTGGCGGGAGACGAAAGCGTTCGTCGTGGTGCCGGAAACGCCGTCCGGCGGCAAGCGCCCGAGCCGGGCGCCGGAGGCGCCGTAACGCAGTACGGCCGGGCTGGCCTTGGGTGCCGATCCGGAACGAGGGGGCGGAGTTCCGGATCGGTGCCCGCGGCCAGCCCGACCGCATGGCCAGGAAGCTATCCGACGAGTGATGAATGTCAACAATCGTCACTTCACACGCTGCGGCCGGTGTGCGGTTTCGCACCTGCCGTCCGCGTGCTAGCGAAAAGCCGCTTGTCCCCGGGCTCCAGACGAGACAGCCGCCGCTCCATGAACCCGATCTTCGCCGACCTGCCCACCACCGTGTTCGAGGTGATGTCCGCTCTCGCCCGCGAGACCGGCGCGGTGAATCTCGGCCAGGGTTTTCCGGACGATCCCGGGCCGGAGGACGTGCGGGCCAAGGCGGCCGAGGCGGTGATCCACGGCTGGAACCAGTACCCGCCGATGATGGGTCTGCCGGAGCTGCGCCACGCCGTCGCCGCGCATTACGCGCACTGGCAGGACCTCGCGGTCGATCCGGAGGCGGAGGTGATGGTGACCTCGGGCGCCACCGAGGCGCTGGCGGGCGCCCTGATGGCCCTGATCGAGCCCGGCGACGAGGTGGTGCTGTTCGCGCCGCTCTACGACGCCTACCTGCCGCTGGTGCGCCGGGCGGGCGGCGTGCCGCGTTTCGTGACGCTGACGCCGCCGCACTTCCGCCTCACCGAGGCGGCGCTCGCCCAGGCTTTCTCCCCCCGCACCCGGGTGGTGCTGTTCAACAACCCGCTCAACCCGGCCGCCACGGTCTTCCCCGACGAGGATCTGGCGCTCCTGGCCGCCTTCTGCCGCCGCTTCGACGCGGTGGCGCTCTGCGACGAGGTCTGGGAGCACGTGGTGTTCGACGGGCGCCGACACCGGCCGCTGATGGCGCTGCCCGGCATGCGCGAGCGGACCATCAAGGTCGGCTCGGCGGGCAAGATCTTTTCGCTCACGGGCTGGAAGGTCGGCTTCGTGCTCGCCGCCCCGCCGCTGATGCGGGTCCTGGCCAAGGCCCACCAGTTCCTCACCTTCACGACGCCGCCGAACCTCCAGGCGGCGGTGGCCTACGGGCTGGCCAAGGACGACGCCTATTTCGAGGGGATGCGGGCGGGGTTTGCCCGGGCGCGCGACCGCTTCGCGGCGGGCCTGTCGGACCTCGGCTTCACGGTGCTGCCCGCGGCAGGCACCTACTTCCTGAACGTCGACATCGCGCCGCTGGGCTACGACGACGACGTCGCCTTCTGCGACCGGCTGGTGCGCCGCCACGGGGTCGCGGCGATCCCGGTGAGCGCCTTCTACGCGCAGGATCCGGTGCGGCACGTGGTGCGGTTCTGCTTCGCCAAGCGCGACGAGACCCTGGACGCGGCGCTCGACCGCCTGAGCGGGCTCACCCGGGCGGCGGCGTGATGCGCCCCCGTCTTGCAGGCCGGGGGAGCCGGGGCCACATGCTGACGCATGAGCACCCCGCATCCGCTTCGGAGCCCCACGATGGACTTCACCCAGACGGCCGGCGGCCGCTTCGGCGAGGCCCCGCCCTTCCGGACCGCGCGCCCGGAGGCGAGCGACGTCGAGCAGACGCTCGCGCGCCTGGAGCTGATGGCGCACATCCTCGACACCGCCTTCGTGATCCCGGGCATCAACCGCCGGGTCGGCCTCGACGCGGTGATGGGCCTGCTGCCGGTGGTGGGCGACGCCGTCTCGACGGCCATCTCCTCCTACATCATCTGGGAGGCCCGCCGGCTGGGCGTGCCGCGCTGGCTGCTCGGCCGGATGATCGCCAACACGGCGATCGACGGCGTGGTGGGCGTGGTGCCGCTCGTGGGCGACCTGTTCGACGCGGCCTTCAAGGCCAACCGCCGCAACGTGCAGCTGCTGCGCCGCCACCTGGAGCGCAGCGGCAAGCTGAAGCCCTCGGTGATCGACGTCACGGCGACGCGGGTCGGCTGATCGCGTACGGGGCGGCGGCATGAACGAGCGTCCGCCGCCCCCCGAATACGACGCGGTCCCGCTCACCTCGCCGGCCGCCGCGCCCGTGGCGTTGCCGCTGCCTGGGGTCGGCACGCGGCGCCTCTCGCCGCTCAACCGGCGCCGGCTCGCCAACTTCCGGGCGAACCGGCGCGGCTACTGGTCGTTCCTGCTCTTCCTGGCGCTGTTCGTCGTCAGCCTCTTCGCGGAGTTCATCGCCAACGACCGGCCGATCCTCGTCTCCTACAAGGGCGAGATCCTGATGCCGGTCTTCGTGGACTACCCGGAGGAGAAGTTCGGCGGCTTCCTGGCGCGCACGGATTACCGCGACCCGGTGATCCGCAAGGAGCTCGCGGAGAACGGCTGGGCGCTGTGGCCGCCGATCCGCTTCTCCTACGACACCCACAACCTCGACCTGCCGGTGCCGGCCCCCGCGCCCCCGACCTGGATGCTCACCGACGCGCAGTGCCGGGCGAGCGCCGAGAAGGTGGGCGGGTCGACCTGCCGCGCCATCGAGTGGAACTGGCTCGGCACCGACGACCAGGGCCGCGACGTGGCGGCCCGGCTGATCTACGGCTTCCGCCTCTCGGTGCTGTTCGGGCTCACGCTCGCGATCATCTCCTCGGTGATCGGGGTGCTGGCCGGCGCGGTGCAGGGCTATTTCGGCGGCTGGATCGACCTCGCCTTCCAGCGGGTGATCGAGATCTGGACCGCGATCCCGTCGCTCTACCTCCTGATCATCATCTCGTCGATCATCACCCCGAGCTTCTTCGTGCTGCTCGGGATCCTGCTGCTCTTCTCCTGGGTCTCCCTCGTCGGGGTGGTGCGGGCCGAGTTCCTGCGGGCGCGCAACTTCGAGTACGTGCGGGCCGCCCGGGCGCTCGGCCTCTCGAACGCCCGCATCATGTTCAAGCACCTGCTGCCGAACGCCATGGTGGCGACGCTGACCTTCCTGCCGTTCGTGCTGAACGGCTCGATCACCACCCTCACCTCGCTCGACTTCCTCGGCTTCGGGCTGCCCCCCGGCTCGCCCTCGCTGGGCGAGCTGCTGGCGCAGGGCAAGGCGAACCTGCAGGCGCCCTGGCTCGGCCTCACCGGCTTCGCGGTGATCGCCGTGATGCTGAGCCTGCTGATCTTCGCCGGCGAGGCGGTGCGCGACGCGTTCGACCCGCGCAAGACCTTCGCCTGAGGGGTTCCCTCGGGCCGTGCGGTCCGGTCGGACCCTCAGGCCACCTGCACCACCAGCCCGTCGCGGATGGTCACCCGCCGGTCCATGCGGGCGGCGAGGTCGAAATTGTGGGTGGCGATCAGCGCCGCGACGCCCGAGGCCCGCACCAGCGACACCAGGATGGCGAAGACGTGCGAGGCGGTCTGCGGGTCGAGGTTGCCGGTGGGCTCGTCGGCCAGCAGCAGGCGCGGCCCGTTGGCGACCGCGCGCGCGATGGCGACGCGCTGCTGCTCGCCGCCCGACAGCTCGGCCGGGCGATGCGACAGGCGGTCCTTGAGGCCGAGGAAGGTCAGGAGTTCGGCCGCCCGCGAGCGGGCCTCTGCGGCGGCGAGCCCGCGGATGAGCTGAGGCAGCACCACGTTCTCCAGGGCGGAAAACTCCGGCAGCAGGTGGTGGGCCTGGTAGACGAAGCCCATCTCCTCGCGGCGCATCCGCGTGCGGGCGGCGTCGTCCATGCGGGCGCTGGGCTGGCCGCCCACGTAAACCTCGCCGCCGTCCGGCCGCTCCAGGAGTCCCGCCACGTGCAGGAGCGTCGACTTGCCGGTGCCGGAGGGCGCGACGAGCGCCACGATCTCGCCGGGCCAGATCGCGAGGTCAGCGCCGCGCAGGATGTCGAGGCTGCCCTCCGCCTGGGGGTAGCGGCGCTCGACGCGGGCGAGGAAGAGGGCCGGGACCGGCTGCTGGGGCTGGGACGCGTCCATGCCTCTCCTCACCCGTGCGGCGCGCGGGCGCGCGGCGGGAGGTCGGCGGGGACGAGGGCATCGAAGGGCATCTGACGCAGCACACCATCGCGGCAGGGACCGCCGCGCGTTCGAAGGGAAAGGGACCGGCCTCAGCCGTAGCGCAGGGCCTGCACCGGGTCGAGCCGGGCGGCGCGCCAGGACGGGTAGAGGGTGGCGAGGAGCGACAGCACCAGCGACATCAGCACCACCGTCATCACCTCCCCCGGGTTAATCTCCGAGGGGATCTCCGAGAGGAAGCGCACGGTGGGATCCCACACGCCCGGCAGCAGCGTGCGCTGGATCAGCGTGATGTTGGCCGCGAACACGAGGCCGAGCAGGCAGCCCACCAGGGTCCCGGCGAAGCCGATCGACGCTCCCGTGATGAGGAAGACCCGCATGATCGTGCCCCGGGTGGCCCCCATGGTGCGCAGGATCGCGATGTCGCTCGACTTGTCCTTCACCAGCATGATCAGGCTCGACACGATGTTGAGCGCCGCCACCAGCACGATCAGCGTCAGGATGATGAACATGACGTTGCGCTCCACCTCCAGGGCGGAGAAGAAGGTGCGGTTGCGCTGGCGCCAGTCGGTGAGCAGCACCGGCCGCTCGGCGGCGAGTTCGAGGGCGCCGCGCGCCTCGCCGACCGCGTCGGCGTCGTCGACGAAGACCTCGATCACCGAGACGTCGCCGTCGCGGTTGAAGAACCCCTGCGCCTCCGTGAGCGGCATGTAGACGAAGCTCGCGTCGAACTCCGACATGCCGATCTCGAACACCGCCGCCACCGTGTAGCCCTTGATGCGCGGGGCGGTGCCGAAGGGCGTGGTCGCGCCCTTGGGCGTGGCGAGCGTGATCGTGTCCCCGGCCTGCAGGCCGAGCGACTCGGCGAGGCGCCGGCCGATCGCCACCCCCCCGTTCGCGTCGAACGTGTCGAGGGACCCGCCCCGGATGTTGCCCGCCACCGCCGGGATCCGGCGCAGGTCCTCCGGCCGCACGCCGCGCACCAGCACGCCGGACCCGCCGTAGGGCGAGGAGGCGAAGGCCTGCCCCTCCACCAGGGGCAGCGCCAGGGTCACCCCCGCCACCTTGGAGAGCCGGTCGGTGAGATCGGAGAAATCGGTGAGCGGCTTGTCGATCGGCGCCACGAAGATGTGGCCGTTGATGCCGACGATCTTGGAGAGCAGCTCCTTGCGGAACCCGCTCATCACCGACAGCACGATGATCAGCGTCGCGACGCCGAGCATGATGCCGAGGAAGGAAAAGAGGGCGATGGCCGAGACGAAGCCCTCCTTGCGGCGCGTGCGCAGGTAGCGGCCCGCGATCGTCCACTCGAAGGGCGCGAAGGGCGCAGTGCCGGTCCGCGGGCCGGCGAGGCGGTCGCGGAGAGCCTGGATCATCGCGGAGTTCTCCGGGGCGCGGGCGAGAGCGCGGGCATACGGCCCCATCCCGACCGTCTCTCCAGGAGACGCGGGATCCCTTCTCCCGTGCGGGAGAAGGGTAGGGATGAGGGTCCAGGTGAGGCCGCAGTGAAGCGGAAAGCGCTGTGAGGGGAGCGGAAGGGTTCAT
Organism: Methylobacterium oryzisoli; assembly: GCF_046557895.1. NCBI lineage: Bacteria > Pseudomonadati > Pseudomonadota > Alphaproteobacteria > Hyphomicrobiales > Methylobacteriaceae > Methylobacterium > Methylobacterium oryzisoli. Next base: position 70,445 of record NZ_JBKIBX010000007.1, on the reverse strand, counting down.
GACCAGCAACCACCCTCAGTGCTGGTAGCGGCAGCGTCGAGACGTCTTGCTGCACCCTCCCGGGACCCTCACCCCTGCCCCTCTCCCGCACGGGAGAGGGGACCTCCGTCCCGCGCCTCACCTGGCGGAGCCTCAGGCCCGACCGAGCCCCCGCGGCGCTCACCCCGCCCTCCCCTGCCGCAGGCGGCTCGCCAGGTCCTGGGGCGCCACGCTCTCGCGCTCGCCGGTGGCCCGCCGCTTCAGCTCGACCTTGCCTTCGGCGAGACCCTTCGGTCCGACGATGACCTGCCAGGGCAGGCCGATCAGGTCGGCGCTGGCGAACTTGGCGCCCGGGCGCTCGTCGCGGTCGTCGTACAGCAACGCGAGGCCGGCGGCTTCGAGGTCGTTCTGGATCGACGCGCAGGCCGCGTCGGTGGCCGCGTCGCCGGTCTTCAGGTTGAGGAGGGCGACGTCGAAGGGCGCGACCGGATCGGGCCAGATGATGCCCGCCTCGTCGTGGCTCGCCTCGATGATCGCCGCGACGAGGCGGCTCGGCCCGATGCCGTAGGAGCCCATATGCACCGGGCGCTCCTGGCCGTCCGGCCCGGTGACGCGGGCGCCCATCGGCTCGGAGTACTTGGTGCCGAAGTAGAAGATGTGGCCGACCTCGATGCCGCGCGCAGCCATCCGCTCGGCCTCCGGCACCGCCGCGAACGCGTCCGCGTCGTGCATCTCGGAGGTGGCGGCGTAGCGCGAGGTCCAGTGGTCGACGATGCCCTGGAGCCCCGCCACGTCGTCGAAATCGGTGCCCGCGGCCGGCACCGGGAAGTCGAGGTAGGCGCGGTCGCAGAAGACCTCGCTCTCGCCGGTCTGGGCCAGGATGATGAACTCGTGGCTGAGATCGCCGCCGATCGGCCCGGTCTCGGCCCGCATCGGGATCGCCTTGAGGCCGAGCCGCGCGAAGGTGCGCAAGTAAGCCACGAACATCTTGTTGTAGGCGTGCCGGGCGCCGGCCTGGTCGAGGTCGAAGGAGTAGGCGTCCTTCATCAAAAACTCGCGCGAGCGCATGGTGCCGAAGCGCGGGCGCACCTCGTCGCGGAACTTCCACTGGATCTGGTAGAGGTTCTTCGGCAGGTCCTTGTAGGAGCGGATGGCGGCGCGGAAGATCTCCGTCACCATCTCCTCGTTGGTCGGCCCGAACAGCATCTCGCGCTCGTGCCGGTCGCGCAGGCGCAGCATCTCCTTGCCGTAGGCGTCGTAGCGCCCCGACTCGCGCCAGAGCTCGGCCGACTGGATCGTCGGCATCAGGATCTCGACGGCGCCGCTGCGGTCCTGCTCGGCGCGGATCACCGCGCAGACCCGGTTGAGGACGCGCAGGCCGAGCGGCAGCCACGCGTAGATGCCGGAGGATTCCTGCCGGATCATGCCGGCGCGCAGCATCAGCCGGTGCGAGACGATCTCGGCTTCCTTGGGCGTCTCGCGCAGGGTGGGCAGGAAGTATCGGCTGAGGCGCATGCGGGACCTTGACGCCAGGGAGAAGCGTGCTGCGGGGGCGAGGCCGGCGTGGCGACTCGCCCGGGCACACAACACATTGCCCCGGCAAAAGACAAGCCGGAGCGCGCAGCCGGATCGGGCTGGGCGCCGATGCGGGGACGCACCCGTGCAGGCCGGGCTGGCGGAAAAGAGTGCCCGGAGACGGAATTTCGCCGAGCCATGCAAAAAATCGCATCAACCGGCTCGCAGGCAGGTGACAATGCGAATTCTTATTCCTATAAGCGGCATCGCGATGGTGCGCAGGCGGCCCCCATGAGCTGCCGCGCAAGGTCCGAGTCTCGGGAGGAAGGTTCAGCCCAATCGCCGAGTGCGGCGCAAGACCAATTTCAAGGCTGACACAACATCCAGAAGCATTTTGAGCAAGGCTTCCGAGCCTTGCTTTTTTATTGGCTGCTTGCGCGGGCGTCGAAGACATCTTCGGACGCCGCCGCAACGGAAGCGGAGCCGCTGCCCCAAGGGGCGTCAATGAGGGCGGCGACGGGGCCGGGGGCCGGTTTTATATGCCGGCTACAGGCCTGCGAGCGGGAAGGCCGCCACCGCCGCCACGAACACCACGTTCGAGATCAGAGTGGTCCAGAGCGCCTTGCGGCGCATCTGGGGGAGCGGCGGCGCGCCCGGATCCTGCCCGGGCACGAAGGGCTGCGTCCCATCGTCCCTGGCCCGGAAGGGCAGCACCGCGAAGAGCAGCGTCCACCACACCACGAAGTACAGGGCCGCCGCCCCGAACCACGTGAGGCCGAAGCCCCGTGTCGCCACGAGCAGGGCCGGCAGCATCGCGAGGGTGCAGGCCGCGAGCGTGCGCGGGATCGAGGCGGTGGCGGTGGCGATGAGGCGGTGCGGCACGGGTCTCAGGCCTGCTCCAGCTCGACCAGGGTGCCCAGGAAGTCCTTGGGGTGCAGGAAGAGCACCGGCTTGCCGTGCGCGCCGATGCGCGGCTCGCCCGAGCCGAGGATGCGCGCGCCCTCGCCCTTGAGGTGGTCGCGGGCCGCCAGGATGTCGTCCACCTCGTAGCAGACGTGGTGGATGCCCCCGCCCGGGTTGCGCTCCAGGAAGGCGGTGATCGGCGAATCGGCGCCGAGCGGCTCCAGGAGTTCGATCTTGCTGTTGGGGAGTTCGACGAAGATCACCGTCACCCCATGCTCGGGCTGGGGCAGCGGGGCCGAGAGGGTGGCGCCGAGCATGTCCCGGTAGGTCCGGGCCGCGGCCTCCAGATCCTTCACCGCGATGGCGACGTGGTTCAACCGGCCGATCATGGGTCCCTGGCTCCTCGTTGTGATGCGCAGCCCCGTTCTACACGATCGGCGCGACGGGCCACCCGGCCGATGGTCCGATCCGGGCTGGCCCCCGCCGGGCGGGGCGACCCCCGCGGAGCGGGGGCCGGCGGCGGCCTCACACCTCGACGACCAGCACGTGGCAGGCGGGCTTCTTGCCCCAGACCTCGTTCACGGCGGAGCGGATGGCGCGATCGACGGCGTTCTCGACCGCCTCCGAGTCGCGGCGCTTCTGGCGCGAGAGCCCGTCGAAGGTGCGCTCGATCGCCTCCTCCACGACGTCGATGATCGGCTCGCCCTTGCGGCCGTAGGTGGGCAGGCCCATCAGGTCGATGGCGGGTTCGCCCTTCATGCCGCCGTGCTGGTCCACCGCGATCGCCACCGAGATGATGCCCGTGAAGGCGAGCTTGCGGCGCTCCGGGATCGCCCGGTCCTTCTCGCCGATCAGCACGAAGCCGTCCTTGTAGAGGCGCCCGCGCTGCACGTGGTCCACGATCTCCGGCGTGCCGGGGGCGAGACGGATCAGGGTGCCGTTGCGCGCCTTCATCACCTGCTCCACGCCCTGCTTGCGGGCGAAGGTGGCGTGCTCGGCCAAGTGCAGCGGCTCGCCGTGCACCGGCACCGCGATCCGCGGCTTGGTCCAGCGGTACATCGCGGCGAGTTCGTCGCGGCGCGGGTGGCCGGAGACGTGCACGAGTTCGGTGCGGTCGGTGATGACCTCGATGCCGGCCTCGATCAGGTCGTTGATGATCGCGCCGACCTCCCGCTCGTTGCCGGGGATCGCCCGCGAGGAGAAGATCACCCGGTCGCCGGGCGAGAGGGCGATCTCCGGATGGTCGTTGCGGGAGATGCGGGACAGCGCCGCGCGCGGCTCGCCCTGCGAGCCGGTGAGCAGCGCCACCACCTTGTCGCGCGGCAGGTAGCCGTAGGCCTGCGGCTCGCGGAAGTCGGGCAGGCCGTCGAGGTAGCCGCACTCGCGCGCGACGTCGATCACCCGGTCCATGGCGCGGCCGACCGCCACCATCTCGCGCCCGCAGGCCTGCGCGGCATCCGCCACCGCGCGGATGCGAGCGACGTTCGACGCGAAGGTCGTCACCGCCACCCGGTGGGGGGCGGAGCGGATCAATTCGGCGAGGTGCGCCGCCACGTCCGTTTCGCTCGGCGAGCGGCCCTCGCGGGTGACGTTGGTCGAGTCGCAGATCAGCGCGAGCACGCCCTCCTCGCCCAGCCGTGCGAAGACCTCTTCGGAGGTGACGTTGCCGACGACCGGGCCGTCGTCGAGCTTCCAGTCGCCCGTGTGCAGCACGAGGCCGTGCGCGGTGCGGATGGCGAGCGCGTGCGATTCCGGGATCGAGTGGGCGACCGGCACGTACTCGACCTCGAACGGGCCGAAGGTCAGCCGCTCGCTCGGACGCACCTCGCGCAGGTCGATCTTGGGCGCGCCGGGCTCGGAGAGGCGCCGGGTCTCGATCAGGCTCTTGGTGAACCTGGTGGCGTAGACCGGCACCTTGAGCCGGGGCCACAGCTCGGCCAGCGCCCCGATATGGTCCTCGTGCCCGTGCGTGATCAGGATGCCGAGCAGGTTCTGGCGCTCGTTCTCGATGAAGCTCAGGTCCGGGTACATCAGGTCGACGCCCGGCATGTGCTCCTCGCTGGCGAAGCCCATGCCGCAATCGACCATGATCCATTTGCGGGCGCCGGGCGGGCCGAAGCCGTAGAGCGCCGCGTTCATTCCGATCTCGCCGACGCCGCCGAGCGGCAGGAAGACGAGCTCTTCTCCTTTCGTGGTCATGGACGCACAACACCTCATGGGCCGCCGTCGCGGCCCTCTGGGGGAAAACGGCCTTTGCCGTCACGGTCACGGCGCCGTCAGGTCTGGTCCTGCGGACGGCCCTCAGGGCCGCCGCCTGTCTCGTCTGGGTCGCGCCGTCGCCGCCCCGGAGGGCGCCGCTCCGGCGCGCCGGTCACACCGCAGTCGCGGTCGAACCGACATGCACGGCGCCGGCCGACACGGTCCGCACCGAGCCGTCGCCGAGGCGCAGCACGAGGCGCCCGCCGGCATCGATCGTCTCGAAGGTGCCGGTCAGGCGGGTGTCGCCCGCCTCCACCGTCACCGGCCCGCCGAGACCCGCCGCCGCCGCGAGCCACGCCGCGCGGATCGCCGGAAAGCCCCGGCCCTCGTCCCAGAGCCGGATCGCGGCCAGCCAGGTTCCGGTGAGCCGACGGAACAGGCCGGGCGCATCCGCCGGACGGCCGAGCGCCGCGAGCGCCGTCGCCCGGTAGGGCAGGCCCTCGGGCGCGGCCGCGACGTTGACGCCGAACCCGATCACCAGCGCGGCCCCGTGCCGCCCCGCCTCGTATTCGAGCAGGATCCCGGCGAGCTTGGCGCCGCCCGCCAGCACGTCGTTCGGCCATTTGAGGCGGAACTCCGCCGCCGGATCGGGCGACGGACCGCAGGCCTGCCGGAGCGCCCGCTCCAGGCTCACGCCCGCCACGAAGCTGAGGGTGGCGACCCGCTCGGGCGGCAGGCCGGCCGGTACCGGCCAGGCGAGGCTCACGGCGAGGTTGCCCTCCGGCGAGGTCCAGGCGCTGCCGCGCCGGCCGCGGCCGGCCGTCTGGCGCCGGGTCACCACCCAGCGGGGTGCCGCCAGCCCGGCCCGGGCGTGCTCCATCGCCAGCGTGCTCGTGGAGCCGAGACTGTCGTGGACCTCCAGGCTGTACCCCGCGGCCTCGGCCGCGGAGTCGAGGGCATAAGCCATGCAGGGCGTCAGAACAGCGAGCGCGCGGCGGCGCCCGCGATCGCGACCAGCGGGGCCGGAACGAGGCCCATCAGGATCACCACGACGCTCGACGCGGCGAGCACGATGCGCAGGCCCGGCGCCAGCGGCTCGTAGGCCGGCTGCGCCTCGTCGAAGTACATCACCTTGACGATGCGCAGGTAGTAGTAGGAGCCGATCACGCTCGTCACCACGCCGATCACCGCGAGCGCGACGAGGCCCGCCTGGATGGCCGCCGCGAAGACGTAGAACTTCGCGAAGAACCCGGCGAGCGGCGGGATGCCGGCGAGCGAGAACATCATCGCGGCCAGGCAGAAGGCCAGCCAGGGATGGGTGCGCGAGAGCCCGGAGAGATCGTCGATGGTGTCGAACATCCGGTTGCCGCGGCGTAGGCCGAGGATCACCGCGAAGGCGCCGAGCGTCATGGCGAGGTAGATCGCCATGTAGACGACGACCCCGCGCACGCCCTCCTGCGTGCCGGCCGCGAGCCCGATCAGCGCGTAGCCGACGTTCGCGATCGACGAATAGGCCATCAGGCGCTTGATGTTGCGCTGGCCGATCGCCGCGAAGGAGCCGAGCGCCATCGACGCGATGGCGACGAAGACGATGATCTGGCGCCACTCGTCGATCACGCCCGGGAAGGCGCCGACGAACACGCGCACCGCCATCGCCATCGCGGCCATCTTCGGCGCGGAGGCGAAGAAGGCGGTGACGGGGGTCGGCGCCCCCTCGTAGACGTCCGGCGTCCACATGTGGAAGGGCACCGCCGCGAGCTTGAAGGCGACGCCCGCGGCCACGAACACGATGCCGAGCACCACGCCGAGGCCGACCTGGGTCTCGCGCAACGCCGTCACGATCCCCGGGAAGGAGACGTGGCCGGTGAAGCCGTAGACCAGCGAGGCGCCGTAGAGCAGCATGCCGGACGACAGCGCGCCGAGCACGAAGTACTTCAGGCCGGCCTCCGTCGAGCGCACGTCGTCGCGGTGGAAGGAGGCGATGACGTAGGCGGCGAGCGACTGCAGTTCGAGGCCGAGATAGAGCCCGATCAGGTCGTTGGCCGAGGCCATGATCAGCATGCCGATCGACGAGAGCACGATCAGGATCGGGTACTCGAACCGGGCGATGCGCTCGCGCTCAAACAGGTCGCGGGCGAGCAGCAGCGCCGCGATCGAGCCGAGCAGCACCAGCGCCTTCATCACCCGGGCGAAGCCGTCAACGATGAAGGAGCCGTTGAGGGTCGTGACCTTGGCACCGAACGGCTGGCTGACCACCGCGAACAGCGCGACGATCAGCACGATCAGGGCGCCGACGGTGACGCCCTCGGTGGAGCGCTCGCCCTTGAAGGCGCCGTAGAGGATCAGCACTAGGACGCCGACCGTGAGGATCAGTTCCGGCAGGGCTGGCCCGAGGGCGGGCATGACGATCTGGGCGGCGTTCATCGCGGGTTCTCTAGTGCGCGACCGGCAGGGCCGCGGCGGCGGTCTGGGTCGTGGAGAGGGCGGCGCGAACCCCCTGCATCAGCGCCTCCGTGGAGGGGGCGAAGACGTCGAGGATCGGGCTCGGGTGGATGCCGTAATAGATCGTCAGCACCACTAGCGGCGCGAGGATCGCGATCTCCCGGCGGTCGAGGTCGGTGATCCCCTGAAGCTCGGGCTTGTCGAGCTTGCCGTAGATCACCCGGGCGAACAGCCACAGCGCGTAGGCCGCCGACAGGATGATGCCGAACACCGAGAAGAACGACACCATCGGGTTGGCCTTGAAGGCCCCGAGCATGGCCAGGAACTCGCCGACGAAGCCGGAGGTGCCGGGCAGGCCGACATTGGCCATGGTGAACACCATCATGGCCACCGCGTAGAGCGGCATCCGGTTCACGAGGCCGCCATAGGCCGCGATCTCGCGGGTGTGCATCCGGTCGTAGACCACGCCGACGCACAGGAACAGCGCCCCCGAGACGATGCCGTGCGAGATCATCAGGAAGAGCGCGCCCTGGATGCCCTGCTCGGTCATGGTGAAGAGGCCGAGCGTCACGAAGCCCATATGGGCGACGGACGAGTAGGCGATCAGCTTCTTGATGTCGGTCTGCACCAGCGCGACCAGCGAGGTGTAGATGATCGCCACCACCGAGAGCGCGTAGACGAGCGGGGCGAAGTCGTGCGAGGCGTCCGGGAACATCGGCAGCGAGACCCGGATGAAGCCGTAGCCGCCCATCTTCAGGAGGATGCCGGCCAGGATCACCGAGCCCGCGGTCGGCGCCTCGACGTGCGCGTCGGGGAGCCAGGTGTGGACCGGCCACATCGGCATCTTCACCGCGAAGGAGGCGAAGAAGGCCAGCCACAGCCAGGTCTGCATGTGCGCCGGGAAGCGCTTGGTGAGCAGGGTTGGGATGTCGGTGGTGCCGGCGTACCAGTACATCGCCATGATGGCGAGCAGCATCAGCACCGAGCCGAGCAGGGTGTAGAGGAAGAACTTGAACGAGGCGTAGATCCGCCGCTTGCCACCCCAGATGCCGATGATCAGGAACATCGGGATCAGGCCGGCCTCGAAGAACAGGTAGAACAGCACGAGGTCGAGCGCGCAGAACACGCCGATCATCGTGGTCTCGAGGACCAGGAAGGCGACGAAGTACTCCTTCACCCGGTGCTCGATCGAGTGCCAGGAGGCGGCGATGCAGAACGGCATCAGGAAAGTGGTGAGCAGCAGGAGCGGCATCGAGAAGCCGTCCACGCCGAGCTTGAACCGGATCGTCTCGGTGAGCCACGCGTGGCTCTCCAGGAGCTGGAAGGCCGAGGTCGAGGAATCGTAGCGGCTCCAGGCGACGAGCGAGAGCAGGAAGGTCGCCACGGTGGCGGCGAGCGCCGCCCAGCGGGCGTTGCGCCGCACCGATTCCTCGTCGCCCTGCAGGGTGAGGATGAAGGCGGCGCCGACGAGCGGCAGGATGAGGAGGCCGGAGAGGATCCCGAGGCCGAGCATCAGACGCGTCTCCGGTCATTCTGTGCGAGGAGGAGCGGCATCAGTGGCCGCCTCCGACGCCGGTCAGCAGGTACCAGCTCACCAGGGCAGCGACGCCGATCAGCATCACGAAGGCGTAGTGGTAGACGTAGCCGGTCTGGAGCCGCACGACGCCGCGGGTGACGTCGACGACGCGGGCGGCGATCCCGTTCGGACCCATGCCGTCGATCACCCGCCCGTCGCCGACCGTCCAGAGGAACTTGCCGAAGCCCTTGGCCGGACGGACGAAGAGCGCGTCGTAGATCTCGTCGAAGTACCACTTGTTGAGCAGGAAGCGGTAGAGCAGCGGCTGGCTCGTGGCGAGCTGGTTCGGCAGCTCCGGCCGGCGGATGTACATCCAGTAGGCGAGGAGGAAGCCGAGCACCAGCATCACGAAGGGCGACAGCGCCACCCAGCCGGGCACGTTGTGGATGTCGTGCATGATGTGGTTGTCGGGGCCGTGCGCCAGCGCGCCCTTCCAGAACGCGTCCATGCCCTCGCCGATGAAGCGGTTCTTGAACACGAGGCCGGCGAAGAGCGCGCCGAGGGCCAGCACGGCGAGCGGGATGGTCATCACCCGCGGGCTCTCGTGGGGCGTGTGGTCGTGGTGATCGTCGTGGTGCGCGTGCGCCGCGTGGTGGGCGGGTTCGAGGTCGTGGCCCTTGTCGTCGTGGGCGACGCCCTCGTGGTGGCCCGGCGCGCCATCCGCCTCGGCGGCGGCGTGAGCCGCGTGGGCCGAAGCGTGGACCGGGGCGTGCACCGGGTCATGGGTCGCGCCATGGGCCGCATCATGGCCGTGATGGCCGCCCCAGCGCGCCGGCCCCTCGAAGGTGAGGAAGAACAGGCGCCAGGAGTAGAACGAGGTGAAGAAGGCCGCGATGACGGTGGCCAGGAAGGCCAGCACGTGGCCCGGCCGGGTCGACATGTAGGCCGCCTCGATGATGGCGTCCTTCGAGTAGTAGCCGGCCGTGAACGGGAAGCCGATCAGCGCCAGCGTCCCGACGGTCATCATCAGGCTGGTGAAGGGGATGTAGCGGCGCAGCGCCCCCATGTTCCGCATGTCCTGCTCGTGGTGCATCGCGTGGATGACCGAGCCGGCCCCGAGGAAGAGCAGCGCCTTGAAGAAGGCGTGGGTGAAGAGGTGGAAGACGCCCGCCGCGTAGGCCCCGACGCCGAGCGCGACGAACATGTAGCCGAGCTGCGAGCAGGTCGAGTAGGCGATGACGCGCTTGATGTCGTTCTGCACGAGGCCGATGGTGGCGGCGAAGAAGGCCGTGATGCCGCCGATGATCGTGACGACGGTGAGCGCCGCGGGCGCCGCCTCGAACAGCGGCGACAGTCGGGCGACCATGAACACGCCGGCCGTCACCATGGTGGCCGCGTGGATCAGGGCCGAGACCGGGGTCGGGCCCTCCATCGCGTCGGGGAGCCAGGTGTGCAGCAGGAACTGCGCCGACTTGCCCATGGCGCCCATGAACAGCAGCAGGCAGGCGAGCGTCAGCGCGTGCCAGTCGGTGCCCAGGAAATGGAAATGCGCGTCCTTGAGTTCGGCGACGCGCGGGAAGATGCCGTCGAAGGCCACCGAGCCGAACAGCACGAAGACCAGGAAGATGCCGAGGGAGAAGCCGAAATCGCCGACGCGGTTGACGATGAAGGCCTTCATCGCCGCGGCGTTGGCCGAGGGTTTCTCGTACCAGAAGCCGATCAGCAGGTAGGAGGCGAGGCCGACGCCCTCCCAGCCGAAGAACATCTGCACGAGGTTGTCGGCCGTCACCAGCATCAGCATGGCGAAGGTGAACAGCGACAGGTAGGCGAAGAACCGCGGCCGGTGCGGATCCTCCTCCATGTAGCCCATCGAGTAGAGGTGCACGAGCGACGACACGGTGGTGACGACGACGAGCATCACCACGGTGAGCGTGTCGGCCCGGAAGGCCCAGTCCACCACGAGGTCGCCGGCCGAGAACCAGTGTGCGACCTGGATCCGCGTCGCCCCGTGGCCCGCCCCGCCGGTCACCTCGAAGAAGGCTACCCAGGACAGGAGGGCGGCGAAGAACAGGATCGAGGTGGTGATCACCTCGCTCGCCCTCGCGCCGATGCGGCGGCCGAAGAGGCCGGCGATGAGCGAGCCGATGAGGGGCAGGAAGACGATCGCGTGGTACATGCTCGGTGTCCGGCCTCGGCGCGGCGGGTGGCGCGGGAATGGGTCTCTCGGCGAAGGGCGCGTTCAGCCCTTCATCATGCTGACGTCCTCGACCGCGATGGAGCCGCGGTTGCGGAAGAACACCACCAGGATGGCGAGGCCGATCGCGGCTTCCGCCGCCGCCACGGTCAGCACGAACAGGGCGAAGACCTGCCCGACGATGTCGCCGAGATGGGTCGAGAACGCCACGAGGTTGATGTTCACGGCGAGCAGGATCAGCTCGACGCACATCAGGATCACGATGACGTTCTTGCGGTTGATGAAGATGCCGAGCACGCCGAGCGTGAACAGGATCGCGGCGACCGTCAGGTAGTGGCTCAAACCGATCATCTGCCTCTCGGCCGCGTCGCGGCCGCCTCAATCAGCGTGCATCCATCATGGCGCGGGATCCCCTCTCCCGTGCGGGAGAGGGGTAGGGGTGAGGGTCCCGGGAGGGTGCAGCAAGAAGGCGGGACGCTGCCGCTGCCAGCACAACGGTCAGTGTTTGAAGCTGATCCGTTCCGCTCCCCTCACAACCCTCCGCGCTTCACTGCGGCTCCCTCCCGGGACCCTCACCCCTGCCCCTCTCCCGCACGGGAGAGGGGTTCCCCGCGTCACATCCTTTCGCGTTCCGTCACACTTCGACGCCCTGACGGTTCGGCACCTTGCGCAGCTCGACCGCCATGTCCTGGGTGCGGGCGTTCTGCACCGCGATGTCCTGGCGCTTGACGCCCGGCCGGTCGCGCAGCGTCAGGACGATCGCGCCGATCATCGCGACGAGCAGGATCAGCCCGGCGACCTGGAAGAAGAAGAAGTAGTTCGTGTAGAGGACGAGCCCGAGCGCCTGCGTGTTCGTCATCCGCTCCCCGCTCGGCGCGGTCGCCAGCGGGGCCTGCACGAGGCCCGGGTCGATCGCCCAGGAGCCGACCACCAGCAGCAGCTCGACCAGGAAGACGGCGCCGATCAGGCCGCCCACCGGCAGGTATTCCTGGAAGCCCTGGCGCAGCTCGGCGAAATCGACGTCGAGCATCATCACCACGAACAGAAAGAGCACCGCCACCGCGCCGACGTAGACGACGACGAGGATCATCGCCAGGAACTCGGCGCCCATAAGCACGAACAGGCCGGCCGCGTTCACGAAGGCGAGGATCAGGAACAGCACCGAGGTGACGGGGTTGCGCGAGGCGATCACCATGAAGCCCGAGGCCACCGTGATCGCGGCGAAGAGGTAGAAGAAGGCGGCGGCTGCGGTCATGCGCTGAACTCACGCCGCCTCTCGGCGGCCTCCTGCCTGGTGCCGACGTCCGGCCACCGGGGTCCCGGCGGCCCGTCTATAGAACCCGCCCCTGCGGTGCACAACGGGGGGCCGCTCCGCGGCCCGCGAATAGGGAGTAGCGAGCAGCGAATAGAGGGGTTCAGGACGTCTTCGACGGCGCGGCCACCCGCAACGCCCCCTACTCGCCATTCGCTACTCGCCCCCTCACCGGTACGGCGCGTCCGCCGCGATGTTGCGGGCGATCTCGCGCTCCCAGCGGTCGCCGTTCGCGAGCAGTTTCTGCTTGTCGTAGAGCAGCTCCTCGCGGGTCTCGACCGAGAACTCGAAGTTCGGCCCCTCCACGATGGCGTCCACCGGGCAGGCCTCCTGGCACATGCCGCAGTAGATGCACTTCACCATGTCGATGTCGTAGCGGGTGGTGCGGCGCGTGCCGTCGTTGCGGCGCGGGCCGGCCTCGATGGTGATGGCCTGCGCGGGGCAGATGGCCTCGCAGAGCTTGCAGGCGATGCAGCGCTCCTCGCCGTTGGGATACCGGCGCAGCGCGTGCTCGCCGCGGAAGCGCGGCGAGCGGTGGCCCATCTCGAAGGGGTAGTTGATCGTCGCCTTGGGCTTGAAGAAATAGCGCATGGCGAGGGCGAACCCCGTCACGAATTCCTTCAACAGCAGGCTGCGGGCGACCTGATCGAGCCTCATCGCTCAATCTCCGTTCGGTGTGTCAGGAGACCGGCGCGAGGCCGGTCAATTTCAGGACGAGCGCGACGACGAAGACCATGATCAGGGACAGGGGCAGAAACACCTTCCATCCCAGGCGCATGAGCTGGTCGTAGCGGTAGCGCGGCACCATCGCCTTCACCATGGCGATGAGGAAGAACAGGAAGCTCGCCTTGAGGGTGAACCAGATCACGCCCGGCACCCAGGTGAAGGGCGCGAACGGGATCGGCGAGAGCCAGCCGCCCATGAACAGGATCGTGCCGAGCGCGCACATGGTGATGATCGCCACGTACTCGCCGAGCATGAACAGCAGGTAGGGGGTCGAGGAATACTCGACCATGTAGCCCGCCACGAGCTCGGATTCGGCCTCCGGCAGGTCGAAGGGCGGCCGGTTCGTCTCGGCGAGCGCCGAGACGAAAAAAACCGCGAACATCGGGAAGAGCCAGAGCCAGTACCAGCCGAAGAGGCCGAGCGCGGTGTCCTGCGCGCGCACGATCTGCGACAGGTTCAGGGAGCCGGCGCACATCAGCACGGTGATGATCACAAAGCCGAGCGAGACCTCGTAGGAGACCATCTGGGCGGCGGAGCGGAGCGCGCCCAGGAAGGCGTATTTCGAGTTCGACGCCCAGCCGCCCATAATCACGCCGTACACGCCGAGCGACGAGATCGCGAAGATGTAGGTGATGCCGACGTTGATGTCGGCGATGGCCCAGCCGTCCGCGAGCGGGATCACCGCCCAGGCCGAGAGCGCCAGTACCGCGAACACGAAGGGCGCCAGCAGGTAGATGCTCTTGTTGGCGCCCGCCGGGATCACCGGCTCCTTGATGACGAACTTCAGGAGGTCGGCGAAGGACTGAAACAGGCCCCACGGCCCGACGACGTTCGGGCCGCGCCGCAGCTGCACCGCCGCCCAGATCTTGCGGTCGGCGAGCAGCGCGTAGGCGATGAAGACGAGGAGCGCGACCAGCAGCACCACGCTCTTCAGCGCGACGAGGCCGACCGTCAGCAGGATGTCGGTGAGGCTCATGGGGCGGGTCCTACTCCGCGGCCTGCAGCACGCGCTCGCGGGCGATGCCGGAGCACTCCGCCAGCACGCGCGAGGCGCGGGCGATCGGGTTGGTGAGGTAGAAGTCGATGACCGGGCTGCGGAAGGGCTCGCGCGCGGGCTCCCCGCCCAGACCCGCCAGCGCCGCCACGGCCGCGCCCGCCTCCGTCCCGGCCACCTGATCGATGCCCGCGAAGTGCGGGTGATCGGCGTAGAGGGCGCGGCGGAGCTGCGCCAGCGAGTCGAAGGGCAGGCGCTGGCCGAGCGGCTCGGAGAGAGCGCGCAGGACCGCCCAATCCTCGCGGGCGTCGCCCGGCGGGAAACTCGCGCGGTTGGCGAGTTGCACCCGCCCCTCGGTGTTCACGAAGGTGGCGGACTTTTCCGTGTAGGCCGCGCCCGGCAGGATCACGTCCGCCCGATGCGCGCCCTTGTCGCCGTGGGTGCCCTGGTAGATCACGAAGGCGCCGGGGCCGATCTCCACCTCGTCGGCGCCGAGGTTGTAGAGCACGTCGAGCGCGCCCGGCGCGGTCATCGCCGCGACGTCGAGGCCGCCCTCTCCCGGCACGAAGCCGAGATCGAGGGCGCCGACCCGCGAGGCCGCCGCGTGCAGCACCGCGAAGCCGGTCCAGCCGTCCTTCACCGCGCCGAGGTCCTGCGCGTACTTGGCCGCCGCCGCCAGGATCGCCGCGCCGTCCGGCCGCGCGAGCGCGCCGGGGCCGACGACGACGAGCGGGTGCGAGGCATCCCGCAGCACCTCGGCGAAGCTGTGCCGGCCCGCGGCGAGGTCCGCCAGGGTCTCGGGGCCGGCGCCCAGATAGGTGTGCGGATAGGTGAGGTCGGTCGCCTCGCCGATCAGCCCGACAGCGAGCGGCGCCATGCGCCAGCGCTTGCGGATCCGCACGTTGAGGAGCGAGGCCTCGGTGCGCGGGTTGGCGCCGACGAGGAGGATCGCGTCCGCCTGCTCGATGCCGGCGATGGTCGGGTTGAAGGTGTAGGCGGCCCGGCCCCAGGCGGGGTCGATCGCGGCGCCGTCCTGGCGGCAATCGAGGTTGCGGACGCCGAGCGCATTCATCAGGCGCTTCAGCGCGTAGATCTCCTCGACGCCCGCGAGGTCGCCGACGATGGCGCCGACGCGCTCGGGGTTCGCACCCTTGAGCTTGCCCGCGATCACCCCGAAGGCCTCCGCCCAGGAGGCCGGCCGCAGGCGGCCGTTCTCGCGCAGGTACGGCCGGTCGAGGCGCTGGAGCCGCAGCCCGTCCACCACGTGGCGGGTCTTGTCGGAGATCCACTCCTCGTTGATCGTCTCGTTCACCCGGGGCTCGATCTGCATCACCTCGCGGCCGCGGGTGTCGACCCGGATGGCGCAGCCGACCGCGTCCATCACGTCGACGGATTCGGTCTTCGCCAGCTCCCAGGGCCGCACGTTGTAGGATTGCGGCTTGTGCACCAGGGCGCCGACCGGACAGAGGTCCGCGACGTTGCCCTGCAGCTCCGAGGCCATCGCCTGTTCGAGGTAGGAGGTGATCTCCATGTCCTCGCCGCGCCCGATGGCGCCGAGATCCGGCACGCCCGCCACCTCGGCGAGGAAGCGCACGCAGCGGGTGCAGTGGATGCACCGGTTCATCGCCGTGCGCACCAGCGGGCCGATGTACTTGTCCTCGACCGCGCGCTTGTTCTCGCCGTAGCGGGTCGAGTCGACCCCGTAGGCCATCGCCTGGTCCTGCAGGTCGCAATGGCCGCCCTGGTCGCAGATCGGGCAATCGAGCGGGTGGTTGATGAGGAGGAACTCCATCACCCCCTCGCGCGCCTTCTTGGTCAGCGCGGACTTGGTCGAGACCTGCGGCGGCTCGCCGTTCGGCCCCGGCCGGCAGTCGCGCACGCCCCAGGCGCAGGACGCCACGGGCTTGGGCGCCCCTTTCAGCTCCACGAGGCACATGCGGCAATTGCCGGCGATCGACAGCCGCTCGTGGAAGCAGAAGCGCGGGATCTCCGCGCCCGCCGCCTCGCAGGCCTGCAGCAGCGTGTAGTCCGGCGGGACATCGACCTCGGTGCCGTCGACGACGATCTTGGTCATGGCTTCATCTCAAGGGTGGGCGTCGGCGAGATCGAGGCGGCGCTCGATCCGGTCGATCCGCAGTTCAAGTCTGTCGATGCGGCGGTGGACCCCGACGAGGTTCTCCCCGACGGCGGCGACACGCCCCTTCAATTCGCGCACGTCATCGATCAGCCGGTCGACCTTCTCGTCGATCCGACGCAGGAACACGAGCGTCAGGTTGACCGGCTGATCGGTCATCGTCGCTACTCCGCCGCCATCGGCACGGGGTCACTGTGCGGGTTGGCGCTGTAGCGGTCGATGCGCTTCTCGATCTCGGGGCGGAAGTGGCGGATGAGGCCCTGGATCGGCCACGCCGCGGCGTCGCCGAGCGCGCAGATCGTGTGCCCCTCGATCTGCTTGGTGACGTCGAGCAGCATGTCGATCTCGCGCTTCTGCGCCCGGCCCTCGGCCATGCGCAGCATCACGCGCCACATCCAGCCGGTGCCCTCCCGGCAGGGCGTGCACTGGCCGCAGGATTCGTGCTTGTAGAAGTACGAGATGCGGGCGATGGCCGCGACGATGTCGGTGGACTTGTCGAGCACCATCACGGCCGCGGTGCCGAGGCCCGATTGCAGCCCGCGCAGGGTGTCGAAGTCCATCGGCGCGTCGATGATCTGCGCGGCGGGCACCAGCGGCACGGACGAGCCGCCCGGGATGACGCAGAGCAGGTTGTCCCAGCCGCCGCGGATGCCCCCGCAATGGCGGTCGATCAGCTCGCGGAACGGGATGCCGAGCGCCTCCTCGACGTTGCAGGGCCGGTTCACGTGGCCGGAGACGCAGAACAGCTTGGTGCCGGTGTTGTTCGGGCGGCCGATGCCGGCGAACCACTCCGCGCCCCGGCGCAGGATGGTGCCCGCCACCGCGATCGACTCGACGTTGTTCACCGTCGTCGGGCAGCCGTAGAGGCCCATATTGGCCGGGAAGGGCGGCTTCAGCCGCGGCATCCCCTTCTTGCCCTCCAGGCTCTCCAGCAGCGCCGTCTCCTCGCCGCAGATGTAGGCGCCCGCGCCGTGGTGGACGTAGAGGTCGAACGGGTAGCCGTGGACATTGTCCTGGCCGATCAGGCGCGCCTCGTAGGCCTCGTCCACGGCGCGCTGGAGCGCGTGCTTCTCGGCCACGTACTCGCCGCGGATGTAGATGTAGGCGGCGTGCGCCCCCATCGCGAAGGAGGCGAGCAGGCAGCCCTCGATCAGGAGATGCGGGTCGTGCCGCATGATCTCCCGGTCCTTGCAGGTGCCGGGCTCGGACTCGTCGGCGTTGACCACGAGGTAGTGCGGCCGCCCGTCCGACTTCTTGGGCATGAACGACCACTTGAGGCCGGTGGAGAAGCCGGCGCCGCCGCGGCCGCGCAGGCCGGACTTCTTCATCTCCTCGATGATCCAGTCGCGGCCCTGTTCCAGCAGGAACTTGGTGCCGTCCCAGGCGCCGCGCTTGCGGGCGCCGTCGAGGCCGGGCGAGTGGAGCCCGTAGAGGTTCGTGAAGATGCGATCCTGGTCGGAGAGCATGGCGTCGTCCTACCGGTTCGAGGAAGTTTTGGAGGAACCCTTGGATCCCGGGCCGGGCGGTCCCTTGTCACCGGGATCCGCGCCGACCGGCTTGGCCTGCGCGCCGTCCGTGCGCCCGCCCGCGATCGGCTCGGCGCCGGCCTCCTCGGTCGAGCCCTTGGTCTCGGCGACGGGCCGGCCCTCCTCGGGCTTCGAGGGCGTCTCGGTGTAGGAGCGACCGCTCTGCGGCCCGGGCTGCGCCTCCGGGCCGCTGCGAGGCTCGGCGACCGTGCTGCGCTCGGGCGCGGCCTGCCCCTTCGCCTCGGCGGGCTCCACCGGCGCCTTGCCGTCGGCGGCGCGCTGCGCCGGGGCGGCAGCGGCCGGGCTCTCGGTCGCGCGGCCGGAATCGGGCTTGGCGGCCTTGGGCTTGGCCGCGGCGTCCGCCGCCACGGCGTCGGCCTTGGCCTGCAGCTCGGCGCCCTCCTCGTGCAGCCCCTCCGCCTCGAAGCGCTTGCGCCACGCGCCGATGCGCGAGCCGTCGAACAGCGTCTCGTCGGTGAGGGTCGTCAGGTCGCCCTGCGGCTCGGACGAGGTGCGCCCGACCTGCGAGCCCACCTTCACCGGCCGGCCCGCCGCGAGGTCATCCATGAGCCGGCCGAGGGATTCGGGGGTCAGGTCCTCGTAGTAATCTTGGTTGATCTGCGCCATCGGGGCGTTGCAGCAGGCGCCCAGGCACTCGACCTCCAGCCACGAGAAGGTGCCGGTCGGATCGACGTGGCCGGGGGGGCCGAGGCGCTCGTGCAGCATCTGCTTGAGCTCACGCGCCCCGCACACGTCGCAGGGCACCGTGCCGCAGACCTGGATCCAGTAGCGGCCGACCGGCTCCAGGGCGAACATCGTGTAGAAGGTCGCGACCTCCAGCACGCGGATGTGCGGCATGCCGAGCTGGTCGGCGACCGCCTCGATCGCGGCTCGAGGCAGCCAGCCGCCGTGCTGCTCCTGAGCCTTCCACAGGAGCGGGATCACGGCCGAGGCCTGCCGGCCCTCGGGGTACTTGGCGATCTGGCCCTTGGCCCATTCGGCGTTCTCAGGCGTGAACGCGAAGTTCGCGGGCTGCTGCTCGGCGGACGCCAGTCTGCGGTTTGCCATCGTGTCAGTTCTCTTCAGCCGCTCGTCGCCCGTCTCACCGGTCCACCTCGCCGAACACGATGTCGAGGGTGCCCAGGATGCACGACACGTCCGCCAGCATGTGCCCGCGGCACATCCAGTCCATCGCCTGCAGGTGCGCGAAGCCCGGCGCGCGGATCTTGCAGCGGTACGGCTTGTTGGTGCCGTCCGCGACCAGGTAGACGCCGAACTCGCCCTTGGGCGCTTCGACGGCGGCGTAGACCTCGCCCGCCGGCACGTGGAAGCCTTCGGTGTAGAGCTTGAAGTGGTGGATGAGCGCCTCCATCGAGCGCTTCATCTCGCGCCGGGAGGGCGGCGCCACCTTGCCGTCCTGCGTGGCGATCGGGCCCTGGCCGGCCGGCTCGCGCAGCTTGGCGAGGCACTGCTTCATGATGCGCACGGACTGGCGCATCTCCTCCATGCGGATGACCTGGCGATCGTAGGTGTCGCCGTTCTTCCCCACCGGGATGTCGAACTCCATCTCCTCGTAGGCCTCGTAGGGCTGCGCCTTGCGCAGGTCCCACGGGAGGCCGGAGCCGCGCACCATCACGCCCGAGAAGCCCCAGGCCATCGCCTCGTCCACGCTGACGATGCCGATGTCGACGTTGCGCTGCTTGAAGATGCGGTTGCCCATCACGAGGCTGTCGAGGTCGTCGACCACCTTCAGGAACGGGTCGCAGAACGCCTCGATGTCGTCGAGGAGGCCCGGCGGCAGGTCCTGGTGGACGCCGCCCGGCCGGAAATAATTGGCGTGGAGCCGCGCGCCGCTCGCGCGCTCGTAGAAGATCATCAGCTTCTCGCGCTCCTCGAACCCCCAGAGCGGGGGCGTGAGCGCGCCGACGTCCATCGCCTGCGTGGTCACGTTGAGGAGGTGCGAGAGCAGCCGCCCGATCTCGCAGAACAGGGTGCGGATCAGCTTGGCGCGCCGCGGCACCTCGATCCCGAGCAGTTTTTCCACCGCGAGGCAGAAGGCGTGCTCCTGGTTCATCGGCGCGACGTAGTCGAGCCGGTCGAAGTAGGGCGTGGTCTGCAGGTAGGTCTTGTACTCGATCAGCTTCTCGGTGCCGCGGTGCAGGAGCCCGATATGCGGGTCGACCCGCTCGACGATCTCGCCGTCGAGTTCCAGCACGAGGCGCAGCACGCCGTGCGCTGCCGGGTGCTGCGGCCCGAAATTGATCGAGAAGTTGCGGATGGAGTGCTCGGTCATGCGGAGGGTTCCGTCAGCCCGGGGAACATGGCGGCGATCTCGGCGCCGGTCTTCTTCACGGTGGAACCCGCGAAAGCGTAGTTCGGGGGCTTGTCGTCGATGAAGATCTCGGTGGCGAAGGTGAACTGCGCGGGGTCGTCGAACGCCTGGGCCGAGACGGTCAGGAGCGAGCCGTCGCGCATGCGCCAGAACAGGGAGCTGCCGCAGATCCGGCAGAATCCCCGCTCACCGTGGTCGGAGGAGCCGTAGAGCCCGAGCTTCGCCTCATCGTCGATGGTGATGCCGGGCACGCATTCCACCGACATCAGCGCCCCGCCCGACCAGCGGCGGCACATGCCGCAGTGGCAGACGTCCATCTCCCTATGCTTGGGCTGCACGGTGAAACGCACCGCGCCGCAGAGGCACCGTCCGGACAGGGCGTCGGGCGCAGTCATGGCCGACTCACGCTCCCTTCGCCTTCTCGTCGCCGGGCAGCACGTAATCCGTGCCCTCCCAGGGCGAGAGGAAGTCGAAGTTGCGGAACTCCTGCGTGAGCTTGACCGGCTCGTAGACCACCCGCGCCTCGTCCTGGTCGTAGCGGACCTCGACGAAGCCGGTGAGGGGGAAGTCCTTGCGCAGGGGGTGGCCCTCGAAGCCGTAATCGGTGAGCAGCCGGCGCAGGTCCGGATGGCCCGAGAACAGAATCCCGTAGAGGTCGTAGGTTTCGCGCTCGTACCAGTTGGCCGCCGGGAAGACCGGGATCACGGACGGCACCGGGGTCGCCTCGTCGGTCTGCACCTTCACGCGGATGCGCTGGTTATGGCGCAGCGAGAGCAGGTGGTAGACGACGTCGAAGCGCTTGGCCCGGCCCGGGTAATCCGCCCCGCAGATGTCGATGAAGGAGCGGAAGGCGCAGGACGGCTCGTCGCGCAGGTGGGTGAGCACCCGCACGATCTCGCCGGGCTCGACGATCAGCGTCAGCTCGTCGAAGGCGATCACCCGGTCGGTCAACGCCGGGCCGAGCGCCTCGGCCAGCCGGTCGCTCAGGGCCTGAAGCGCCCCGGGACCGTGCGCGGCCTCGGTGTGGGGCCGGATCGTGATGCCGTTGGTCATCGGTTCGCCTTCAGCGCTCGATCGTGCCGGTCCGGCGGATCTTCTTCTGCAGCAGCAGCACGCCGTAGAGCAGCGCCTCGGCGCTCGGCGGGCAACCCGGCACGTAGATGTCCACCGGCACCACGCGGTCGCAGCCACGCACCACCGAGTAGGAGTAGTGGTAGTAGCCGCCGCCGTTGGCGCAGGAGCCCATCGAGATGACGTAGCGCGGCTCCGGCATCTGGTCGTAGACCTTGCGCAGCGCGGGCGCCATCTTGTTGGTGAGCGTGCCGGCGACGATCATCACGTCCGACTGGCGCGGTGAGGCGCGCGGCGCGAAGCCGAAGCGCTCGGCGTCGTAGCGCGGCATCGACATCTGCATCATCTCGACCGCGCAGCAGGCGAGGCCGAAGGTCATCCACATGAGCGAGCCGGTGCGCGCCCAGGTGATGAGGTCGTCCGCAGTGGTGAGCAGGAAGCCGCGATCGGCCAGTTCGTCGCTGATCGACAGGAAGGTCGGATCGGTGGCGCCCACCGGCAGGCCGGTCGCCGGATCGAGGATGCCCTTCGGGGCGGGTGCGATCGCGGGGGCGCGGGAGAGCGGGGTGTCGAGGGCCATGGGGTCCGGATCTCTTCAGGAGGCGGCGGGGCGGCGGCGCGTCAGTCCCATTCGAGGGCGCCCTTGCGCCACTCGTAGACGAAGCCGACCGTCAGTACGCCGAGGAAGATCATCATCGACCAGAAGCCGAACCAGCCGAGGTCCCCGAACGTGATCGCCCAGGGAAACAGGAACGCGACCTCGAGGTCGAAGATGATGAACAGGATGGCGACGAGGTAGAAGCGCACGTCGAACTTCATGCGCGCGTCGTCGAAGGCGTTGAAGCCGCACTCGTAGGCCGACAGTTTTTCCGGATCGGGGCTGTTGTAGGCGACGAGGAAGGGTGCGACGAGCAGCGCCAGCGCGATCACCACCGACACGCCGATGAAGATCACGAGGGGCAGGTAGTCCGCGAGGAGACCGTTCATCGAGAGCCCTCAATGGTCGTGGGGCGGCGCAGGCACGCGGCCCGGCCGGCTCGGCCCGTCATTCGGAACGGTTCCAAGGCCCGGAGATTGGCGCGAGGCTTAAACGAGCGGGTATGCCGAAACAAGGGGCGTTCGCACCGCACAAACCGCGAACGCTCCCACCTAGATAGACGCCCGGCGCCCGGTCACAACCGGGCGAAGGCCCGCCCGGATGGCGAGTTTCGTCGCAGCCCCCTCCCCTTCCGGGTCGATTTGGCCGCACGGGCGAGGTCGCGGGTCTCGGAACTGGGATCAGGAATCCGACAGGATCAGCGCCCAGTAGCGTTTGTAGCGGGTGTCCGGCGCGTCGACGCGGGCGATGCCGATCCGGCGGACCTTCGGCATCAGCATGTTGCGGTTGTGCTCGGGCGAGGCCTGCCAGCGGCGCAGCACATCGTCGAAGGTGGTCGAGCCGGCGCTGAGATTCTCGGCCGCGTAGCGCCCCGCAAAGCCGGCCCGGGCGAGCCGCGCGTCGAAGCTGCCGGCGGCCTCGTGCGAGAGCCGGCCGGACCTGGCATTGGCCTGCGCCTGCAGCGAGGCAGCGCGGATCAGCGAGGAGTCGATCACCACCGGCCCCAGACCGTGGCTCGCCCGGTAGCGCGAGATCGCGGCGGCCGCGGCGGCCTCGTCGAGGATGACGGGGCTCGTCACCGCATCGGGCGCGGGCAGCAAAGCCGAACCGCTGCATCCGGCGAGGGTCAGGCTGACGGCGAGGAGGGCGAGGCGCAGGCGCGGCATGAGTCGTGATCCGGGACCCGCGGACGATCGGGCCGGCCTCGCTTAAGATGCAGATTGTGAAGATTTCGGGATGATGGCGCGGGCGACGGGGCTCGAACCCGCGACCTCCGGCGTGACAGGCCGGCACTCTAACCAACTGAGCTACGCCCGCGTGGCGCATCGCGTTGCTGCGATGGCGGCGGTGTATGGGGCCGGCCCTACCCTGTCAAGCAGGCTCGGAGCGCAAATGCGAAACCCCGGGCGACCGCCTTCGCCCCGGCTCTTGCGCTCCCGGAAGTGCGCCCTTACGCATACGGCCCGCGGGCGGTTAGCTCAGTTGGTAGAGCATCTCGTTTACACCGAGAGGGTCGGCGGTTCGAGCCCGTCACCGCCCACCAAGTTCTGCGAGGCCTTGGCGGATTCCCGCCGGACCTCGGTCCCAGCCTCCCGGAAACGACCCGGACGCCCTCCGACCCGGCCTGCCGGAGGCGCCACGGGTTACCGCGTCGCAGCCGGTCTCGCAGGCGAACCGGGGCGCGCGCTGCATCGGCCGACGGGCGATACCGGAATCGCCGTCGCTCCCGGCCCTCGCCGGCGTCCGGCGCAGCCAGGGACCGCACGGTGGCCGCCTGCGGGATCCGAACCGGGCCGGCCCGACATAACGACAAGGTCATTCCTCGGGAGGGCACCTTCATGGCGAGCATCGTCCGCCCTGCGGACGCCTGGGATCGTTTCGCGACTCCCCCGGTGGTCCAGCTGCGCCACGAGGAACCGGAATGGGAGTTCCGCGAACTGGAATACGGCCCGGGCGGGACGTGGGACGTGGTCACGGCGCGCCTGCACGTCGCCTCCCATCTCGACTCCCTCCGCCAACGCCTCGGATCACCGAAGGCGTCCTTTCGGCCCGTCCCGCCCAGCGCCGCGATCAGCGCACCCGGCGACCATCTGAGCGGCGCCTGGGAGGGGCGCGGACGCGGCCAGCACCTCATCGTCTCCCCGGGCTTCGTCGCCGCCGCCTTCGCGCGCGACATGGGCGCGGAGACGGTCCTGAAACGCCATTTCGCCTATCAGCGGGATCCGGACGCGACGGATACGATCATTCAGAACTTGCTCGGCTGCATCGCCGCCGACCTGCGCCGAGGGAGCCCGAACGGTTCGGTCTTCCTGCAGACCGTCGTGCTGGCCATCGTTCAGCACGCGCTGCGCGTGCCGTCGCCAGCCTTCGACGCCGGCAGATCGCGAGGCGGGTTGTCCCGTGCACAGCTGAGCCTGGTCATCGATCTGATCGATGCCCGCCTGACGGCGCGGCCGAGCCTCGTCGATCTGGCGTCGGCACTCGGCATCAGCACGCGGTACTTCTGCCATGCCTTTCGGGTCTCGACGGGGCTCTCGCCCCATCGCTTCATCATCGAGCGCCGGGTGGCTCTGGCACGATCCCTGATCGAGAGGGGCGACCTCCCGCTGAGCGAGGTCGCCCAGGCGTCGGGCTTCACAGACCACAGCCAGATGTCGGCCACCTTCAGGAAAGTCCTCGGGGTCCCGCCGTCGCATTTTCGCCACAGACGGACACGCTCGCGCTGATCGCGGCCATCGACGCGTTCCGGATTTCAACATCCGTTCCCGTTCCGAAAAGCGAGTCGCCCGCGAGCCAGTTAAATCCGTCAGTCTCCAAAAGAACGGGGACTAGGGATGAAATCGGCAACCAAGGCGCTCCTGCTCTCGGCAAGTCTGTTCGCGTTCGGCACCGGCAGCAGCTGGGCGCAATCGGGCTATTACTCCGGTCTGTTCGGATTCGGTGACAGCCTCACCGACAACGGGCGGATTCCGCGCGAGACGAACGGCTACAGTCCGACCGGAAGCCTCGACGCGCAGCGCGGCACGCGCCTGTACGAGGGCGGCCGCTGGTCGAACGCACCGACCTACTACGAGGCCCTGCCCGCCCTCATCGGCGCGCCGTACGTGGCCGCCAACGATTACGCGGTCGGCGGCTCGCGCTCGACCCCGCTGCCGCCCAACCCCTTCGCCTCGCCGGCCTTTCCCTGGGGCGTCCCCGACCAGATCGACCAGTTCACGGCGCGCACCGGCCGCTTCGGCCCGCGCGACATCGGCCTGCTCTGGATCGGCTACAACGACCTGACCTCCATTCCGGTCGCCGCGAGCGCACAGGCGCGGGCCGACGCGGTGTCGGCCATCCTGGCCAACAACGTCACGGCGCTGAACCGGCTCGTCGGCCTCGGCGCCCGCGAACTCCTCGTGCTCAATCAGCAGACCTTCCGGGGCAACAACCGCGATCTCGCGGCGTCCTTCAACGCGCAGCTGCCGACCCTGCTCGCCCCGATCGCGGCGAGCGGCGTCAACGTGCACTACTTCGACGTCGACAGCCTCCTGAACCGCTTCCGCGCCGACCCGACCGCGTTCGGCTACAGCCCGCAGGCGGCCACGGGCAATTGCAGCGCCGATCCGGCCTGCGCGCCGATCGGCTACCTGAACGGCGGGGCGGCCGAGAACCGGTACATCTCCGTGGACGGTGTGCACCTCACCGGCCGCACCAACACTTACATCGCGCAG
Source organism: Methylobacterium oryzisoli (assembly GCF_046557895.1). Taxonomy (NCBI): domain Bacteria; kingdom Pseudomonadati; phylum Pseudomonadota; class Alphaproteobacteria; order Hyphomicrobiales; family Methylobacteriaceae; genus Methylobacterium; species Methylobacterium oryzisoli. The sequence goes on along the minus strand of NZ_JBKIBX010000007.1, from coordinate 45,291 downwards.
TTCATCGCCAACCAGCTCAACGCGCCCCTGACCCTCGGGCCGCAGGCGGATCTGGGCCAGGCCGCCGGCCTCGCCTTCTCCTCGACCCTCATCGATTTCCTCAGCGCCGAGCGGCGGCGCAACATGGCCCTGTCGGTGCCGTCCGCCTTCACGGCGGACCTGCCGAGCCGCGCGCCCTCGCCCGTGACGATCCCGATCCAGCCCGGCAGCCCGTTCTCCGTGTTCGCCCTCGGCACCTACGTGGGCATCGACCGCACCGCCCAGAACCGGGCCGGAACCGGCAGCGTCGGCACCCCCTTCGGGGCCGATTTCGGCGGCGTCACGGCGGGCGTGCTCTACCAAGCGACCCCGAATCTCGTGCTCGGCGCCGCCTTCAACTACCTGACCACCAGCGTCGACCTGCGCGGCCTGAGCAACGGCCGGATCGACATGGACAGCTTCCAGGGCGCCGGCTTCGCCTCGCTGTCGTTCCCCAACGTCTTCGCCGACGCCGCCGTGACCTACGGCGGCAACACCTACGGCCTCAGCCGGCCGGGCGTGCTCAACGACCGGCTGACCGCGTCGCCCAGCGGCGACACCGTCACGGTGGCGGCGCGCGTCGGCTACCTGTTCGACTTCGGCACGTTCAAGGCCGGTCCGGTCGGCGAGGTGGCCTACGCCAACGTGAGCGTCGATCCCTACCGGGAACGGGGTGACGCGCTCCTGACCATCGGCACCCGGCGCCAGGATCTGGAAGGCCTGACGGCCGGCGGCGGCATCCAGATCCGCACGGTGGCCCCCCTCCTCGGCGGCTTGATCAGCCCGTTCCTGAACGTCACGGCGCAGCATGATTTTCTGGACGGCGTGCGGACGGTCGGGTCGTTCCAGACCTACGCCCCCACCCTGCTGATCCGGACCCAGACCGGCAGGCGCGGTGACGACGTGTACGGCCGCGTGGCCGGCGGGCTCGATCTGGATCTCGGCAACGGCCTCAGCGGCATCCTGACCGGGTCGACCAGCTTCGCCCGGACGGGAGGCGACGACCACACGGTCAGCGCCGGGCTGAGATACCGGTTCTGATTCCGGCCGCCCCGATCACACCGGCCCGGCTCCCCGCAGCCGGGCCTCCTTCGCGACCGTCACCGCCACCGCTCGGTCGTGCCACGGCGGGCGCCGTGGCAGGGGCGGCCGTCGAACGCGGCCCCTACCCCGAGGCCGCCCGGCGGGCCGCCTCGATCACCGAACGCGCGAACGCCATCGCGGCAGCCCTGGCCTGGAGCGGCGACGCAAAGGTGTTGTCGGACCGGAACAAGGTCGAGCCGGTCCGGCCGAGCAGACGCCACCCCCACTGGCCCCTCCGCTCTTCCTCGATGAAGAATTCCATAGCCGCCTCCATGGTCTTCATGGTGCGGCATGGTAGAGCATCGCGGCACCGAGACTCTGGCGAACTCGCAACATCTTGTTGATCGAGGCCGCAGCAGCGCGAATCATCCCCAGGATTCACGCCCGAGACTCACGAATCGCGGGCCGGGACTGGCGATGCAGCCGCGAACTCGTGCGGCTCCAACGGCCACCAAGCGCTGTCGGCCGAATCCCCAGCGGGACCGCCGGTGCGCGCTCTTGAGACGGTGTTAAGCGGCGCGCGGGAGGATGGCCGCATGGAAGATGTTCCCGGGCCGGATGACCGGCACCGGGTGCCCGACCGGGCTCCTGTCCGAGGCCGTCATGCACATCGTCGTCGTCGACCCGAGCCGCGTCGTCCTGAAAGTGATCAGCTCCCTCCTCGTGCCGCGCGGGCACGTGGTGGACACCTTCACGGATTCGCGCGAGGCCCTCGACTTCGTCACGGCCAACGTCTCGGTGACCGCCCTGATCACCAGCCTGGAAGTGCGCCCGATGAGCGGTCTGGAGCTGTGCTGGTCGGCCCGCCTCCTCGCGGAGGCGCACCGCCCGCTCTACATCATCGCCATGTCGTCGGCCCGCAACGCCCGGAACCTCGCCGAGGCGCTGGACAGCGGCTCGGACGATTTCATCGACAAGCCGCCGGGTGCCGAGGAGCTCTACGCGCGCCTGCGCGCCGCCGAGCGCATGACCGAGATGCAGCGCGAGCTGATCCGCCTCGCCGAGACCGACGCGCTCTCGGGCCTGCTCAACCGCCGTGCCTTCCTGCAGCGCATCACCGAGATGGCGGACCGGGCCGGCGACCACGGACGCCTCTCGCTGGTGGTCGCCGACGTCGATCACTTCAAGCGCATCAACGACGAGCACGGACACGACGTCGGCGACACGGCCATCCAGGGCATCTCCCGCCTCCTGGCCGAGACTCCCGACGCGGCGGTCGGGCGCACGGGCGGCGAGGAGTTCGCGATCGCCCTGCCGGGGCGCACGCTGGAGGAGGCCGAGAAGGTCGCCAACGGGCTGCGCCTGCGCTGCGCGCAGATCCGCCTGCGGGGCACGCGCGGCCCGGTGACGCTCACCTGCAGCTTCGGCGTCAGCACGTGGTCGGAAGGCGAGACCGTCGGCAGCCTGCTCAAGCGGGCCGACATCGCCCTCTACGAGGCGAAGGCGGGGGGGCGCGACCGCGTGGTATCCGCCGCCACCGACCTCATCCTGGCCCGGGCCGGGTAGCACGCCCTGCCCCGAGGCGGGCGCCGGCTCGGCGCGAGCGCGCGGCGCGTGCGCTCGATGAGGCATCGGATCCTCCGGATCAGGAGCATGGCGTGCCGGTCGCGGCCGTCCCGTTCCGGCACGGGTCTGACCCTGCAACCAGTGCGAGTCTCGCACCCGGCGCAGCGTTGACCCTCCGGACCGGCGCGCCGGCCCATGCCACGCCCGATCAGCTGGCGAAAATTTTCTTTGCGACGTGGTGACTTAGCTCACCAGCCAGCGGGCTCCCGGGATGGCACGGCTGCGGTTGGAACGCGGCTTGATCCTCACACTCCGTCAACCAGGGCGCGTGTGCCGCGCCGGGACGGAGGCAACGGCATGAGTGACGCCGTCAGAGTGCTGATCATCGACGAGCCCCCGGATCTCGGGGCGGTATTCCGGGCCACCTTGGAGCACACACCCGCGCTCCGCACGGTCGGGGAGGACGACCTGCGCGGCCCGGGCGGCGCGGCCCTGGAGGGCGTGGCCCTGGTGTTCACGCCGGAACGCGGCGCCGCAGCGGTGGCGGCCCTGCGGGAGCGCCATCCGGGCCTCAAGGTGCTGGTCGCCTTCCTGGCTGCGGACGCCCAGGCCCTGATCGACCTCGCCCAGGCCGGCGCCGACGCCTTCGTGGCCCGCTCGGCGGCCCCGCGCGACGTCTGCGCGGCGATCCTGGCGCTGGCCGGCGGCGCTGCGCTCCAGGGCGGCGTGCAGGCCGGGACGGACGCGGCGGCGGATCTCGGGCTCACCCCCCGCGAGGCGGAGGTGCTGCGCTTCCTCAGCGCGGGATTCAGCAACAAGGAGGTGGCCCGCCGCCTCACGGTGAGCGTGCGCACGGTCGAGACGCACCGCCTCAACCTGCGCCGCAAGACCAAGACCGGCCGCCTCAAGGATCTGGTCCAGCTCGCGCGGCAGATGGGTCTCGCCCCGGTCTACGAGGGCGATGCGACCGCGCAACGCTCGGGCGGCGGGGCGCGGGGCCTCCGCCTTGCCGGCCACGCGGCGACGCCGCATTGACTGAGGGCGGTGGACGCGAGCCCCGCCGGCCGCGCAGCCCGATACCGCTCAGGCTGCCGCGCCGGCCTCGTCCCGCCCGCGCGGGAGCCGGGACCGACCCGCATGGACCGGACCCGACTCCCAGTGAACGATGAAGCCGTCCCGCGGCTCGCCCAACGGGCGACGCGATTCGGTCAGGCGGCGCGGCGCACCCGTGCCGGCCGCTCGCCGCCGGACTTGCGGCTGCGTCCGGTCTCCTTGGCCGGGCGTGCCGGCTCCTTCTCCGCGGCGAGGCGCGCGTGCAGCAGCGCGAGCACGGCCGTCTCCTCCGGCCGCAGGCGGCTGATCTCGTCGCGCAGCTCCGCCTGCACCTCCTCGCGCACCTGCAGCAGCAGCTCGCCCGCGAGGTAGCAGTCCAGGATCTCCGGGTGGATGTAGCACTTGCGGCAGATCGTCGGGGTGTTGCCGAGCCGCTCGGCCACCCGCTCGATGGCGGCCCGGACGTTCTTCTTGGCCGCGGCCTCGCTGTCGACGGCCTCGAACTCGCGCAGGGCCAGTGCGGCCAGAACCGTGCCCGACCACGTGCGGAAATCCTTGGCCGTGATGTCGCGGCCGGAGATCTCGCGCAGGTAGGCGTTCACGTTGGCCGAGGTGACGTCGCGCTGCACGCCCTCCTCGTCGAGGTACTGGAAGAGTTCCTGTCCGGGCAGGTCCTGGCAGGCCTTGACGATCTTGGCCACGCGCCGGTCGCGCAGCGAGAGCTGCCAGACCTTGCCGCTCTTGCCCTTGAACCGGAACTTCAGGTCCGCGCCCTCCACCTGCACGTGGGGATCGCGTAGCGTGGTGAGGCCGTAGCTGCGGTTCTGGCGCGCGTAATCGTCGTTGCCGACCCGGATCAGCGTGGCCTCCAAGAGGTGGACCAACGTCGCCAGCACCTTCTCGCGCGGCAGGCCGCGGCGGCCCATGTGCTCCTGCACCGTGCGGCGCAGGGCCGGCAGCGCCTCCGCGAAGTCCAGCATGTGGACGAACTTGGTGCTCTCGCGCGCCTCCCGGAAATCCGGGTGGTAGCGGTACTGCTTGCGGCCCTTGTCGTCGCGGCCGGTGGCCTGGATGTGCCCGTTGGCGTAACGGCAGATCCACACGTCCGTGTAGGCGGGCGGGATCGCGAGGCCGCGGATACGGTCGAGCACCGCCTGGTCGGTCACCGCCTTGCCGGACGCGTCGAGGTATCGGAAGCCCCGGCCGCTGCGCTTGCGCCGGTAGCCGGGCTCCTCGTCGCTCACGTAGCGCAGGCCCGCCTCGCGGGCGGCATCGCGGATCTCGACGCGGGGCTCGGCAACGTTCTCGGCCTTCTCGGGCTCCGACAGCATCGGCACTGACCTCTCCCGGCGCACGCACGGCCGGTGTCCCTCAACCGGAAGCTGCCGGGGCGGGTTCCGGCGCGGCCCGCCGGCGTTTCTCGCGCCCGCCCCGTGGAACGCGGGCCCGAAATGGTGTTGAGGGAACCGTGGGACCGCAGAGGAGACCGGCGTGGCGCAGCCCGGGCAGAAGACCATCGCGTTCGTCGTCACGGAGGATTGGTTCTTCGCCTCCCACTTCCTGCCGATGGCCCGCGCCGCCGTGGCGGCCGGCCACGCGGTCGCGGTGGTGACGCGGGTGCGCGCGCACCGGGAGGCCATCGCGGCGACGGGCGCCCGCGTGGTGGCGCTGGAGGCCGAGCGGTCGAGCCTCAACCCGATGAGCGCCGGCTACGCCACCGGGCAGCTCGCCGCGATCCTCAAGGCCCTGCGGGCCGACCTCGTCCATTGCATCGCGCTGCGCGGCATCCTGGTCGGGGGCGCGGCCGCCGCGCTCGCCGGCATTCCGCGGCGGGTCTACGCGCTCACGGGTCTCGGCCTCGTCGGCGCCCGGCAGGATCGCGGCGGGCGCGTGGCGCGCGCCGCCCTGCGCCGCCTGATCCGCGGCCCGCTGGAGACCGCCCAGACCCGCTACCTGTTCGAGAACCCGGACGATGCCGCGCTCCTCGGCCTCGATCCGGCGGAGACCCGCGTCACCGTGGTGGGCGGGGCCGGGATCGACCCCGCCGTGTGGGTGCCCGCGCCGCTGCCGCCGCTGCCGCCGCTGCGCATCGCCCTCGTCGCCCGGATGCTGTGGTCGAAGGGCGTCGACACCGCGGTCGAGGCCGTGCGCCTCGCCCGCGCGCAGGGTGTTTCGGTCGACCTCGCCCTCCACGGCGCCCCCGACCCGTCGAACCGGCGCGCGATCCCCGAGGCGACCCTGCGGGACTGGTCGCGCGACGGGGTGACGTGGCACGGGGCGACCGCGGACGTGGCGGGCGCGCTCGCGGCGGCGCAGGCCGCCTGCCTGCCCTCGCGCGGCGGCGAGGGCCTGCCGCGTGCCCTGCTGGAGGCCGCCGCCTGCGGCCGGGCCCTCCTCACCACCGACGTGCCGGGCTGCCGCACGCTCGTGCGCGACGGGATCGAGGGCCGCGTGGTGCCCTCCGACGACCCGGCGGCGCTCGCCCGGGCGATGGCGGATCTCGCCGCCGACCCGGCCCGCCTCGCCGCGATGGGCGCGGCGGCCCGCCTCAGGATTCTTGAGGGTGGCTTCACCGAGGCGGCGGTCGCCGCCGCGGTGGCGCGCGTCCACGCGGACCTGCTGGCGTGAGCGCCTCCGCGCGCGACCCCGCGGCCTTCATCCGCGCCCACACCCGGCTGCGCCCGGTGCCGCACGCGCCGGAGATCGGCCTGATGGTCGCCGACGAGGCCACCGAATTGTGGAGCCGCACCGAGGAGGAACTGGGCGAGATGGGATTGCCGCCGCCCTTCTGGGCCTTCGCCTGGGCGGGCGGGCAGGCGCTGGCGCGCTACGTCCTCGACCGGCCCGAGACCGTCGCGGGCGCCCGCGTGCTCGATTTCGCCTCGGGCTCCGGCCTCGTCGCGGTGGCGGCGGCGCGGGCGGGGGCCGCCGCGGTGGTGGCGAGCGACCTCGACCCCTTCGCGCTCGCGGCGATCCGCCTCAACGCCGCGCAGAACGGCGTCGCGGACCGCGTCGCGCCGAGGGGCGAGGACCTGATCGGCCGCGACGAGGGCTGGGACTGCGTGCTCGCCGCCGACATCTTCTACGAGCGCGACCTCGCCGCCCGGGTTGCCGACTGGCTCCAGGCGCTGCACGCCCGCGGCGCCCGGGTGCTGATCGGCGATCCCGGCCGGGCCTACCTGCCGAAGGAGCGCCTGGACAACCTCGCCACCTACGCGGTGCCGGTGACGCGGGCGCTGGAGGATGCGGAGATCAAGCGCACGGGGGTGTGGCGGTTCGCGGCGCCGGACTGCGTGTAGAGCGTCGTCGGCCGCAGCGCATCGGATGGAAGCGTCCGGTACCGCAATCTGCGTCGGAGCGCCGAACTCTCGGGGAACGGCAGCCGGGCGCAGATCTCATCCCGGCCTGCACGCGGAGGCCGCCACGCTCGACGAACTCGTCGAGATCATTACCGATCCGGCGCCTGATCTGGTGCGGGCCAATTGCCCTCAGCAGGACGTCGTCCCTGCGCCCAGCATCCCGCTGCGCGTCGAGCATGTCGTGAACGCGACATCTTCAGCTGCCTGTTGAAGCACTGCAGTGGCCGAAGGCCTCGCGCGGCGCCTCCTCTCATCCCTTCCCGAGCAAGGCTCGAGCCCGATCCGCCCAGCCTGGGCTCCGGCCATCGCTTTCGTGGCGCTCCCCGGCCTGCGCGTCCGCAGGCCGTTTGAAGACGAGGCCTTGCTCCGACCAGGGAAGTCGCGTCACACGTGTGCCGCGCGCGGCGAAGAAGTCGTCCCAGCGCCACGTCGGCGCAGCAAGGTGTCCGTAATTGTCGAGCACCATCGGCGCGCCAGGAGCGAGGCGCTGCCAGAGGTAGTCCAGGCCAACCTCCTCATAGCCAAGATCGACGTGCGCAAAGCAAAATTGCTGCGACCCGATGCGCTCGTGGATAGCACTATCCCAAACGAGGCCAACATAGAGCTCCGTATTGGCATATTCCCGCGTAATTCTCGCGCGTATCTCATCAGTGCACATAGTCGCAGTGGGATCAGGCTGATGAGTCTCAAAGAGGTCGACCAAATGAAATTTGCGAAATTCCTTTAAGTAGTTAAGCGCCCGTGCGAAGTACCAAGCACTTCCTCCTTGCCATGTTCCAAATTCTATTACGTCACCCGGAAATGTTAGGCCAAGGCGGAGAAGTTCCATCGTGAAATGGATCTTCTCCTTTGCCATCATCGAGGCGGGGGCTTCGTCCTCGTTTCGAAAAACTTCATGATATAATGTCTCCTGCTCGAATACATTGATTTCCGATGTCTGCTTGTAAAGAAGTCGCGAAGGATAGAACCATCTCATGTAACCATAGAGACGCACAACATCCCCAAGATATCCGTAATTGTGACGATACTCGCAAGAAAGAATAAGATTGGCATCAAATTTTCGATCAAGATCTACAACCGGAATGCCGCGAAAATGAACCCCCCTGAAGATGGGATTCGGATCATAAACTGCAACAACATTGTCGCGGCACAAATTGATAACATGCTTGGCAGTTTCTCCGAACCCCACCAGCACGGCGCGCACGCCCGGATCAGAGCATTGCGCTACAAGCTGCGAAAGCGCTTCGTGATCAACGATATTCGTTGGCGTGCTGTGGATGGCATATGACATGGCTGCGCTGCTCTCCAGTCGGCATCCGAGGGCTGAATCGAGGCCTTATCGTCAAGACAACGGATAGGGCAACTCACCTGAAGGCCGACTGCATGCGCCCTATCTGCTACCTCTCATGCTGGAGCGTCTTTGCCCCGATCCGTTCATACGAACCATGCTGCGCCCAGATGCTGGTGGGGAGGAGAACGCGTCAGCACAAGCGCGCGGCGGTGTCGGACCATGCCGCGCGAGAGGGCGAACGGACAGAACGACGCCCGGGAATCTCGCCGGGAAGTGGGCTCGGCGCGCTTGCCCGACCCATGCTCTCCAGGGTTCCCTCTCACCCATACATCGCCCGCAGGTCGAGCGTGCCCTCGCGCCCGACGGCGTCGAAGTGCCGGGCCAGCCACGCCTGCCCGGCCGCCCGGCCCGCGTCGCGCAGGCTCTGCAGGAAGGGCCATTGCGGCTTGAGCTTGGTCGCGGCGCCGTAATCGTCGAGCCCGCCGGTGCCGTCGATGCGGTGCAGCCGCACCGGCCGGTACTCGTCCGGCGTGAGGGCGCCCTCCTCGATCAGTTCCCGCATGAAGTCGATGGCGCGCAACTCGCGCAGCAGGTTGCCGTTGAAGGTGATCTCGTTCAGCCGGTCTCGGATCGCCTCGGGCGTGCGCGGCGTCTCGCGCCGCTCCACCGGGTTGATCTGCACGAGCAGAATGTCGCGGGTCTCGGCCCCGTGATAGAGCGGATAGAGCGGCGGGTTGCCGAGGTAGCCGCCGTCCCAGTAGGGCACGCCGTCGATCTCCACCGCCTGGAAGACGGTGGGCAGGCAGGCCGACGCCATGACGTGGTCGGGCGTCAGGTCCCGCCCCTCGAACACCGCGATCTTGCCGGTCCAGACGTTGGTGGCCGAGATGAACAGCGGCGCGGTGTCCGCCGCGCGGAGCGCCGCGAAATCGACCGTCTCCTCCAGCGCGCGCTTGAGCGGGTTGATGTTGAGGGGGTTGGCCGAGTAGGGGCTCGCCACCGCCTTCCAGAACTCGCCCACCGGCGTGCGCTTCCAGAAGCGCAGCACGCCGTCGAACACGCTCTGCTGCGTCTCGGTCAGGTCGCCGTCGAGGCTGACCCCGCGCCAGAAGGCTTCGAGCTGGGCGCGCGCGCCGTCCGGACCGCCCTTCAGCCAGCCGTGGGTCATCACCACGGCGTTCATGGCGCCCGCGCTCGCCCCGGTGATCGCCTCGAAGGCGAGGCGCCCGTCCTCGATCAGCGCGTCGAGCACGCCCCAGGTGAAGGCGCCGTGCGCCCCCCCGCCCTGCAGGGCGAGCGCCACCGCCTTCTCGGCCCGTGGCCCCGCGAGACCGCGGGCCGGGCGGGGCCGCCCACCCGATTCGACCGCCACCGGCTGCCCCTCGGCTGCGGAGAGGCCGTCATTTCGTCCGTCCATCGCGTCCGCCACGCTGGTTGCTGCATTGCAAGATGAGATGGTGCGGTGCACATTCCACGCAACCCCGGATGCGGCACCGCGCCTCGACAGGCCGGAGCGGATGGGCCATGAAGCGCCCGACGCCGCACCGGCACGCTCCGTTCATCTTCGGAGCCGATGCTGCGCGCCGGTCCGGCCGTGCGGTGCGTCACAGACTTGACGTCGCCCGCGCGCAGGATCAGCTAAACGTTTGGTGCCGGACCCGGAACCGGCCGCCGCGAAGGACCCCGATGCAGACCATGGACGCACCCGCTGCCGCCCCCGAGATCGCCGGCCCGGCAGCCCGGCACGGCACCGTCGGCGTGCGCATCGGCGAGGGCGAGGGCGCCGTCACGATCGGCGGCGGCGCGCCCATCGTCGTGCAGTCGATGACCAACACCGACACGGCGGATATCGACGCCACCGTGGCGCAGGTCTCGGCGCTCGCCCGCGCGGGCTCCGAGATCGTGCGCATCACGGTGGACCGGGACGAGGCCGCCGCGGCGGTGCCCAAGATCCGCGAGCGCCTGGACCGCATCGGCGTCCCCGTGCCGCTGGTGGGCGACTTCCACTACATCGGCCACAAGCTGCTGGCCGATCATCCGGCCTGCGCCGAGGCGCTGGCGAAGTACCGGATCAACCCGGGCAACGTCGGCTTCAAGGAGAAGAAGGACCTCCAGTTCGGCACCATCGTCGAGACGGCGGCGCGCTACGGCAAGGCGGTGCGCATCGGTGCGAACTGGGGCTCGCTGGACGAGGCGCTCCTCACCCACATGATGGACGAGAACGCCCGCGCCCCGCGGCCGCTCGACGCCCGCGCGGTGATGCGCGAGGCGATGGTGCGCTCCGCGCTGCTCTCGGCCGACCGCGCCGTGGAGATCGGCCTGCCCAAGGACCGCATCGTGCTCTCCGCCAAGGTCTCGGCGGTGCAGGACCTGATCGCCGTCTACCGCGAGGTGGCGCGCCGCGCGGACTACGCCATCCATCTCGGCCTCACCGAGGCCGGCATGGGCACCAAGGGCGTGGTCGCGGCCTCGGCGGCGATGGGCGTGCTGCTTCAGGAGGGGATCGGCGACACGATCCGCTACTCGCTGACGCCCGAGCCCGGGGGCGACCGCACCGTGGAGGTGAAGGCCGCCCAGGAGCTGCTGCAGACGATGGGCTTCCGCACCTTCGTGCCGCTGGTGGCCGCCTGCCCCGGCTGCGGGCGCACCACCTCCACGGTCTTCCAGGAACTCGCCCGCGACATCCAGAACTGGATCTCCACCTCGATGCCGGAGTGGCGCAAGACCTATCCGGGGGTCGAGGGCCTGAACGTCGCCGTGATGGGCTGCATCGTGAATGGGCCGGGCGAATCGAAGCACGCCGACATCGGCATCTCGCTGCCCGGCACGGGCGAGACACCCACCGCGCCGGTCTTCATCGACGGCAAGAAGGCGATGACGCTGCGCGGGGCGACGCTCGCCAAGGACTTCGAGGCCATCGTCATCGACTACATCGAGCGCCGCTTCGGCCAGGACCGCCGCACGGCCGCCGAGTAGGGGCCGCTTTCCCAAAGGTCAGGGGCGCGCCGCCTTGCACGCCCCGGCCCGCATGCTAAGATTTCGCCACAATCGCAGCCGGCCGGGCCGGCGCGATCCGGTGCCGCCGAACGCCCCCGCAGCTCTCTCGGCGGCACCCGCGCCTCCGGCGAGGCGCAATCCTGATTGCCCATGACCCAATCTGCCGTACCCACGAGCGGGAGCACCACCCCGCCCGAAACGCTCACCCCGCCGAGCGGCGGGCCGCCGACGCCCGCCGGGTCGGTCGACGAGCCCGAGGGCCACGGTCACGGCCAAGCCAAGTTCTGGACGCTCTTCCTCGGCTCGGTCGGCGTCGTCTACGGCGACATCGGCACCAGCCCGCTCTACGCCTTCCGGGAGGCGCTGGCCCCCGGGCGGGCCGACGGGATGCTCACGGTGCACGAGGTGCTGGGCACCGTCTCGCTGCTGCTCTGGGCGCTGATCCTGATCGTCACGATCAAGTACGTGCTCCTGCTCCTGCACATGGACAACAAGGGCGAGGGCGGGATCCTTTCGCTCATGGCGCTCGCCCGCAAGGCGCTCGGCGGCTCGCGCACGGTGTTCAGCCTCGGCCTGCTCGGCGCGGCCCTCTTTTACGGGGACGCCGTCATCACGCCGGCGATCTCGGTGCTCTCGGCGGTGGAGGGCCTGAAGCTCGTCACCCCGGCCTTCGAGCATTACGTGCTGCCGATCACCATCGCGATCATCGTGCCGCTTTTCCTGGTCCAGAGCCGGGGCACGGGACGGATGGCGAGCTTCTTCGGCCCGATCACCGTGGTGTGGTTCCTGGCCATGGCGGTGGCGGCCCTGCCGCACATCCTGCGTCGGCCGGACGTGCTGCTCGCGCTCAATCCCTGGTACGCGCTCGAATACCTGCTCAGCCACGGCAGCGGCGCGCTGATCGTGCTCGGCGCGGTCTTCCTGGCGGTGACCGGGGCCGAGGCACTGTTCGCCGATCTCGGCCATTTCGGCCGCCGACCGATCCAGGCCGCCTGGATCTGCATCGTCGGCCCGGCGCTCTCGCTCAACTATCTCGGCCAGGCGGCGCTCGTCCTCGCCTATCCCGACACGAAGGACCCGTTCTTCCAGCTCGTGCCCGAATGGGCGCTGCTGCCGATGGTGCTGCTCGCCACCGCCGCCACCGTGATCGCCAGCCAAGCGGTGATCACCGGAGCGTTCTCGCTCTCGCGCCAGGCGGTGCAGCTCGGCCTGCTGCCGCGGCTCGAGATCCGCCACACCTCCGAATCCCATTCGGGCCAGATCTACCTGCCGCAGATCAACACCCTGCTGATGGTCGGCGTGGTGGTGCTGGTGCTGGTCTTTCGCTCCTCCAGCGGCCTCGCCTCGGCCTACGGCATCGCCGTCACCGGCACGATGCTGATCACCGCGAGCCTCTCGTTCCTGGTGCTGTGGCGGTTCTGGAAGTGGTCGCCGATCGCGGCCGGCGCCGTGATGCTGCCCTTCATCGCGGTCGAGCTGATGTTCCTCGTCTCGAACCTGATCAAGGTGTTCGAGGGCGGCTACGTGCCCCTGCTGCTGGCGGGCGGCCTCGTGGTGCTGATGTGGACCTGGGTGCGGGGCGTCACCATCCTGTTCAACAAGACCCGCAAGACCGACGTGCCGCTGTCCGAACTCGTGGCGATGCTGGAAAAAAGCCCGCCCCACCACGTCCGCGGCACGGCGGTCTTCCTGACCAGCGATCCCGAGACCGCGCCCGCCGCCCTCCTGCACAACCTCAAGCACAACAAGGTGCTGCACGAGAAGAACGTCGTGCTCACCGTGCGCACCATCGACCTGCCGCGCCTGAAGGATGCCGACCGCATCTCCATCGAGCCGCTGGGGCCGCATTTCTGGAAGGTGGTGATGAAGTTCGGCTACATGGAATCGCCGAACATCCCGCGGGGGCTGGCGCTGCTGCGCAAGCAGGGCTTCAAGTTCGACATCATGGCGACGTCGTTCTTCCTGTCGCGCCGCTCGATCCGCCCGGCGGCGCAGTCCGGCATGCCGCTGTGGCAGGACCGCATCTTCATCACGCTGGCGCGCAACGCCAACGACGCGACGGACTTCTTCCAGATCCCGACCGGGCGCGTGGTGGAGGTGGGCACGCAGGTCACGGTCTGACGGGCTTCCCCTCGGGGGGCGACATGCTCTAGACGGGCGGCGTCCACGAAGCGCAGCCGAGTCCCGTCATGTCCGCCGCCCTCCGTCCCGTCCCGCGTCCCGGCGTTCTCGACATCGAGGCCTACGTGCCGGGCAAGAGCGCGGCGCCGGCCGGCGTGAAGCTGCACAAGCTCTCCTCGAACGAGACGCCGCTCGGGCCGAGCCCGGCCGCGATCGCGGCGGTGCACGAGGGGGCGGCCGGGCTCGAACTCTACCCGGATGGGAGCGCCGCGGCCCTGCGCCGGGCCATCGCCGCCAAGTACGGCCTCGATCCCGAGCGGATCGTCTGCGGCGCGGGCTCGGACGAGCTCCTGTCGCTGCTCACCTACGCGTATCTCGGGCCGGGCGAGGAGGGCCTCTACTCGCAGTACGGGTTCCTGGTCTACCGCATCGCCATCCTGGCGGCGGGCGGCACGCCGGTCGTCGCCTCCGAGCGCGACCACACGGCGGATGTCGACGCGATCCTTTCCGCGGTGAGCCCGCGCACGCGCCTCGTCTACCTCGCCAACCCGAACAACCCCACCGGCACCTACCTGCCCTTCGACGAGGTGCGCCGGCTGCACGCGGGGCTGCCGGGCAACGTGCTCCTCGTCCTCGACGCGGCCTATGCCGAGTACGTCCGGCGCAACGACTACGCGGCCGGCCTCGAACTCGTGGCCGAATCCGAGAACGTCGTGATGACCCGCACCTTCTCGAAGGCGTACGGGCTGGCGGCCCTGCGCATCGGTTGGATGGTGGGACCGCCCGCCGTGGTGGACGCGGTCAACCGTATCCGCGGTCCCTTCAACGTCAGCGCGGCCGCGATCGCGGCGGGCGCCGCGGCGATGGCGGACGACGGCCACATCGCGGCGGCGGTCGCCCACAACGAGGCGTGGCTGCCGAAGGTCACCCGGGCCCTGACCGACCTCGGGCTCACCGTGACGCCGAGCGTCGGCAACTTCGTGTTGATCCACTTCCCCGACGCGCCGGGCCGCGGGGCCGCGGAGGCCGACGCCTTCCTGACCGCCCGCGGCCTGATCCTGCGCCGCGTCGGCGCCTACGGGCTGCCGAACGCCCTGCGCATGACGATCGGCAGCGCGGAGGCGAACGAGGCGGTGGTCGCGGCGCTGGCGGAGTTCGTGAAGGGACGCGCGGATGCCTGAGCGCGCCGTCGATCGCCTCGCCATCGTCGGGCTCGGGCTGATCGGCTCCTCGATCGCCCGCGCCGCCCGGGCGAACGGCCTGGCCCGGACCATCGTGGCGATCGACCGGGACGCGGGCGTGCTGGAGCGCGTGCGCGCGCTCGGGATCGCCGACGAGGCGACCGACGACGTCGCGGCCGGGGTCGCGGGGGCCGACCTCGTGATCCTGTGCGTGCCGGTGGGCGCCGTCGGCGCGGTCGCCGCCGCGATGGCCGGCGCCCTGAAGGCCGGCGCGATCGTCTCGGATGTCGGCTCGGTCAAGGGCGCGGTGGTGGCGGCGGTCGCCCCGCACCTGCCCGCCCACGCCGCCTTCGTGCCGGCCCACCCCGTCGCCGGCACCGAGCAATCGGGGCCGGATGCCGGCTTCGCGACCCTGTTTCAGGGCCGCTGGTGCATCCTCACGCCGCCCGAGGGCACGGACCCGCAGGCGGTGGCGCGGGTGCGGGCCTTCTGGGAGGGACTGGGCTCCGTGGTCGAGACCATGACGCCCGCCCACCACGACCTCGTGCTCGCCATCACCAGCCACGTGCCGCACCTGATCGCCTACAACATCGTGGGCACGGCGGCGGACCTCGAGACCGTGACGCAATCCGAGGTGATCAAGTTCTCGGCCGGCGGCTTTCGCGACTTCACCCGCATCGCCGCCTCCGATCCCACCATGTGGCGCGACGTCTTCCTCACCAACAAGGACGCGGTGCTGGAGATGCTCGGACGCTTCAACGAGGATCTGGCCGCGCTGGCGCGGGCGATCCGCTGGGACGACGGCGAGGCCCTGCACGCCCTCTTCAGCCGCACCCGCGCCATCCGCCGCGGCATCGTGGCGATGGGCCAGGAGACGGCGGAGCCGGATTTCGGGCGGCGGGGTCCGAAGGCACCGGGCTGAGCGCGTCATCGCCGAGTCCCGCGAAGGCCATGAGTCCCGCGAAGGATGCAAGTCCCGCGAAGGACAAAGGCGGTGACCGCGCGCGAGGCTTGCGGCATCATCGCCGGGCCGGGCGGTGGTTCGGCGCAGGTGGACGGCCGATGAGCTTCGAGGCGTCGATCCCGCAGAACACTGTTGCGCTGCGCCAGCTCCAGGGCATGCGCCGCGAGATGATGGAACTCGTCGAGCGGCAGGGCCGCATCATCGAGCTGGTGAACCGCCTCGCCATGCGGATGGACGAAGGGTTCACGAGCCTGCGCCAGGATACGGGCGCGCTGAACCGGGATGTCTCCGTCATCCGCTCCGACCTCGTCCTTATGGAGAACAAGATCCTCGACGGGCAGTCGAACATCCTGCGGATCGTCGCGCGCCTCGATGACGAGGGCGGTGATCCGGACCAAGCCTGATCCGCGATTCATCCCCGTCGCGCGCATCCCACAGGGAACTCTTTTCCCTCTCAAGCTTTGCCATAAGCGTTGCCATAAGCCCGCCGCTGTCGGAGGATACGGCACGGGTGGCGCAGCGACATCGACGGCGGAGTTCCCGTGTCTCATCGTTCGCAATGGGTGCGCGGGCTGCTCGCCGCGCTGGTGGCCGCGCAGGTCGCGGCCTGCTCCTCGATCCCGCGCACGCCGTACACGGCCGCCGAGGCGGCCGTGGCCACGGTGCCCGGGCAGGAGCCGACGATCCGCTATTGGGCCGATGCGCCGGCCTCGGCCTTCGCCCCCGTGAGCGCACAGGCGGTCGCGCAGCGCGAGCCCTTCACGTATCTCGCCCTCTCGGGGGGCGGCGGCGACGGGGCCTACGGGGCGGGCGTGCTGAACGGCTGGAGCGAGACCGGGCGGCGCCCCGTCTTCACCCTGGTCTCGGGCGTCTCGACCGGCGCGCTGATCGCGCCCTTCGCCTTCCTGGGGCCGGCCTACGATCCGACCCTGCGGGAGATCTACACCAGCGGCATCGCCTCGACCCTGGTGGAATCGCCCAACCCCCTCAACATCCTGGTCGGCGACGGCCTCTTCGCCGACCAGCGCCTGCGCGACCTCGTCGGGCGCTACGTGACCCCCGACCTCGTGGCCCAGATCGCCGAGGAGCACCGCAAGGGCCGCCGCCTCCTCGTCGTCACCACGAACCTCGATTCGCAGCGCGCCGTGATCTGGGACATGGGCGCCATCGCGACGAGCGGGCAGCCGAACGCCGTCGCGCTGTTCCGCGACGTGCTCACCGCCTCGGCGAGCGTGCCGGCGGTCTTCCCGCCGATGCTCATCGACGCCCAGGCCGGCAACCGCGCCTTCCAGGAGATGCATGTGGACGGCGCGGTGGCCACGCCCGTCTTCACCCTGCCGGAGGCCTTCCTGGCCCAGGACGGGCGCGTGGTGCGCAGCCGGGGCCGGCCGAACATCTTCGTGATCATCAACGGCCGCATCGAGCCGAGCTTCGACCTCGTCCGGAACCGCACCTTCGCGATCGCCTCGCGCACCCTCTCGACGGTGGGGCGCACCCGCGCCCGCAACACGCTGGCGAGCACGCTCGCCTTCGCGCGCCGCAACGGCATCGGCTTCAACCTCACCTACATCGACCGCGGCATCCCGGAGGTCGCGGCCCAGCAGGGCTTCGACACCGCCTACATGCGCCGGCTGTTCGACGACGGCTACGCCAAGGCCCGCGCGGGCGCGCTGTGGGAGACCGCGCTGCCGCGCGACGGCGTCATGCAGGAGGCGCGGGCGGAGGGGCGCTAGAGCAGCGCCCGATCGCGTTGCGACCGGGCGCTGCTCTAAGTCTTTGATTTGTCGCATTTTCTGCGACGAACCGGCATCCACTTCGTCGGAAATTGCTCTAAGCAGGTTTCGCAAAAGTGGCCGCCGGTTCTGCGACAAAAACCTGCGGCAAAACAAGAATCTAAGCGGGCGAAGCGTTGGCCTGCCAACGCAAGTCTGCTGAGGCGCGCTTGCGAAAGCCCCCCTGGCGGGCGATGTCTCGGCAGCGGACGAGACGAGCCGCCCGGGAGGAGAGCCGATGAGCGCCAGCGCGAAGCCGACCACGCCGATCACCGGGCCGCGCGGCGTCGCCGACGCGGATCCGGGCGAGACCGCCGACTGGCTCGCCTCGCTCGAATCCGTCGTGCGCCATGCCGGCCCGGAGCGGGCGCGCTTCCTCCTCGATCGGCTGGAGGAGAAGGCCAAGGCCATCGGCCTCGTGGACGAGGCCCCGCCCTACTCGCCCTACCGCAACACCATCCCGCTGGAGAAGCAGCCCCCCTACCCCGGCGACCTCGCCACCGAGGAGCGGCTCACCTCGATCATGCGCTGGAACGCGCTCGCGATGGTGGTGCGGGCGAACATGGCCTACGGCGAACTCGGCGGCCACGTGGCGAGCTACGCCTCGGCGGCCGAGATCTTCGAACTCGGCTTCAACCACTTCTTCAAGGCCGGCGACGAGACCGGGGCGGGCTCCGACCTCGTCTTCTTCCAGCCCCATTCCGCGCCCGGCGTCTACGCCCGCGCCTTCCTGGAGGGGCGCCTCTCGGAGGAGCACCTGACGCATTACCGCCAGGAGATCGCCGGCCAGGGCCTCTGCTCCTACCCGCATCCCTGGCTGATGCCGGACTTTTGGCAGGTGCCCACCGGCTCGATGGGGATCGGGCCGATCAACGCGATCTACCAGGCGCGCTTCATGCGCTACCTCCGCGACCGCGGCCTCGCCGACACGGCGGACCGGCACGTCTGGGGCGTCTTCGGCGACGGCGAGATGGACGAGCCGGAATCGGTGGGCGCGCTCACGCTCGCGGCGCGGGAAAAGCTCGACAACCTCACCTTCGTGATCAACTGCAACCTGCAGCGCCTCGACGGGCCGGTGCGCGGCAACGGCCAGATCATCCAGGAGCTGGAGAGCGTCTTCCGCGGCGCCGGCTGGCACGTGATCAAGGTGCTGTGGGGCTCGGAGTGGGACGCGATCTTCGCCCGCGACACCAACCACGCCCTGCTGCGCCGCTTCGCCGCCACCGTCGACGGCAAGTACCAGACGCTCGGCGCCAAGGACGGCGCCTACAACCTCGCCCACTTCTTCGGCGAGGACGAGGAGGTGAAGGCGCTGGTCTCGCACATGTCCGACGCGGACGTGGACCGGCTCAAGCGCGGCGGCCACGACTTCCGCAAGCTCTACGCGGCCTTCGCCGCCGCCAAGGCGACGCAGGGCCGCCCGACCGTGATCCTGGCCAAGACCAAGAAGGGCTACGGCATGGGCGGGGCGGGCGAGTCGCGCATGACCGCCCACCAGGCGAAAAAACTCGACACCGACGCGCTCAAGGCCTTTCGCGATCGCTTCGCCCTGCCGCTCTCGGATGCCGAGGTCGAGCGCCTCGACTTCTACCGGCCGCCGGAGGAGAGCCGCGAGCTGCGCTACCTGCGCGAGCGGCGCGCGGGGCTCGGCGGATATCTGCCCAAGCGCCGCCGCACCGGCCCGCCCGTGGCGGTGCCGGACCTCGCCGCCTATGCGGGCTTCGCGCTCGACGCCGACGGCAAGGAGATGTCGACCACCACCGCGGCGGTGCGGCTGCTCGGCGGCCTCCTGCGGCACAAGGAGCTGGGGCCGCGCGTCGTGCCGATCGTCGCCGACGAGGCGCGCACCTTCGGCATGGCGAACCTCTTTCGGCAGGTCGGCATCTACTCGCCGGTGGGGCAGCTCTACGAGCCGGAGGATGCCGGCTCGATGCTGTTCTACAAGGAGGCGCGGGACGGCCAGCTCCTGGAGGAAGGCATCACGGAGGCGGGCGCGATCTCGTCCTGGGTCGCGGCGGCGACGGCCTACAGCGTGCACGGGCTGGCGATGCTGCCCTTCTACATCTACTACTCGATGTTCGGCTTCCAGCGGGTCGGCGACCTGATCTGGGCGGCGGCCGACCAGCGGGCGCGGGGCTTCCTCATCGGCGCCACGGCGGGCCGCACCACGCTCGGCGGCGAGGGCCTGCAGCACCAGGACGGGTCGAGCCACCTCGTGGCCGCCACGATCCCGAACTGCCGCGCCTACGATCCCGCCTTCGCCTACGAGATGGCGGTGATCCTCGATCACGGCGCGCGCCGGATGATGACCGAGGGCGAGGACGAGTTCTACTACGTCACCGCCATGAACGAGACCTACGCCCAGCCCTCGATGCCGGCGGGGGCGGCCGAGGGCATCGTGCGCGGCCTCTACCGGGTCGGATCCTTCGGGGAGGGCGAGTCGGTGCGCCTGCTCGGCTCCGGGGCGATCCTGCCGGAGGTGATCCACGCCGCCCGGATGCTCGCGGAGGAATGGGGCGTGGGCGCCGCGGTGTTCAGCGCCACGAGCTTCAGCGAACTCGCCCGCGACGCGCAGGCGGCCGAGCGCGAGGCCCGGCTGAACCCGGGCGTGCCGGCGCGGCGCAGCCACGTGGCGGAGCTGCTGCCCGGCTCCGCGCCGGTGGTGGCCGCCACCGACTACGTGCGCGCCTACCCGCAGCTGATCGCTCCCCATGTCGAGGGCCGCTTCGTGGCGCTCGGCACGGACGGCTTCGGCCGCAGCGACACCCGCAGCCGCCTGCGCCGCTTCTTCGAGGTCGACCGCCAGCACATCGTGGTGGCGGCGCTCTCGGCGCTCGCCGATGCGGGCACGATCGCGCGCGCGCAGGTGGCCGAGGCGGTCGCCCGCTACGGCCTCGCCGCCGACGCGCCCGCGCCCTGGACGGTGTGACGCCGCGCGTCCGACACGTCGACGCCCGCGCACCCGCGCGGGCGCGGCTCAGAACCAGCGTTCCTTGATCACGATGGTGTCGCCCGGGCGCACCGGGTAGGTCATCGGCACGATCCCCGAGACGAGGCCGTTCGGGCTCTCGCGCGTCACCACCGCGTAGTCGCGGGCGGCGCGCGGGCCGAAGCCCGCGGCGATCGCCACCGCGGTCTCGACCGTCATGCCGTTGACGTATGGGTACTGGCCCGAGGTCGTCACCTCGCCCAGGATGAAGAAGGGCCGGTAGACCTCGATCTCCACCGTGACGTGGGGCTCGCGCACGTAGCCGTTGCGCAGGCGCCCCTCGATGGCGCGGGCCGCCTGCAGCGTGGTGTCGCCGCCGACCCTCACCGGACCGATCAGCGGCATGATGATCCGCCCGGCCCCGTCCACCGCGTAGAGGTTCGACAGGTTGTCCTGTCCGAACACGATCACCCGCAGCCGGTCGCCGGCCGCGAGCGGGTACTGTCCCCCGATCGAGCCCGTGCCGGTCGCGTCGAGGTAGGCGGTCCGATAATCCGGCCGCAGGCAGCCGCCGAGCGCCAGTGTGCTCGCAAGACCTGTGAGGAGAAGACGTCGATTCATCGTGTCCGGCCAGTCGGATCCGCTACCCGGAAGGTTTAGGCCGGCGTGGTTAACGAAAGCTGACGTGGCCCCCGACGATGTTCGACTTCGAAGCGTCGGCGAGCCGGGCGATCTTTACCGCCCGGCAATCTTAATGAGGTGTGATCCCGGGACTTTGGCCCCTCGATCGCAGACGGCCCTCATGCTCCGCGTCGCCCCCGTTGCCGAAACGCCCGGCTCCCTGCCCCCATCCGCCGCGGGGTCCGCCGCGCACGACCGTCCGGCCGGGCAAGACCGTCCGGCCCGGCAGGACTTTCCGAGCCGGGAGGGAATCGTGCTCGGCGATGTCGGCCGCCTGCTCCGGCGGCGCTGGCTCGCCGTCGCCTTGCCCACGCTCGCGGCCCTCGTCCTGTCGGTCGCCTTCGTGCAGCTCGTCCACCCGCGCTACACGGCCGAGTCCAAGCTGCTCCTCGAGACCCGAGACGGCGGGTTGACCCGCCTGCAGCAGGAGCGGGGCGACGTGCCCCAGCCGATCGACGAGCAGGCGGTGGCGAGCCAGGTGCAGGTCGTGATGTCGCGCGACCTCGCCCGCGAGGCGATCAAGCGGCTCGGCCTCGTCGGCAACCGCGAGTTCAACCCGCTGATCGACGGCCCCGATCCCCTGGATCAGGTCCTGGCGCTGCTCGGGCTCGTCCGGAACCCCCTGGAGCGCGACGCCGAGGACCGCGTCCTCGACAACTACTTCAAGAACCTGCTGGTCTATCCGGCCGGCAAGTCGCGCATCCTGACGATCGAGTTCCGGGCGCGCGATCCCGAACTGGCGGCGCGGGCCGCCAACACCATCGCGGAGCTCTACCTCTCCTCGCTCGCCGCCGCGAAGGTCGACACGGCGCGGTTCGCCTCGTCCTGGCTCGGCACCAACATCGAGGCCCTGCGCGGCCGCGTCGCGGAGGCCGAGGCGAAGGTCGAGGCCTTCCGGGCCAGGAACGGGCTGATCGGCGGCCTCTCCGGCACCGGGACGAGCCAGCCGATCGGCACCCAGCAGCTCACCGAACTCTCGACGCAGCTCACCCAGGCCCGCGCCGCGCAGGCCGATGCGGCCGCCAAGGCGAAGCTGATCCGCGACCTGATCAAGGACGGCCGCGCCTTCGAGATCCCCGACGTCGCCAACAACGAGCTGATCCGCCGCCTCGTGGAGCAGCGCATCACCCTGCGGGCGCAGCTCGCCCTGGAGACCCGCACGCTCCTGCCGCAGCACCCGCGGATCAAGGAGCTGAACGCGCAGCTCGGCGACCTCGAAGGCCAGATCCGCGCCGCCGCCGACCGCACGGTCCGCACCCTGGAGAACGATGCGCGCATCGCCGGGAGCCGCGTGGAGACGCTGCAGGCCGCCGTGGACGGGCAGCGCGACGTGGTGGCCAAGGGCAACACGAGCGAGGTGCAGCTGCGGGCGCTGGAGCGCGAGGCCAAGGTGCAGCGCGAGCAGCTCGAATCCTACCTCGCCCGCTACCGCGAGGCCGCCGCGCGCGATGCCGAGAGCGCGGCCCCGGCCGATGCCCGCGTGGTCTCGCGCGCCGTGGTGCCGGACCTGCCCTCCTTCCCCAAGAAGCTGCCGATCGTGGCCTGCGCCACCGTGCTGGTCTTCCTGCTCGCCGCGGGCTGGGTGCTGGCGCGCAGCCTCATCGCGGGCGGGCCGGACGACCGCGACGGCCGCCGCTGGCCGGCGCGGCCGCGGGATCTCGACGACGCGCAGCCGCCATCCGAGCGCGGCCTGAATGCGACCCACCCGGGCCTGCGCCCGGTCGCCGAGCACGCCGAGCCGGTGGCGGACATCGCTCCGGCCGCGACGGCGAACGATTCCGGCGCGGTCGAGACGCCCGCCGAGACGACCGCAGAGACGCCTGCCGCGTCGCCTGCACTGCCCGCAGCGGCACTGGATCCCGTCGCGCCGCAGGACATCCTGCTGCCCGCCAGCCTCGCCGGGGCCGCGGAGCGCTACGCCTTCGACGCGCTGATCGCGCGGATCTCCGCCATCGAGACCGCCGGCGGCGGGCGGCGGATCCTGGTGGTCGGCACCGGCGCGGAGGAGGAGCTCGACACGCTCTCGACCGCCCTCGGGCGCACGCTCGCCCGCGACAGCCGGGCCGTGATCGTGCGCCTGGACCGAGGGGACGACCACCCGGGCCTCACCGACATCGTGGCCGGCGAGGCCGCGTTCGGCGAGGCGCTGCGGCGCGAGGCCGGTTCGCGGCTGCACCTGATCGGCCGCGGTTACGGCGAGCCCGCCCTGCTGCTCGAGGAGCGCCAGGGCCTCGGCATCGCCCTCGATGCGCTCGGCCAAGCCTACGACTGGATCCTGTGCTGCCTCAACGACGGCCCGCACCCGGACACGCGATCGCTGGTCGGCCTCGCGGCGGCCTGGATGGACGCGGTGGTGATCGCCTCGAACGCCGACCCGGACGATGCCGGCCTCGTAGGGCTGTTCGAGGTCGCCGAGGCGGCGGGCGCGCCCGACGTGATCGTGGCACGCGAGGAGGGACCGCCCCCCGTGGCGATGCCGGCCTATCCGCTGCGCCGCTCGGCGTGACCGGGGATCGTCTCGCCCTCACGCCCCGGCGCGCGCGGCGCGCAGGCGGCCGGCGAGCTGGTGCAGGTGCCGGTTGCGCTTGATGCGCCGCTTCGCGCCCGCGATCCCGCCGGCGCCGAGCGCGTAGAGGTGGCCGCGCACCGTCACCGGCAGGGTGCGGCCGACCAGCGCGATGGTGTCGTCGCAGACATTCGTCTTGTAGCGCGCTTCGCCGACGCCGAGATCGAAGGCGGAGCGCCCCTGCGCGATCTGGTGGCGCACCAGGGCGTGCAGCAGCAGGTCGCCGGGGCTGCAGCGGGCGACCGGCGGGTCCGCGTCGAACGAGGTCAGCATGCCGCTGAAGCGGCGGGCATCGGCCACCCCGATGAAGGTGGCGAAGATCCGGCCGCTCTCGCGCGCCGCGAGGGCGTGGCATTCGAGCACCCGGGCATCCGGGCGCGTGGCCTCGGCCAGGAAGGCGCGGGCCGCCGGCTCCGCGAAGGGATCGGCGAGGCCGAGCTGCGCGAAGCGGGCCGCCTTCTGGGTCAGGTAGGCGGCGACGGTCGCCTCCGCCTCCGGCCCGCCCGTGGCGACCCGGTGGTCGAGGGGGCCGTGGGCGGCGGCGAGCCACTTTTCCTTCTGCCGCAGCTTGCGCCGGGCCTCCCCGCTGAACAGGCGCTTGATGGTCGCTTCCGCGTCCGTGCCGAGCTGCGCCCCGTAGGCGTCGCTCGGCGCGGGGCGGCCGCCGGCCGCCACGGGGTTGGGGCACTCGTCCCAGCGCAGGGGCTGGTTGGCGAACACGAACACGTCGAGGCCGTGCGCCCGGCCGAGGTCGCGCAGCGCCTGCGTCACCGCGGCGGGCGCGGCGAGCGCAGCCTCGCGCGAGGCAAAGAGCGGCAGGTGGACGTTGGCGTGCCGGCCGCCGATGCCGCGCGCGACGCGCACGAGGCCGCGGCGCGCGACCGCGAGCGGCAGCAGCAGGCGCGGGCGCCCGGTCGCGTCCCGCAGGACCGCGATCAGCGGGCTCTCGCCCTCGGCCCGGCCGAGCGTCGCCATGTAGGCCGACACCCAGTCGAAGCGCTGGTAGGGACTCATCACCGCGTCGCGGCCGGCCTCCAGCTCGCGCCACACCGGCTCGGCAGCCTCGAGCGCGGTGAAGACCTCCACCCTGAACAACGCTGGCTGCCGTCCGACGGCGGGACCGACCCCCATCACGTTCACCGCCGCTCCCGACATCGGATCCCGGTCCTTAACCCACGGTTGCTGCGCCCGCGCGGCACCCGCCGCGCGCGGCCGGCACCGCCCCGCCGGGACACGATAGTCCAACCGGCGCCGTCGCCATGCTGCATCCTGACGGTATGGTAACTGACTCCCATCGTAAGGAAGTCTTGAGGGACGGCAGTCTAGTCTGCGGGCATGCTGGACGCGCGCCACCGTCTGTTTCACGCCGGGTTCTCGGCCATCGCGGCGATGCGGGCCGACCGCTGGCTGGCACCCGCGACCCGGGGCCGGGGCGTCATCCTCACCTTCCACCGGGTCGAGCCGGAGGCGCCGCCCGCCGGGGCCTACGCGCCGAACCGCCTGCTCTCGATCACTCCGGCCTTCCTCGACCACGTGCTGGCGACGCTGCGGCGCCTCGGCTTCGACCTGATCGCCCTCGATGCGGTGCCCGAGCGCCTCGCGACGGCGGGCGGGCGCTCCTTCGCGGTCCTCACCTTCGACGACGGCTACCGCGACAACCTCGATCACGCCCGTCCGGTGCTCGTGCGCCATCGGGCGCCCTGGACCCTGTTCGTCACCGCGGACTACGCCGAGGGCACCGGCCGGCTGTGGTGGATCGAACTCGAACGGGCGATCGGGCGTCTACACCGGGTGCGGCTGCCGGAAGCCGGAATCGACCTGCCGGCCACGGACCCGGAGGGCAAGAGCGCGGCCTTCGCGGCCGTCTACGGGGTGTTGCGCGCCGGTCCGGAGCCGGCTCTGCGCGCGGCCGTCGCCCGCCTCGCCGGAGAGGCGGGCGTCGACGCGCGGGCGCTCACCCGCGGCCTGTGCCTGACCTGGGACGAGCTGCGCGCCGCCGCGGAGGATCCCGATCTCAGCATCGGCGCCCACACGCTGACTCATCCGATGCTCGCCAAGCACGACGCCTGGACGGCGCGGCGGGAGATCACGGAATCGCGCACGCGCATCGCCGAGCGGCTCGGCACGGCCCCGCTGCATTTTTCCTATCCGGTGGGAGATCCGACCTCGGCCGGCCCGCGGGACTTCGCGCTCGCGCGCGAGGCGGGCTACCGCACCGCCGTGACCACCCGTCCGGGCCACCTGTTTCCCGCCCACCGCGACCACCTGCACGCGCTGCCGCGGGTCTCGGTCAACGGCTGCTTCCAGACCGACGCCGCCCTGCGGGCGCTGCTCTCGGGGGTGCCGTTCCTCGCCTGGAACCGCGGCCGGCGGCTCAACGTGGCGTGACGGCCGGGCTCAGCGCCGGCGGCGGTAGGAGCGGCGCTCGCCGCCCGCGATGATCGAGAAGCTGGCGCTCTGGCGATCGCGATAGGCGCGCCGCCCGTGGCGGCCCCTGCCGCGCGAGGCGGTGGGGGCGGGCTCGGCCTCGGGCATCGCGGCCCCCGGCATCTCGGGAAGGCGCAGGGCGGTGTCGGGGGCCGCGTAGGCCGTCGCGCCCTTCACCCGGGCCGCCGGGCCGAACAGTGCGAGGCACTGGTTGTAGGCGAGATCGCCGCGGATCCGTTCGCAGTCGCCCACCGAACGGGGCGTGGCTTGGGCCAGCGCGCTGCCCGCGAGCGGGCCGAGAAAAAGGAAGATCGCGAGCGCGTGGCGCATGAGCCTGAAGCTGCCTTGGGCGGGAGCGGAGAACGGGAGGGATGCGCCCGTATCCGGAGCGCCGCCGAAGCTTGTGCGCGATAAGTTGGGCGAAAAGCCGGCCGTCGCGTCAGGCCGCGTCGGTATCCGGCCGCGTCATCCACCGGATCAGCGGCATCAGGGGGAGAATCCAGGCGATGCCGAGGATCGCGTAGAGGATCGACTGCACGATCGGCGGCGTCTGGGCGATGCGGCTGTCGGCGAGCGCCATCGCCAGCGGCGCGTAGATCATCACGAAGACGATCATCACGATCGTCCCGATCAGCGAGCGGGTGCGGCGGCGCATCGCGGGTCTCCGGGCCAAGGGACGGACAAGGGGACGGACAAGCGGACGGACATGGGAGTGGCCGCCCGCCTACGCGAGGGGCGGGCGGGCCGCAATCGCCGCGCGTGCGGCGGGGTGCGGTACAGGAGCGCGGCCGGTGCGGCACCGGCGGGCGTTGCGCGGCCGGCCACCCGCCCCTTAGACCCGCGCGCATGACCAGCGCCGTTCTCAGCACGCCCGCCGCCCCGCCCGCCACGGCCGCGCCCAGCGCGCGGCGCGCGGTCCGCCGCTGGCTCTTCGTGGTCGCCGCCCTGGTGGTGGCGATGGTGGCGGTGGGCGGGGCGACCCGGCTCACCGGCTCCGGCCTCTCGATCACCGAGTGGAAACCCGTCACGGGCGCCATCCCGCCCCTCTCGGCCGCGGCCTGGGAGCAGGAATTCGCCAAGTACCGGGCGACGCCTCAATACGAACTCCTCAACAAGGGCATGTCGCTCGGCGAGTTCCAGGTGATCTACGGCTGGGAATGGGGCCACCGCTTCCTCGGGCGGCTGCTCGGCCTCGTCTTCTTCCTGCCCCTCGTCTGGTTCTGGTGGACGGGCCGGCTCGACCGGCGGCTCGGACTCGGCCTGCTCGGGCTCGGGCTGCTCGGCGGCCTGCAGGGGGCGGTGGGCTGGATCATGGTGGCCTCGGGGCTCCAGCCGGGCATGACCGCGGTCGCGCCGCTCAAGCTGATGCTCCACCTGACCCTGGCGAGCCTGATCTATGCCGGCCTCGTCTGGCTCGCGACCGGGCTCGATCGGACGGCCGACGAGCGGCTGCCGCGCCGCCTGCGGGTCACCGCCGCGGCGCTCGCCGGCCTCGTGCTGCTGCAGATCGCGTTGGGCGGCCTCGTGGCTGGCTCGAAGGCGGGACTGACCTACAACACCTGGCCGCTGATGGACGGGGGGCTGATCCCGCCGCTCTCGGGCCTGTTCGCGGTCACGCCGTGGATCGAGAACTTCGTCGACAACGTCGCCCTGGTGCAGCTCAACCACCGGCTGGTGGCCTACCTGCTCCTCGCCGTCGCGCTCGTCCACCTGATCGACGCGCGCCGCATGGCCCCGGGCACCCGCGCGTCCCGCCGGGCCGGCGTGGTGCTGGGCCTCGTGGCCGCGCAGGCCGGGCTCGGCATCGTCACGCTGCTGCTGGTGGTGCCCCTCTGGGCCGGCCTCGCCCACCAGCTCGCCGCCATGCTGGTGCTCGGTATGGCTGTCGTTCATGCGCGGCTCGCTACGCTCTCCCGTGCATGACCGGCCGGAGCCCCGTGACCCCACGGGGATTCGGTGGTGAACTGAGCCGTCCCGAGGCGCCGACGGGCCGCACGGGATCGCGGCAGGGGACCTGCGAAGGGGGCTGCATGGAGGCCTTGACCGGAGAACCGGAGTGCGACGACGGGCGACCGCCGGCCGTGCGCTGGGTCTATACCCCGCGCGAGCTCCTGGCGGACGGGGTGGTGCACGTCGTCGGCGTCGCGTTCGCCGTCATCGGCGCGCTGGCCCTGGTGATCACCACGGCGCTGCTGCCGCTCGCCCTGTCCGGCCAGGTGGCGGTGGCGGTCTACGCGGCGGGCCTCGTCGCGATGCTGAGCGTCTCGGCCGCCTACAACATGTGGCCGGTCGGGCGCCTGAAGTGGCGCCTGCGCCGGGCCGACCACGCCACCATCTTCCTGATGATCGCCGGCACCTACACACCCCTCGTCGCCCTGGTCGGCACCGGCACGGTGGCCTGGGCGCTGCTCGCCGGCATCTGGATCGTGGCGGTGGCGGGCGCGGCCACGAAGGTCGCCCTGCCGGGGCGGTTCGACCGCCTCGCGATCCTGCTCTATCTCGCCCTCGGCTGGAGCGGCGTGGCGGCCTACGAGCACGTGATCGCGCTGCTCTCGGAGCCGGCCCTGTGGCTGCTCTGCGCGGGCGGGTTCTTCTACACGGTGGGCGTGATCTTCCACGTCTGGCACCGGCTGCCGTTCCAGAACGCGATCTGGCACGCCTTCGTGCTCGCCGCGGCGGCCTGCCATTACGGGGCGGTGTGGAGCAGCGTCGTCGACGCGGTGGCGTGAGACCTAGAGCAGGCTTCGATCAGGTTGACACGTGAAGCCTGCTCTAGGCGGATCCGCCGCTCAACTGCCGCGATAGACCGTGTAGCTCCAGGGCGTGGCGATCAGCGCCACGTGGTAGTGGCCCTCCGGCTCGTCGATGCCGAAGCGCACCGGCACGGTGTCGAGAAAGAGGGTGGCGATGCCGGCATCGACCCGGGCGCGGAAATAGGGGCCGAGATCGAACTCGATCTCGTAGCGCCCCGTCCGCAGCGGCGCGCCGTGCAGGAGCGGGGCGTCGGTGCGCCCGTCCGGGTTGGTGGTGCGGGCTTCGAGCAGCCTGCGCCCCGCGCGGTCGAGCGCGAAGAGGCGCAGCGCCACGCCCGCGGCCGGCCGGCCCGCATGGGTGTCGAGCACGTGGGTGGAGAGGCGGCCCGCGGCGGGCGGCGCGCCCGGCCCCTCGACCCGGTCGAGGAGGCGCAGGCGCGTGATGTGGCCGATCTCCCGGAGCGCCGCCGCCTCCTCCGCCTCGGGCGGACCGGCGAGGCGCGCCGCGACGGCGGCCAGGATCGCCTCGGGGCCGTGGCGGGCGGTGCAGATGAGGCAGGGGAAGCCGTGCCGCGCCCGGTAGGCGGCGGCGGATCGCGCGAGCGCCGCGGCCTCCTCGTCCGTCAGTCCGGCCGCTTCGGCCGCGACGTCCGGGAAGCCGCCGATCAGGGCGCGCCGCTCCGCCGGGGCGGCGGCGGTCGCGGCCGCCATCAGCCCCTCGTGCAGGGCCGCGAGGGTGGCGAAGGGCCGTGCCGCGGCGGCCCGCTCTCCGACCCAGGCGGCGCCCGCGAACAGGTCGGCCGCGAAGGCCG
Source organism: Methylobacterium oryzisoli (assembly GCF_046557895.1). Lineage (NCBI taxonomy): Bacteria > Pseudomonadati > Pseudomonadota > Alphaproteobacteria > Hyphomicrobiales > Methylobacteriaceae > Methylobacterium > Methylobacterium oryzisoli. The sequence goes on along the minus strand of NZ_JBKIBX010000007.1, from coordinate 15,778 downwards.
CGAAGAGGCCGGGCGGCGCCGCGTTGAGGGCGGCAAGGCTGGTGCGGGCGCTCATCGCCCGACCGTGCACTCGATCTGCCCGTGCGGCTCGTCGGTCGCCACGAAGACCTGGTTGGGGTTGTCGAGGCCGAAGGGCGCGAGGTCGACGAGGAGGTAGTGCTTGTTCGGGCAGGCCATGCTGACCGTCTCGATCTCCGGCACCGCCGCCAGCGCCGCCTGCCCCATCCGGTAGAGGCTGTCCTGGATGCTGTGGCTGTAGGTGGTGGCGAAGACCCGCAGCATCTCGCCGAGGATCCGGGCATTCGCGGCCGGGTAGTCGGCGGGCGGGCGCGCCCACAGCCAGGAGGCCTCCATGCTGGTGGCGGCCAGCCGGTCGTCGGTCTCGCGGATCGTCGTGTAGGGGTCCTTCACGTAGTTCGCCCAGCCCGACGCGGTGGTCTTGAGGAAGGTGAAGCCCGCGACCCCGGACTCGATCCGCATGGTTTCCCGGCTCATCCGCACGGTGGCGGTGGCGCGGCCGTTGCCGTCGAGCGTGAAGGCGTGCGGGTGGGGCGTGCCGTCGACCGCGAGGCGCGCCCACTTGGTCTCGTGCGCCGTCACGGTGGCGGTCTCGACCATCGGGTAGGCGTCGAGGAGACGCTGCGCGACGGCGCGGCAAAAATCTTCGGTCGGCAGCGCGATGCTCTCGCGGGCCACGATGTTGACGACGTTCTTGACCGTGTCGGTCGAGACCGTGGTGGAGTTGTCGGCGCGGGTGAAGGCCGGGTCGAAGCCGCCGGTGAGCATCGCCTGGACGGTCAGTTCGCGCACCTCGTGGCGCGCGCCCTCGCGGTGGACGCGCATCACCCGGACGCGCCCCTTGCCGTAGGTCTTGTGCAGGAGGGTCATGGCGCAAGCATCCTGGCAGGGGGTCCCGGACGATCAGACGTGCTCGGCCGCGGCCGCAGCCACCGAGGCCTCGCGGCTCGCTCCTTCGGCGCTGCCCACCCCGTTGTAGAAGGCGTTCAGCAGCACGGCCACGATAGCCGCGAGCAGGATGCCCGATTCGAGCAGCGGGTGCAGCGCGTGGGGCAGATTGCGGAAGAAGGTCGGGGCGACGAGCGGGATCATCCCGAACCCGACCGACACCGCCACCACGAACAGGTTCTTGGTGTTGGTGCGGAAATCGACCGCCGCGAGGATGCGCACGCCCGTGGCCGCCACCATGCCGAACATCACTAGCCCCGCGCCGCCCAGCACCACCTGCGGCACGGATTCGACCAGTGCGGCCATCTTGGGCAGGAGGCCGAGCCCCAGCATGATCAGGCCGCCGACCGCCGTGACGTAGCGCGAGCGCACGCCCGTGACGCCCACGAGCCCGACATTCTGCGAGAAGGACGTGTACGGGAAGGTGTTGAAGATCCCGCCGATCAGCGTGCCCAGCCCGTCCGCCCGCAGGCCGCGGGCGAGGTCGGCCTGGCCGACGGGTCTTGCGGTGATGTCGCCGAGCGCCAGGAACATGCCGAGCGACTCGATCATCACCACGACCATCACCACGCACATGGTGAGGATCGGCACGAGGTGGAATTGCGGCATGCCGAAGTGGAAGGGCAGCACGAGATCGAACCAGGGCGCGCGCGCCACCCGGTCGAACGGCATCAGGCCGAGGAGCGCCGCCAGGACCGAGCCCGCCACGATGCCGAGCAGCACCGCCACGTTGGCCACGAAGCCGCGGCCCCGCTTGATCAGCGCCAGGATGACGAGAAGGACGAACAGCGCGATGCCGAGGCCGGCGAGCTGGCCGTAATGCGGGTTGGGGAAGCTGCCCGGCACGCCGTCGACGACGCGCGTGACCGTCGGCAGGCCGCCGCCGGCCCAGTTGATGCCCACCCGCATCAGCGAGATGCCAATCACCAGGATGATGGTGCCGGTGACGACGGGCGGAAAGAGCGGCAGCAGGCGGCTGACGAACGGCGCGACGACGAGCCCGAACGCGCCCGCGGCGATCACCGAGCCGTAGATGCCGAGCAGCCCGACCTCCGGCGCGGCGGCCATCGACAGCATCGGCCCGACCGCCGCGAAGGTGACGCCCATCATCACCGGCAGGCGGATGCCCACGCCCGGACCACCGACGCACTGAACCAGCGTGGCGAGGCCGCAGGCGAACAGGTCGGCGCTGATCAGGAAGGCCACCTCATCGGGCTTGAGACCGAGCGCGCGACCGATGATCAGCGGCACCGCCACGGCGCCGGCATACATCACGAGCACGTGCTGCAGGCCGAGCGGCAGGAGCTTGGCCAGGGGCAGGCGCTCATCGACCGGATGGATGGGCTGCGTCGTCATGCCGAAGATCTCGTGTCGCGATCCCGCCCTGGGCGGCTCACCGCCTGCGCCCGGCCCCGAACCGGCAAGTCGCATGCCAGCGTGCGGCGGCGCGGCCCGCGGCGCAAGACGACCGCCGGCTCCGGCCCCAGGGTCGTGCGAGATCAGGAGGGCCGACGTGCGGGCCGTCACCCCCGATCCGTTCGTCCCTTCGGCGCCGTGGTATCGGGGAAGCGCTCCCGGACCGCCCTCAGGTCCGGCCGGTATCGACGGGCATGCGGGCGACCGTCCGCACCAGCGCGGCGAAGCCGTGGAGCTGTTCGGCGGCCATCGGCTGGGCGCCGGGACCGGCCGAGGCGAAGATCTCCGCGAAGGCCGCGACCCGCTCGGCGTCGACGAGGCGCGCCTCGACGAGCGCCGCGACGATCGCGGCCCCGATCAGCGTCGGTCCGATCTGGGCGTCGGCAGGCCCGGCCTCGGAGGCGGTTCGGTCCTCGTGGCTCGTCGCTGCCGGCTGACGTCGCATGGGGTCCCGCGATTGCCCGTGAGCCGCCCGCCAGGATCGGGCGACGGCGAATGAGGTTGCCGGCCGAGAATGGCACAGTCCGGCACGATGACGAAACGGAAGCGGCGGCGAAGGCGGCGTTTCGGTGCGGGGTGTTGCTCGGCGGCGGGCGGCCCTCGCCCGGTTCTGCCCCCGATCCTCCTTCACCGCGGCGATCGACGCCACGGTGGAGGACCGCATTCTCTCCCTCGGGACGGGCCGGTTCGGTCAGAGGCGCTCCGCGAGGAGCCGGTCGAACGCCCCCCTCGCCTCCGCCCGCATCTCGGCCAGCCGCGTCAGCAGGGCGGCCTCGTCCGGCAGGCCGGCCGCCGCCGCGAGGCGCGCGCGGGTCGCCGGAGCCGCGCCCTTCTCGAAGGGACCTTCCACCATCAGGCGCTGCCACTGGTGCACGTCGTCGAGGAGCCGGTAGGCGGCCCCGAGCGCCGCCGCATCGCCGGGATCGAGCAGGCCGAGATCGCCGGCCTCGGTGAGCACCGCCGGTGCGTCGAGCCCGATCAGGCCGGGATGCGCCGCCGCGTGGGTGAGGACCAGGGCCTGCGCCAGGAAGTCGAGGTCGAGGAGCCCGCCCGGCGACAGCTTGAGGTCGAGCGGACCGCCGTCGCGCTTCTCGCGGGCGACGAGCGCGCGCATCTCCCGCACCTCCCGGGCCACGATGGCGGGGTCGCGCGGGCGAGCGACGATCGCCGCCACCGCCTCGGTCGCCTCGGCCGTGAGCGAGGGATCGCCCGCCAGCGCCCGCGCGCGGGTGAGCGCCATGTGCTCCCACAGGTCCGCCTCCTCGCGCTGGTAGGGCAGGAAGCGCTGCCACTGCCCGGCGATCGGTCCCTGGCCGCCCCCGGGACGCAGGCGCAGGTCGACCTCGTAGAGGCGCCCGCGCCGGGTCGGCACGGTGAGGGCCGCGACGAGGCGCTGGGTGAGGCGGTTGTGGTAGACGGCGGCGTCGAGCGGGCGGCGTCCGTCGCTCTCGCGGTTCTCCGGGTCGAAATCGTACAGCACCACGAGGTCGAGGTCGGAATCGGCGGTGAGCTGGCGCGAGCCGAGCCGCCCGAGCCCGAGCACCGCCACGCGGCCGCCCGGGATCCGGCCGTGCTCGGCCGCGAAGGCCTCGCTCACGGCGTGCAGGGTCTCGGCGACGGCGGCCTGCGCGATGCCCGCATAGGCCCGGCCGGCGCCCGCGGGCGGCAGGATGCCCGAGAGGAGCCGCGCGCCGGTGACGAAGCGCAGCTGGCGGGCGGCATCGCGGGTGCGGTCGAGGAATTCCTCGTAGTCGGCGGTCCGGCCGATCAGGTGGCGCACCTGGGCATGCAGGGCGGCCTCGTCCGTGACCGGCTCGCCGAAGGCCGGGTCGATCACCGCGTCGAGGACGTGCGGGCTGAACGCCACCGTGTCGGCGAGGCGGGGCGCCGTGCCGAGGAGATCGGCGAACAGCAGCCGCAGCCGGTCGTGCGAGCGCAGGATGGTCAGGAGTTCCACCGCGGCCGGCATCCGCCCGAAGGCGCGGTCGAGGGCGGCGAGCGCCCCGTCCGGGTCGGCGGTGCCGGCGAGCGCCTGGATCAGGGCCGGCACGAGTTCGGTGACGACCTCGCGGGCGCGGGCGCTCGTCACCGCCGGGCGGCGCCCGAAATGCCAGCCGCGCACCGTCTCGATCGCCAGTTCCGGGTTGCGGAAGCCGAGGCGCCGCAGGGTGGCGAGCGTTGCCGGATCGTCCTCGACGCCGGTGAAGACGAGGTCGCCCACCTCCGCCGAGAGATCCGGTCCGGCCTCGAACAGCAGCGCGTAATGCGCCTGCACGCGGGTCGCTTGGTCTACCAAGGCCTCGCCGAAGGCCGCCGCGTCGCGGTAGCCGCAGAACCGGGCGAAGCGGTCGAGGCGCTGCGGCTCCTCGGGCAGGCGCTGCGTCTGCTCGTCGGCCACCATCTGCAGCCGGTGCTCGACGGTGCGCAGGAAGCGGTAGGCCTCCGCCAGCTCGTCGCGCGCCTCCGGCGTGATCCAGTTCTCGTCGTGCAGGGCCGGCAGCATCTCCAGGGTCCGGCGCCCGCGCAGGGACGGGCGGCGCCCGCCGAAGACGAGCTGCTGCGTCTGGACGAAGAACTCCACCTCGCGGATGCCGCCGCGCCCGAGCTTGATGTCGTGGCCCGCCACCGCGATGGCGCCGTGCCCGCGCACCGCGTGGATCTGGCGCTTCATCGCGTGCACGTCGGCGATCGAGGCGAAGTCGAAGTACTTGCGCCAGACGAAGGGGCGCAGCTCGGCGAGGAAGGCCTCGGCGCGCGGCCGGTCGCCGGCCACCGGGCGGGCCTTGATGAAGGCGGCACGCTCCCAGTTCTGGCCCACGGTCTCGTAGTAGGAATAGGCCGAGGCGAGCGAGACGGCGGTGGGCGTCGCGCCGGGATCCGGCCGCAGGCGGTAATCGACCCGGTGGACGTAGCCGTCCGCGGTGCGCTCCTGGAGCAGCCGGCCCACGTTCTGCGCGAGGCGGCTGAAGAAGGGCGTGGCCTCGACGCCCTCGCGCAGGGGGGCGGCCTCGGCGTCGAAGAACACGATGAGGTCGATGTCGCTCGAATAGTTCAGCTCGTCCGCCCCGAGCTTGCCCATGCCGAGCACGATGAGGCCCGACCCCGCCTGCGGGTCGGCCGGGTCGGCGGGCCGGAAGCGGCCGCTCGCGGCGGCCTCGTGCAGGGCGGCATCGAGGGCGGCGTTGACGGAGGCATCCGCGAAGGCGGAGAGCGCGCCCGTCACCTCCTCCAGCGACCAGACCCCGCCGAGATCGGCGAGCGCCACGAGGAGCGCGTGCTCGGCGCGGTTGCGGCGCAGCGCCGTGGCGACCGCCTCGCGCGGGGTGCCGGGGGCGCCCGCGCCGCGCTGGGCGGCGGCCAGGGCGGCGTGCGACGCGTCCGCCGGGCGCTCCATCAGCTGCACGAGGCGGGCGGGCTCGCGGAGGATGACGCCCCACAGGAAGGGCGAGTGGTCGGCCAGGCCGAGGACGAGGGCGCGGGCGGGCGAGTCGGTCCGCAGCGCCGCCGCGAGCGGAGCGGCCTCCGGCGCATCATCGAGAAGCGCCAGGAGGTCGCCGAGCCGGTCGCGGGCCTTGTCCGCATCGGCGAGGTGCGGGGCGGCCACGAGGGCGTCGAGGAGGTGTGTCGTCATCGTTGGGCCTCCGGGCCGGCGACCCTCGCGGATGACGCGGTCCGGGGCAAGGGCGGGGGACGCGGCAGAGCCCCCCTTCGCCCGCCGCCGGCGGAAGCCCCTACCCCGCCCGCGCCGCGGGCAGCCGCAGGGTGGCGCGCAGGCCCGGGCCGTTGTCGTCGAGCAGCAGCGTGCCGTGGTGGAGGCGCGCCACGCCGTTGACGAGGCTGAGGCCGAGACCGAAGCCCGGCCGGGAGCGGGCGGTCTCCAGGCGCACGAACCGGCCGAGCACCCGGGCGCGATCCGCCGCCGGAATACCCTCGCCCCGGTCGGCCACCGCGAGCACGACCGTCTCGCCCTCCCGCCGTCCCTCGACGGTCACGACGGGGTCGGCCGCCCCGGCCCCGTACTTGAGCGCGTTGTCGATGAGGTTGGCCAAGGCCTGGCCGATCAGCTCGCGGCTGCCGTGCAGGGTGAGGCCCCGGTCGACGGCGGTGCGCAGGACCACGCCGCGCTCCTCGGCCACCGCCTCGTAGAGGTCCGCCACCTCCAGGGCGACCGTCCCGGCATCGAAATCGGCGAGGGTGTCGCCGGCGCTGCCGGCCTCCAGCCGCGCGATCATCAGGAGCGCGTTGAACACCCGGATCAGGTTGTCGCTCTCCTCGATATTGGCCTCCAGGGCCGCCCGCAGGGCCTCCGGGTCGCTGGTCTGGCGCAGGGCCTCGTCGGCCTTGTTGCGCAGGCGCGTCAGCGGGGTCTTGAGGTCGTGGGCGATGTTGTCCGAGACCTCGCGCAGGCCGCGCATCAGCTCGCCGATGCGGTCGAGCATGGCGTTGAGGTTCTGGGCGAGGCGGTCGAGTTCGTCGCCCGTGCCGGCGAGCGCGAGGCGCCCGTCGAGGTCGCCCGCCATGATCTCCCGGGTGATGTCGGTCATGGCGTCGACCCGGGTGAGCACCCGCTTGGCGATGAACAGGCCGCCGAGGAAGCCGAGCCCCACCACCAGCAGCAGCGACCACACGAAGGCCCGCGCGATCACCGCCCGCAGCCGGTCGCGCTCCTCGACGTCGCGCCCGACCAGCAGGCGGAAGCCCCCCGGCAGGGTGAAGATGCGCACGATCGCGCGGTGGTCGAGGCGCTCGCCGTCGGTGCCGCGGCCGTAGGCGGTCTCGGTCTGGCCGGGCTCCTTGAGCAGGCCCGGCGGCAGCGTCTCGACGTTGCCCGTGACGTGCTCGCCCGCGGGCGTGGTGACGAGGTAGAGCGAGGCGCCGGGCTCGCGCGAGCGCCGCTCGACCACACTGACGAGGCGCCGGATCCCGCCCGCCGCGTACTGGTCGGAGAGGCCGTTGATCTCCGCCTCGATGGTCGAGACGATCTGGTCGTCGAGGACCTGCCGGGCGTTCCAGGCGACGTAGCCGAGGGCGAAGAACGCGACGGCGGCGAAGACGATGAGGTAGGCGAGCGAGAGCTTGAAGGCCGTGGTGCGAACGAGCGTGCCGAGCCGCGCGAGCATGCCCTCGCGCGGGGCGGGCGGCGCGGTCACGCCTCGCCGCCGGCCCGGACCATGTAGCCGGCGCCCCGCACGGTGTGGATCATCGGCCGCTCGAAGCCCTTGTCGACCTTCGCGCGCAGGCGCGAGACGTGCACGTCGATGACGTTGGTCTGGGGATCGAAGTGGTAGTCCCAGACGTGTTCGAGCAGCATCGTGCGGGTGACGACCTGACCGGCGTGCCGCATGAGGTATTCGAGCAGCCGGAACTCGCGCGGCTGGAGGACGATCTCCTGCCCGCCGCGGGTGACGCGGTGGGAGAGCCGGTCCAGTTCGAGGTCGCCGACCCGGTAGGCGGTCGGCTCGGCGGCCGCGCCGCCCCGGCGGCGCGAGAGCACCTCGGCGCGCGCGAGCAGTTCGGAGAAGGCGTAGGGCTTCGGCAGGTAGTCGTCGCCGCCCGCCCGCAGGCCCTTGACCCGGTCGTCCACCTGGCCGAGGGCCGAGAGGATCAGGACCGGCGTCTCCACGCCCTGCTCGCGCAGGGAGCGGATCAGCGACAGGCCGTCGAGCTTCGGCAGCATCCGGTCGACGACCAGCACGTCGTAGGCGCCCTCGCGGGCGAGCGCGTAGCCGTCGAGCCCGTCCGCGGCGAGGTCCGCCACGTGGCCGGCTTCCCGGAAGGCCTTGGACAGGTAGGAGGCGGCCTCGCGGTCGTCCTCGATGATGAGCAGACGCATCTCGGCCATACTAGATCACACCGCCGCCCGTGTCCCGGGCCGCCAGATCCCGGACCACCATGACCCGACGTGCCGGCCGGGGGCGCGGCGTGCGGCACGTCGGGTGCGATGGACGGCAGGCCGGGCAACGAACGGCCCGACCTGCCGCAGCAGATGCCGCCGGATCGTCTTGGGGGGCGACGATATGGACCCGGCGGATCGGCCTGTGGGGCCGGAGCATCGTCCGGGTCTCGGGGGACGAGAGACCCGGCGCCGCATCCGGCGACGGGTCGGTTATGGGCCTGCGCGGCTTACGCCCGCGTCTCCGGAGCATGAACCTTCGGTAATAGGGCGGGCCGTGGCGGCCCGCTCACTCACTGGCCGCCGTCGCCTCCTCCGGGGCCGCCTCCGGGGCCGCTTGGCGCTCGTGCCTGGCCGAGCCGGCCTGGTCGAGGGGCAGACCGAGCGTCAACGCGCGGGCGAGGTCGGAGCGGCGCTTGGAGTAGTCGGCCGAGGTCATCGGATAATCGTGCGGCAGGCCCCATTTCTGGCGGTAGGCCTCCGGGGTGAGGCCGAGGCGCGCGAGATGGCGGCGCAGCGTCTTGTAAGGCTTGCCGTCCTCGAAGCTGATCAGAACCTCGTGGGTGATCGAGCGGCGAATCTCCGCCGGGGTCGCCCTGACGTGAGCGGGCGGACCGACGGGACGCTCGTGCAGCGCACCCTGGAGAGCCGCATGGATCTCCGTCAGAACCTTGGGGATGTCGCTGCTCTGGACGTGGTTGTGGCTGAGATAGGCCGTGGCGATGTCGGCGGTGAGTTCCACCAAGCGGACGGCCTTCGGATGGCTCGGATTCATGCTGACACTGCCCTTATCGGCACCTGCTTCCCTAGGGTCTTTTTCGAGTTAACACAGTCATCCGGCCCGTGAAAACTATTTATATCGTATGGGCAGTTTGCGTCGCGAACTGTGTTAACGGTGCGTCATACCGCAAGGTAACGGCGCATTCGGAGGGGGGAAGCCGGCGTCGGGCGAGGCGGCGATCCGCGCGAGGATCGGGTGAGGGCGTACGGCTCCGGCGGAGGGCGGCAGGATGCCCGGCGCGGAATGGCTGCGGCCTCACCGGGGCTCCGGCTCGCGCAGCGACGCGAAGAGCCTCCGGTAGTGGGAGCTTGCCAGATGGAGAGCGCATGCCTCCTGGAGCGTGAACCATCCGATGGCCGCATGTTCGTCGTTCCGCACGGAAGGCTCCCCGAGCCATGACCGAACGGCATAGATGTGCAGGACCACCGTCGGCCGGCCGGCGCACGGAAGCATCACGGTCGCGATGCGCCGACCTTCCCTGCATTCGATCCCGAGTTCTTCCGACAGCTCGCGGCGAAGGGCGGACCACGGCGTTTCCCCCGGTTCGACATGCCCGCCGATCACGTCCCAGCACCCGGCGAACGATTTGTGCGGGGCTCGGAGTCCGAGCAGGATGTTGCCGCCGTCAATGAGGATGGCACCTACGACTTCAGCCACGAGCCTCCACCTTTCGCACGATGCCGATGGCCATTCGGCCGCCATGATGGAACCGCCGGTCCCGGCACAGGGTATTCCACCCGGCACGGATCGGAAGGCAGTGAGATCGTCAGGACATCGACCGCCGCACCCGCGGAAGGGAAGCCGAGCGTCGGACAGGGTCGCGTGAGGCCCGCCCGCCTCGCGCGGGGCTCGGCGGCCGCGAATTGACAGGGCGGGATCGCCCATCGAAGCTGCCGCCCGCGCCGCCCGGCGAGGACCTACGGCTGAGGAACGCCGTCGCGATGCAAGAGCCCCCTGGTCTCGACGACACGCTGGAGCTCCGCGAGCAGCTCGCCCAGGCGTGGCGGGCGGTGCTCGACGCGGCCGTGGAGCGCGGCTCGCCCCCGCAGGCGGTGGTCGAGACGATGGCGAGCGTCGCGCACGAGCGGTTCGCCGCCTTGTTCGGCGCCTCCGCGGCGGCGAGCTACCTCCAGCTCCTGGCCGAGCAGCTGCGCGACGTCGACCACGACGAGGCCACCGTGCTGGTGCGCGGCGACGAGGCGCCGGCCGCGGCGGCCGAGATGGAGGAACCGGCCCTCGACCCCGCCTGGATCGATGCCCGGACATGGCTGTGATCCGGCCGTGAGGCCGCCCTTCGGCCGGAGCGCCAGATCAGGCCGGTGACGGCCTGCGGGATCAGGCCGGGATGCGGCCTGCCGCCAGATCCTCGATCAGGCGCAGGTGCCGCGGCAGGCAGACGCGCCTGAGGTCGTAGCCCTGCGCACTGTGGCGGGCGGCGCGGCGCAGGGGCTCGCCCGCGGCCGGATCGGCCAGGAGGCCGATCACCGCCTGGGCGATGGCGGGGGGCGAGAAGAAGTCGACCAGGATCCCGTTCTCGCCGTCGCGGATCACCTCCTCGACCGGCGGCGTCGCCGATCCGACGATCGCGCATCCGGCCGCCATCGCCTCGAGAAGCGACCACGACAGCACGAACGGGTAGGTCAGGTAGACGTGGACGGCGGAGACCTGCAGCAGGGAGAGATAGGTGGCGTACGGCACCTTGCCCACGAAATGCACGCGCGCGAGGTCGAGGTCGCCCCGAACCTCCTCCAGGAAGATCTCGCGCCAGGAGCGTCCGCCGGGCGCCCGGGCGCCGTAGCTCACCTCGTTGCCCCCGACGATCACCGCGCGGGCGCGGGGCCGCCGGCGCAGGATCTCCGGCAGGGCCCGCATGAAGCTGTGGTAGCCCCGATAGGGTTCGAGGTTGCGGTTGACGAAGGTGACGATCTCGTCGCCGGGGCCGAAGGAGCTGCCGTCGCGGTCGAGGGTGATGCGCGCCTGCGGGTTCGGCCGCACGGCCTCGGTGTCGATGCCGTCGTGGATGATGCTGACGCGGGTGCGGAAGGGGGCCGGGATCCGGCTCGCCTGCCAGGCGGTCGGGGTGACCAGCCAGTCGGAGGCCTCGAAGGCGAGGTAGTGGGCGGCGTTGCGCACCCGCACCGCGAAGGCCGCCTCGTCGCCGCCGCTGCCCGGAAATTCCGGGTCGAAGCCGACATCGGCGCCGCGCGCGCTGTAGGCGAATTCCACGAAGCTCAGGAGCTTGGCGTCCGGCCAGACGTCCTTGAGAAACAGCGTCTCGCCCCAGCCCGGATGGCCGCAGATCACGTCGGGGACGAAGCCCTCGGCCCGCAGCCGCAGGGCCGCGCGGGCGGCGGCCTCGCCCCGCAGCACCTTGGTCTCGAAGTCCCGGGCGAGGCCGTGGGTGTCCGGGGTCGAGCGGCCCTCGACGGGATAGCGGAGGTGGCGCACCCCGGGCAGGGGCGGCGCCGGGTTGATGCCGAGCGCCACGACCTCGTACCCGGGCCGGGCCGCGAGGGCGGGCGCCACGTGCCGGTACTGCCCGGGAAAGTTCTGGTGGACGAACAGGACCCGCATGGAGGCCTCGCTCGGGCGCCGCCGGCCGGCGGGCGCCTCAGCGCTCGTGTCCCGCCGTCGAGGCGGTCTCCACCACCGGCGACAGCACGTAGTCGATCGCCCGGCGCGAGCCGGTGCGGATCTCGACGGTGGTCGTCATGCCGGGGGTGAGCGGGACGGACTTGCCGTCCGCCTCGATGGTCGGGCGCGACAGTTCGATCGTCACCGGGAAGACGAGGTTCTGGGTGCGGGGCGTGCCGCTCACGGGCGCGAGGCTCTGGCCGCGGGCGAGCGAGAGGCTGTCGGTCGAGCCGCTGGCGTCCTTGTCGTCGATGGCGTCCCGCGAGACGCGGAGCACCTTGCCCTCGATCGAGCCGTAGCGGGTGAACGGGAAGGCGTCGACCTTCACCACCGCGTCCTGGCCCGGGACGATGAAGCCGATGTCCTTGTTCTGCACCAGGGCTTCGACCTCGATCGGCCCGTCGGTCGGGACGATGATCAGCAGCGGCTGGCCGGCGGTGACGACCTGGCCGAGGGTGGTGACGGCGAGCTGCTGCACGGTGCCGGAGATGGGCGCGGTGAGGCGCAGGCGATCGCGCTTCAGGGCGGCCTTGATCACGTCCTGGCGCAGGGCGTCGCGCTTCTGGGCCGCCTCGGTGAGCGACTGGTGCTGCTTGGCGACGGTCTCGCTCGTGAGCTGCTCGACGCGCCGCTCCAGGGACTTCGCGGCCGCCAGCGCCTCCACGAGCTGCCCGCGGTCGTAGGCGAGATCGGCGGCGACCTGCTCCACCTGCTGAAGGGCGTCGATCACCGCCGCGCGGGTGCCGGCCGCCTTCGAGACCAGGGTCTCGCGCATGTCGGCGCGCTCCTTGAGCACCGCGCGCAGGCGCTCGCGGGCCTCGATGCTCGCGGCGAAGCGCTTCTGGGTCGCCTCCTTCTCGGCGAGCTGGGCCACCAGCGCGTCGCGCGTGGTGACGTACTGGCCGATGTCGGCGATCATCGCGGCCTGTTCGCGTGCCCGGATCGCGGGCGGGATACCGTCGGGATAGTCGGGCGTGACCGCGGTCGCGCTCTTGAGGGTGCCTTTGGGGCTGCTCTGCTGCACGGCGTCAATGGTGGCGAGGCGCCGGGCGATCTGCGCCTCCAGGGCGGCGAGGTCGCCGCGGCGAGCGGCGAGGTCGGCCTCGGCCTCGGTGGGCTCCATCTCGATCAGGACGTCGCCCTCCTTCACCCGCAGGCCGTTCGAGGCGAAGACCGCCTGGACCTTCCCGGTCTCGAAGGGCTGGACGACCTTCGAGCGGCCGCTCGGCTGGATGCGGCCGGAGGCGACCGCGTGGATGTCGAGCTTGGCCAGCACGCTCCAGCCGAGGGCGGCGGCGAACATCAGGCAGATCGTCCAGGTGAACACCATCGCGTAGGGCGAGGGCGGCGTGTCCAGGATCTCCAAGTGGGCGGGAAGGAATTCCTGGTTCTCGCGGTTGTTGGCGAAGCTGCGCACCCGCTCGGACAGGGCCCGGGGGCGCAGGGCCGGCAGGCGGCTCGACCGCGGGGCGGGCGGCTTGGCCGCCGTGGTCGCGGGGGGCGAGGCGCCGCCGGCCGGGGCCGCCGGAAGGTTCTCGGGCATGGCGCTCACGCGGCCTCTCCCTGTTCGGATCCGTGGTCGGATTGCATGCGCCAGAGCCGCCCGTAGAGCGAAGTGGGCCGCTCCAGCAACTCGCGGTGCGTGCCGTCCTCGACGATGCGCCCGTCCTGGAGGGCGATGATGCGGTCGCAGGTGCGCACCGCCGCGAGGCGGTGGGCGATGATCACCACGGTGCGGCCGCGCACGATGTGCTTCATGTTCTCCTGGATGATGCGCTCGCTCTCGTAGTCGAGGGCCGAGGTCGCCTCGTCGAGGATCAGGATGCGGGGGTTGGTGGCGAGGGCCCGCGCGATGGCGAGGCGCTGGCGCTGCCCGCCCGACAGGTTGGCACCGCGTTCCTCGATCTGGGTGTCGTAGCCCAGGGGCAGGCGGTTGATGAACTCGTCGGCCCCCGCGAGGCGGGCCACCTGGATCACCTGCGCGCGGGACATGCCGGGGCTCGCGAGCGCGATGTTCTCGAACACCGTCTTGTTGAAGAGCAGGTTCTCCTGCAGCACCACGCCGATCTGGCGGCGCAGCCACGCCGGATCGACCTGGGCGATGTCGATGCCGTCGATGAGGATCTGGCCCTTCTCGGGCACGTAGAGGCGTTGGAGCAGCTTGGTGAAGGTCGACTTGCCGGAGCCCGAGGGGCCGACGATGCCGAGCACCTGTCCGGCCGGGATGTCGATCGAGACGTCCTTGAGCACCTCGGGCGTGCCGGGCTGGTAGCGGAAGACGGCGTTGCGCACGGTGATCTGGCCCTTGGCGGGCGGCAGGTGCGCCTGGGCCATCGCGCGGGTCTCGGGCGGGCAGTTCAGCACGTCGCCGAGCCGCTCGATCGACACCTTCACCTGCTGGAAGTCCTGCCAGAGCTGCGACAGGCGCAGGATGGGGCCGGTGACCTGGCCCATGATCATGTTGAAGGCGATCAGGCTGCCCACCGTCATGTCGCCGTTCATCACCGCGTAGGCGCCGAAGAACAGGACCAGGGCGGTGGTGACCTTGTTGATGTACTGGATCGCGTTCTGGCCGATGCTGGCCAGGATGCCGCTGACGAACGAGGTCTTGACGTAGGCGGCGAGCCGCTCCTCCCACTGCACGCGCAGGGTCGGCTCGACGGCCAGGGCCTTGATGGTGTGGATGCCCACCACCGATTCGATCAGGAACTGGTTCGACAGGGCGGAGCGGTTGAACTTTTCCAGCGTCTGCTCGCGCAGGATCGGCCGCAGCATCACGGCGACGAGGATGTAGCAGGGGATCGAGAGCGTGACGATCAGGCCGAGGGTCGGCGAGTAGAAGTACAGGATGACGATGAAGAGCAGCGTGAAGGGTATGTCGATGGCCGAGGTCAGCGCCTGACCGGTGAGGAAGCTGCGGATCGTCTCCAGTTCGCGGACGCGCGCCACGGTCTGGCCGGCGGGCCGGGTCTCGAAGTAGCCCAGCGGCAGGCGCATCAGGTGCTCGAACAGGCGGGCGCCGAGTTCGACGTCGATGCGGCTCGTCGTGTGGGTGAGGATGTAGGTGCGCAGGTGCTGGAGCACGACGTGGAACAGGCCCAGCACCACGAGCCCGATGGCCACCAGGGTCAGGGTCGAGTAGCCCCGGTGCGTGAGCACCTTGTCGATGGTGATCTGGAAGAAGATCGGGGTGATGAGCGCGCAGATCTGGATGAAGAACGAGGCGATCAGCACCGTGGCGAGCGGCCGGCGGTAGCGCCAGATCGAGGGCGCGAACCACGTCAGGCCGAAATCGCTGATGACCTTCTGGATGCTGGCGCGCCGGGCGACCAGGATGATGGTGCCGGTCCAGCGGGCGACCACGTCGGCGGCCGGGATGTGCTCGGCCGCGCGGGCGGCGGCGTCGATGATCCGGTACTTGCCGTCGTCGAGACGACGGCCGAGGAGGACGAAGCGTCCGCCTTCCAGTTCGAGGATGGCCGGGAGCGGGATGTTTTCGAGGCGTTCGGGTTTTTGCTTCTCGAGCAGGCGCGCCTTGAGCTTGATCTGGCGCGCGCCGCGCACGATGTCGCGGGCGCCGGCGGGCTGAACGCCGAGGCCGAGTTCGTGCCGGATCTGGCCGGCCTCGCAGGCGACGTGATGGAACGAGGCGACGAGGGCGAGCGCGGCGAGACCCGAATCCGGGGTGGCGCCCGGAGACGGACCGGTCGCGGCCCCCGGGGCGGGACCGGCCGGGCGCTCGCCTGCGGGGTTCCTCTCGGTCGAAACCGCGGCCTGACCCGCCATCAAGTATCTCCTTCGTTCCGGCACGTCCGAATCGGTACCGGACCGTACCAGACGTTGTGTCGCTGTGGCTGTGTTCTCACGCACTATGCCAGAGAACATGGCGCCGGTGTGAACCCGTCCCCTCCCCTCTCGCATTCGGGGCAATAAAATGCAGCATCGACGGTGTGGGCGCGGCGGGCGTTGCGACACCGGGCTAGTATCGGCGCCCGGGCGGGCTCACGCGCAAGGCTCGAACGCCAGAAACCCCCGTGCGCGTGGCGCCGGGGGTTTTCTGGTAGGTCTAGTGTCTGGTTGCGGGGACA
>NZ_JBKIBX010000006.1:26381-220944 GCF_046557895.1 Methylobacterium oryzisoli | reverse complement strand
GGTGGCGGAGGCGCGCGAGCGGGACGAGGTGATCATCCGCACCGTGCAGACGGGGTTCGACCGGGAGACGGGGGAGGCGGTGTACGAGGACGAGGTGATGGACCTCACGGCCCTGCCGTACATCGTGATCATCGTGGACGAGATGGCCGACCTGATGATGGTGGCCGGCAAGGACATCGAGGGGGCGATCCAGCGCCTGGCGCAGATGGCCCGCGCGGCGGGCATCCACCTGATCATGGCGACGCAGCGTCCCTCGGTGGACGTGATCACCGGCACGATCAAGGCGAACTTCCCGACCCGGATCTCCTTCCAGGTGACGAGCAAGATCGACTCGCGGACGATTCTCGGCGAGATGGGGGCCGAGCAGCTGCTGGGCCAGGGCGACATGCTGTTCATGGCCGGCGGCGGGCGCACCACGCGCGTGCACGGCCCGTTCTGCTCGGACGACGAGGTCGAGGCGGTCGTGGCCCATCTCAAGCGGCAGGGCCGGCCCGCCTATCTCGACGCGATCACCACCGAGGACGGCGAGGAGACCGCCTCCCAGGGCGAGGGCGGCGGTTTCGATCCGGGGGCCGGGGCTGAGAGCGGCGACCTCTACGAGCAGGCGGTGGCGGTGGTGCTGCGGGACAAGAAGGCGTCGACGAGCTACATCCAGCGGCGGCTGCAGATCGGCTACAACCGGGCGGCCTCGCTGATGGAGCGGATGGAGCGCGAGGGCATCGTCGGTCCCGCCAACCACGCCGGCAAGCGCGAGATCCTGGTCGAGCCCGAAGGGCACGACGCGTAGCGCGGGCCGGCGCCGGGCCGGCCCGCTTCCGATCCGGCCGCCTCGCTGCGGGGCCGGGCGCGAGGCTCAGCGGTCGTGCCGGCCCTCCCTCACCTCCTCGATGATCTTGGCCGAGAAGGCGTCGAGGTCGCCGGGATTGCGGCTGGTGATGATGCCCTTGTCGGTGACCACCGCCTCGTCTCGCCACTCGGCGCCGGCATTGACGACATCGGTCTTGATCGAGGCGTAGGAGGTCATCTTGCGCCCCTTGGCGGCGCCGACCTCCACCAGCAGCCAGGGCGCGTGGCAGATCGCCGCCACGACCTTCCCGCTGCCGAGGAAGCTGCGCAGCACGTCGAGGGCCTTCGGTTCGAGCCGCAGCTTGTCCGGGTTGATCTGACCGCCGGGCAGCACGAGCGCGTCATAGGCGTTCGCATCGATGTCTTCGATGTCGGCATCGACGCTCACCGGCCGGCCCCAATCCGTCTTGTCCCAGCCGCGGATCGAGTCAGGGGCCTGGCGCGACGTGGGGGCCGCCACCGTCACCTGGGCTCCGGCCTCGGTGAGCTTGGCCTTCGGCACCTCCAGCTCGGATTGCTCGAAGCCGTCCGTCGCCATGATGAGGATCTTCGCCGCCTTGATGTCGGGCATGGGGGTCTCCGCGATGCTGGGATCCGGGGCAACCGGGCACCTTCGTGCCTGTTCCCATCGGAAACCGCTGCCGGAACCGCTCCGGCGCGGTCCGGTTGTCCTCGACAGCCCGCAACGAGAGGAGGCACGAGCATGGCCAATCCCGGCATGCCCAATCCCGACCCGAATCCGGGCGGCATCATCCCGGGCGACGTCCCCCCTCCCCCGGGGCCGGACGACCTGCCGGATACCGGCCCGACCGGACCGCGCACGCCCTACCCGGTGAACGATCCGGGCGTCAGCGACCCCAAGGGACCCGGCTCCGAGCCCGACTACCTGCCGGGCGGACCGACCAACCCCGGAACGCGCTTCTGAGGGGTTTTCAGTGGCCGCCGTGCGACGTGCGCACGTCGCGCGGCGCGCTCAGGATCTGGTTGAGGCTGGTGGCGACGTGACGCGCCTCCTCATCCGTGAGGCGCAGCTGGAAGGGCGGCAGAGCCCCGGCCTGCAGGGCGACGACGGCCTGACCGCTCTCGTCGGTGCCGACCTCGATCACCGACGAGGTCACGTCCAGCATGGCGACGCTCTCCTCGTCGAAGTCGTCCGCGTCGGGCTCCTCGCCTTCGTCGATGGCGGTGAGCAATTGGCCGACCGCGCGCACCAGGGCACGGGCCGCCCGGGCGTCCATCACCACCGCGGTCGCCTGATCGTCCTTCTGGAACGAGAGTTGGATGTTGCCGCCTTCGAGGGAGACCGAGATACCCGCCATGCAATCCGACCGTCTGTTCTTGGCTCCTATATGGGGAGAGCGGCACGGATGCGACAGGCAAGGTTGCGTATGGCACCCGAACGGTCCGCACATCGGAGCGTTGACGGGGGGAGCGAAGCGGCCGCGAGGACCGCGCCCGCATCCCCGGAGAGGGTCATGGCCCGCACCACCGACGCGCAGAAATCCACGATCGCCCGCGTGATGCACGCCTACAAGGAAGGCGATCTCGACCAGCGCAACGGCGAACCCGTGACGAATCCCAAGCAGGCGATCGCCATCGCGCTGCGCGAGGCCGGCGCCTCGAACCAGGAAACGCCCGCGCAGAACCGCGCCACCTTCCGCCGCACTCGCAGCAAGGAGCGCGAGACCCGCGCGGAAGCGACGCGCGCCGCGCTCTACGCGGAAGCGAAGCGCCGGAACATCCCGGGCCGCTCGCGCATGAGCCGGGGAGAACTGGAGCAGGCTCTCAACCGTTGAGCGGGCTCCCTCTCCCGGCGAGAGTCCCGACAAAGAGGCAGCGCATGAGTTCGAAGCAGCCGAAGACCACCACGCCGACCGACGCCGACCTGAAGGGCAATCCCGGCATCGGCACCAGCAAGGGCATGACGCGCTCGGGCGGCGACCCCGAGGACATCGCGGGTGCCAACACCTTCGAGGGCGACGTGGAGAACGACGTCACGCGCGAGGGCGGGGTCGATCCGAACCAGCGCGGACGCACCAATCCCTGATCTGCGCCGGCCCGGGGACCACACGGCCTTGTTGCGGCCTCATACCCACCCTACATGGTGTGAGGCGGCAGGACCCGGCCACACGCGCCTCAGGCGCCACCGTTCTCCGGGTCGCCCGATCCCCACCGCAGTCTCTGACGTGCCAACCGGCCCGCCAGGCCGCTCCGGTCGGGGATTTTCTGCACGAGACGAGGACTACGCTTTTGAATACTGGTACTGTCAAGTGGTTTAACGACCAGAAGGGCTACGGCTTCATTCAGCCGGATGATGGCGGCAAGGACGTCTTCGTCCACATCTCGGCGGTGGAGCGGGCCGGACTGCGCGGCCTCGTGGAAGGTCAGAAGATCTCCTACGAGCTGCAGACCGACAAGCGCAGCGGCAAGACCTCGGCCGGCAACCTTCAGGCGGAATGACGTCCGCGGCCCGGGCCGTTCAGGCCCGGTGCCGTCGCAGACCGCCGTCCGTCGACGCCACGTCAGGGCCTTGAGCGCCCGCGGCGTGGCGGCGGATCGGCACTCCCACCGGGAGGCATTCTCGATGCCTCCTGGCAGGAGGCGGGCAACCGGAGGCCGTCACGACGGCTCTGCGGACCGCACCGGAGGATCGGCCCTGCCGCCCCTTCGCATCAAAACGTCACAGACGCGCCCTAAAATGGGAGCGTCGCAAGGATAGAAGAAAAGGCATGTTGTTCGAGTTCACCCGGCGCTCCGGCGCCCCGACCGTCTTCAATGACGGCACGACCTTCCATGTCGACCAGATCAGCCGCTTCGGTGCGGGCGAAGGCCCGACCGACGTGAGCCATCTCATCGACAGGAGCTACGGCTACCACTCGTCGCGCGAATTGCAGTGGCACTTGGCCGATCGCTTCGGCCTCGCGCCGAACGCGGTGGCCCTGCGCGAAGCGCACTGACGGCGGCGAGCCAGAGCCGCGATCGAGGCGGGCGGCACCAGGTGCCGGCCCGCCTTTGCTTTGTCGGGACCCCTGCGCCATCTTGATCGCGCCTCGCGGGCGGCTAAGCTCCCCCGAAACCAGCGGGGAGAGGACGGCCATGCTGACGAGGCGCGGTTTCGCGGGGTGCGTGCTGTGCACGCTCACGGCCGGAGCGACCGCCACTGCGGTCTCGGCCCAGCAGGGCGGCATCACCCGCACCATCATCGGCAAGGCCGATCTGCCGGACGGCAAGTTCGTGTCGATCCTCGCTGCCGTCGAGCTGGCGCCGGAGGCCGTCATCGCGCGGCACACGCATCCGGGCGTCGAAGCCGCCATCGTCACGGAGGGCGCGTTCGACCTGAGCGTCGACGGCCTGCCGGACCGCACCGTCAAGGCGGGCGAGGGCTACCTCGTCCCGACCGGCGCCATCCACTCGGCGCGCAACCGGTCCGCCACCACCAAGCTCGCCATCACCTACACGGTGGAGAAGGACAAGCCGCTCGCCTCACCCGCGTGAGCCCGCTCAGGCGTGGCGGCTGCTCATCGAGCCGGCGAGGCTGATGCGCCGCCCGACCGGGCTGAGGCGCTCGGCGGGGCGCGCGGTCCGGCTGCGCGACTGGGCGTAGAGCACCGCTCCGGCCACGCCCGCCACCTGCACCAGATCCGTCTCCGCGCAGGTCGCGGCGACCCGCAGGCCGATCTCGTGCGTATGGCTCTTGCCGTACAGGTAGGCCGCGAGCCGCGCCCGGGTGCGGTCCGGGATGCCGGCGACGATCGTGTCGACCGTCTCGGAATCACCCCGGTAGAGCGCACCCAGCGTGGCCAGCGGCACGGGGCAGTCGGACTCGTCGATCGTCTGGGATCCGGTCTTCGTCAGCACCATGGCGCACCTGAGGGTTGATGCCCGTGAAGGTCGCGCCGCGCGGTAAACGAAGTGTTAACCCGATCCGGACTGGGGCAGGATTCGTTATCAATTGGAAGTGACTGGCAGAGAGGACACACCTCGCCCGTCTGCGCTGGTCAAGGATGGCGGTGGATGGGGTCGACCCAGTAGACCGTCTCGGGCGGCTCGACCGGTTCGACATGCGGCAGGTTGACCACCACGGCCTCGTTGTCCGAGCGCACCAGCACGCATTCCAGCGGCTCGTCCGGCGAGGCGTTGATCTCCTGGTGCGGCACGTAAGGAGGCACGTAGATGAAATCCCCCGGCCCGGCCTCCGCGGTGAATTCCAGCCGCTCGCCCCAGCGCATGCGCGCCCGCCCGCGCACCACGTAGATCACGCTCTCCAGGGCGCCGTGATGGTGCACCCCGGTCTTGGCATCGGGCTGGATCGCCACGGTCCCGGCCCAGATCCTCTGCGCGCCCACCCGGGCGTGGTTGATCGCCGCCTGCCGGAACATGCCGGGCGTCTGGGCCGTGTTGGGATCGAGCCGGTCGCCGGTGATGACCCGGACCCCGTCGTGCTTCCAGCGCGCGCCCTCCTCGTCGTGCCCGTGCTGGTGCTCTTGCGGATGTTCGTGCGCCTCGCCCGACATGCCCTGCTCTCCCCGGAAGCCGGCGGCCATTCTGCGCCAGCCCGCCCCGGCACGCCAGGGGGAGCCTCGCTATCGTTCGTTAAAGAGAACGGCGTTGGTCGGGAAGGCCGGTTCTGGCGAGATAAGTCGAGGGAAGTGCAGCGTTCCTTTCGCCGTACAGCGCGCGGGGAGGCCAGCCTTCTCTCTGAAACTGTTCTATAGAAAGAACATTCCGGTTGACACAGGGCGGTGCGGCCCCGATCCTGTCCTGGCACCCGATCCCACGGCACCGCCGCGGCGGGGGCGCCCCGCGATGCCGGCCTCAGGGTTCCGGCCTCTTGCGTCACCGGAGATGCTGCGATGCAGCCCGACCCCAGACGAGTCCGTCAGGCCCGGCGAATGCCCGTGAGCGTGCGTGACTGCTGTCGCGCCGGCTGCTGAGACCGCCCGACACCCCTCGCAGACATCCCCGTTCGACCGCACCCGGCCGTCCAGGCGGCGGCCCAGAGGATCAGGCACGCCATGCAGTCAGCCCGCATCGTCGAGGTCGACGAGACCTCCGCCGGCATCGTCGTCCCGGAGGACCGGGGCTACCGGTTCTTCGCCGCCCATCCGGATTTTTATCGGTTGGAGGGGCACATCTTCCGCAGCCCCCGCCACGCCACCCGCGCCGCCCGCGAGCTGCGCGAGACGCGCAGCCGCCCGCGGCGGCACTGAGGCCTACGCTGGAACGAGAGATGCCGCGGCTCCCGAATGGGCCGCGGCACCCATGATCAGCGGTTGCGCGCCAGCAGCAGGATCCAGCCGATCCCGATGGTGAGCACCAGGATGCCGATGGTGGCGAAGGCCGGGGTGCCGTGCTCCATCAGCTTCGGGGCGAGCTGCGTCGCGAAGGCGGCCACGACCAGCCCCACCGCCACTCGCGCCGCCGCCCGCTCGATGCCGCGGGTCAGCTTGTCCATGCCCTTGAGTTCGATCTCGACCGTCACCCGCCCCTGCTTGAGGCGCACCAGCATCAGGTGGACCAGGGTCGGCAGTTCCGAGGCCGCGCCGTAGAGCCCGGCGGCGAGCCCTTCGAAGCGGGTCTTGACCTCCTTCATCGAGAAGCGGGTGCGCATCGTGCGGCGCACCGTGGGGCCGGCCGCGGCGAAGAGGTCGAAGTTCGGATCGAGCTGGCGCATCACCCCGTCGGCCGTCACCAGCCCCTTGAACAGGATGGCGAGGTCGGTCGGCATGGCGAGGTCGTTCTCGCGCGCCATGGTCATGAAGTCGGTGAGCACGAGGCCGAGATTGAGGGTCGTGCCGTTGTGGCGCGTCACGAAGGCCTGCGAGGCGGCCTCCAGGCGCGTGAGGTCGGGATTGCTGCCGCCGGTCCAGTCGAGCAGCACGGCCATCAGCCCGTCCGCATCCTCCTTCAGCATCGCTCCGATCAGGATCAGGAGCTGGGCGCGCCGCCGCTGCGACAGCCGCCCGACGATGCCGAAATCCACGAAGGCGAGCCGGTTGCCGGGCATCGCCAGCAGGTTGCCGGGATGCGGGTCGGCGTGGAAGATGCCCTCGATCAGCGACATGTGCAGGAAGGCGTCGGTGCCGCGCTGGGCCAGGATCACGCGGTCGAGGCCCACCTCCTCCAGCCGCTTGATGTCGGTGGGCGGCACGCCGTGGATGAACTCCTGCACGAGCACGCGCTCGGAGGTCCAGTCCCAGTAGATCTTCGGGAAGACGATGTCGTCGCGGTCGGCGAACAGCCCCGCCAGCAACTCGCAGTTGCGCGCCTCGTTGAGGAGGTCGAGTTCCTCGCGCAGCCCGTTGGCGATGTGGCGCATCTGCTCGTGCGGCCGGTAGCGCACCATCTCGGGCCACTCGCTCTCGACGATGCGGGCGGCGTGGGAGAGCAGGCGCAGGTCCGCCTCGATGATCTTCTGCACGCCCGGCCGGCGCACCTTGACGATCACCTCCTCGCCGCTCTCCAGCCGCGCCCGGTAGACCTGGGCGATGGACGCGGAGGCGAGCGGGTTGGTGTCGAACTCCGAAAAAATCTCGCTCGGGGGCGCCCCGAGATCGGCTTCGAGCTGCGGGCGGATCACGTCCCACGGCACCGGGGCGACGCGGTCGTGCAGCTTACCGAGTTCCTCGGTCCATTGCGGGGTCAGCAGGTCGGCGCGGCTCGCCATCACCTGCCCGATCTTGACGAAGGTCGGCCCCAGCGCCTCGATCGCCCGGCGCATGCGTTCGGGCTGCGACAAGCGGGTCACGTCGACCGCCGGCGTGCTGCGCCAGGACAGCCGCGGGATCGCCCGCAGGCCGAGGCGGTCGACGACCTGGTTCACGCCGAACCCGATCAGGATGCCGGCGATCTCCTGGAGGCGCTGGCGGTCGCGCGCGGCGACGAAGGCGGTTTTCAGCATCTGTGCGTCGGCTCAACCCGGCTGCCGTGACTGTCGAATCCCAGGGTCCGGCCGCGGATGCAAGGCCCCGGCCCGAGAGCACGGCGCGGCGCAAGGTCCGGCCGCGGCGCAGCCTGATCGCCCCGCCGACTACCGGCGCAACGCGGCTTTACTTGGGCGACGCAAGTTGCGCCAGGAAAGATGCGTTCGGACGATCGGGCCGCGGTCAGAGCCTGCGGCGCATCGGCGGCACCGTCTCCCCGGGTGCCGCCGCCAGCCCATACTCGACGTCGAAGAAGCGGCGCACCGCCGGCACGTAGCGGGCGTTGAAGCGGGGATCGACGTGGGGGAAGCCGGAGGCTTCGAGCGCGGGAAACAGCGCCTCGGCCTCCGCCGCCCGCGCCTTGCCGACGAGCGCCACCGCGATCTCGGCGTCGCTTGCGAATTCGGGCAGGCCCGCCAAGCCGCGCACTCCCTTCATGCCCCTCTCCCTCGCGGCACCCCCCGCCGGCGGTCCTGCCGCGCGCCGGAACGAGCCCGGGGGCGGACCGCCGTGCCGTGGTCGACCGACCGCCAGATGAGGGCGCCCGATCGGGACAATCAAGCCATGAAAAACCCCTCTCCCGCGTGGGAGAAGGGTTCCGGCCTTCAAGACACCAGCCTCCAAGACCATGCCGCCGCGCACCGACGGCCAGGATGGAACCCGATCGGCCGGCCGCGGAGGACGGGGCCTCCGGCCGGCCGAGGCAGGTTACTGGCGAGCGCCCGAGGCGCCCTGCCCGCCCGACGAGCCGCCCGAGGAACCACCCATGCCGCCGCCCATGCCGCCGCCCGCACCGCGGCCGGTGCTGCCGGTGGTCTCGGGCGAGGCGCCGCGGCCCTGGCCGGCATTCTGGCCCATGCCGCCCTGGTTGCCGCCGCGCTCGCGCGTGCCGCCCTGGGCCTGCTCACCGCGCTGCTGGCCGCCCATGCGATCCTGCGTGTTGCGGTCCTGGCTCATGCGGTCTTGGCTCATGCGGTCCTGGCCCGTCCGCTGCTCGCCGCGGTTCCGCTCCGCGGTGCTGCGGGTGTCCTCCCGGCGGTCGGTGCGGGCCTCGTCGCGGCGATCGCGCACCGAGGTGGAGGTCCGCTCGCTGCTGCGCACGTCGACGCGGTCGCGCACACGCTCGCCCCGCACGCCGACGCTGCCCGTCACGCTCGACCGCTCGGACACGATGAGGCGGCGATACTCGGGCGAGTTGTAGAGGACGCGCTGGCCGCGCACCACGACGTAGCGGGCCGGGCCGCTCTTCTCGCGGATCACGAGGCGGCGGTACTCGGGCGAGCCCACGCGCACGCGCCGACCCTGGATCACCACGAACTCGGTGCCGCCCGCGCGGTAGCCGCGCTTCTGGCGCTGCTCGACGACCACGAGGCGACGGTACTCGGGCGAGCCGTACACCACGCGCTGGCCGCTGATCGTCACCATGCGGCGGCCGCCCGTGCCGACCGAGACCCGCTCCTCACGGCTGCTCGTGCGCACGCTGCGCTCGTCGCGCGTCCGGTCGAAGCGCTCGGCCCGGTCGCCGCGCTGCTCGCGCATCTCGTCGCGGCCCGCCCGGCGGGCGTCGCGGTCGCGCTCGCCCATGCCGGCCTCGCGGCCGCCGCGGGCCTCGTCGCGCCCTTCGCGCGCGCCCATCTCCTGCCCGCGGTTGCGGCCCTGGCTGGCCTCCTGCTGCTCCCGACCGCCCTGGCCCTCGCGCATGCCGCGCTCGCCGCGCGCGCTCTGCTCGCCCCGGGCGCCCATCTCGCCGCCGCGGCTCGCGGAGGCTCCGCCCATCTCGCCGCCGCGACCGCCGGACGACCCGCCCGAGGCGCCCATCGACGCGCCGCCCGGCGATCCGGCCCCGCCGGCACCGCCGCCGCCGCCGCCGCTCTGCGCGAACACCGACGTGCTGATCAGCAGCGCCGCCAGACCAACGCCCAAACGTCCCATGGATGTTCTCGTCATGATTGGATCTCCACGCTGAAGGTGGCATCGAAACGTCGAGTTGGAATAATCGTTCCGCGGCATGAGCGGCCCATGAGCCTGGTCTTAACAGTCAAGCTGGACATCTCGGCTGTTGTGCATTGCACACGCCTTTCCGCCGCCCGGCCACGCGGAATGACAGGCGGGCGCGTCGATCCCCCTTGGACACTCTCGCCGGCCATCCGCGGCTTCGGGGGGCATCGATCCGGAACCGTCCGGCGCGGGCGGCGTTTCTGCGGGCCGCTACCGCGGGCGTGTCCGCGCGACCGCGTGCGCGCGGCGGCACCCGAGGCAGAGTGACAGGCGGATCATGGCGGCGGAGGGCAGGACGGCGGAGAGGCCCAGGACGATGCCCGACGGTGCAAGGCGCGCGCCCTCCGAGTCGGGACGGACGCCTCCGTCCGGGCGGGACTGGCTGAATCTCGGCTCGACGCCCGCTGTAGGCGGGACGCCCACGACGGGCGGCACGACCGCCACGGGCCGGTTCGCCGCCAATCCCTGGGCCGATCGCCTGCGCCAGAGCGCGGGCCGGACCCGGTCCTCGCTCGGCGGACATTGGCAGCCGGCCCTCGCGGCGCGCATCGCCCCGCTCCGCTCCGCGGCCGAGCGGGTCGGCGGACGCATCGGTTCGCACCCGATGACGCGCGAGGCCTCGAACCGCTGGCAGCGTGCCGCCGAGGCGGCCTCCCGCGTGCCCTGGGGCCGCCTCTCCCTCGCGGCTCTCCTGCTGACGATCGGTCTCGTCCTGGCGATCCTGGCGTGGTGCGCCGCGACGCTGCCCTCGCTCGCGGACAAGCCGCCCACGGCGTCCCCGGTGACGGTGCAGGCCCAGGACGGCGAGACCCTGGCGCTGCGCGGAGATATGCGCGGACGGGCGCTCGCGCCCGGCGACATCGCCCCGGTGATGAAGCGGGCGCTCATCGCCGCGCAGGACCCCTGGTTCGAGGATGTCCGGGCGCTCGACGCGACCGGGATCTTCAGCGTGGTGCGGGGGGCCTTCCGGGAGACGGTCGGGGCAGGACTGCGCGACGGCAGCGCCCGCCTGACCCAGCTCCTCGTGCGCCGCAACCTCCTGGCGGGCGAGCGCGGCTTCGTGCCCTCCGTGCAGGAGGCCATGCTGGTGCTGTGGCTCGAAGCCCGCGCCTCCAAGGACGCGATCCTGACCCGCTCCCTCAACACCGCGTCGTTCGGACCGGACCTCGTCGGGCTCGACGCCGCCGCGCGCCGGGTGCTGGGCAAGGAGGCGCGCGATCTCTCGGCCGCCGAGGCCGCGCTGCTCGCCGGCCTCACCCTGCCGCCCGCCGACCTGCGGGCCGACCGCGATCTCGACGCCGCCCGCGCCCGCGCCCGGCGGGTGCTCGACGGCATGGTGATGACCGGCGCCCTCTCGCGCGCGCAGGCCGACGAGGCGGGCCGGGCATTGGCCGGGCTGGCGCTGCCGGGCGCGACGCCCGCCACGCGCAGCGGCCTGCCCGACCTCGCGGCGGCCGCCGCCCACGACCGGCTCGGCGGGGGATTCCGCGAGGCCACCCTGCGCACCTCCCTCGACCGCGGCCTCCAGGGCATGGCCGAGAAGGCGGTCGAGCGCCGCCTCGATGCGAACGCCCGCCGCCGCGGCGCCCGCGCGGCCCTCGTCGCGCTGGGTCAGGACGGCGCCGTCCTGGCGGTTTTCGGCACCGGAAGCCCGCTCGCGGCCGACGAGGCCGGACGCGCGAGTGCCCAAGTGAGCCTGCGCCGCATCCAGCGCGATGGGCGGCCGGTCTTCGACCGCCTGCGCGCGCCCACGCTCTCACCGGCCGCCCTGCGGATGCGGGCCTACGGCCTGCTCGCCGCCCTGGCCCGCCCGCCCGAGGGCGACGGACCGCCCGGCGCGCGGGACGGCTTTTACGTCGCGGCGATCGGCGACATGACGGTCGGCGTGTGGTTCTCGGGCGAGGACGAGCGCACGCCCGAGGGCAGCGCCGGCGACGCCCCCGAGGCGATCTGGCAGGATTTTTCCGCCCAGGTCGCCAAGGCCCGCCCGACGCCCCCCGAGCCGCCCGCCCGCGAGAGCGCGCGCGAGGCCGGCACCCGCGATGCCGCCGCGCGAGAGACCGCCGGCCCGCGCGGCGCGTGGCAATCGCCGGAGGGCAAGGCCGCGGCCCCGCCGCTCCTGCGCGGCACGGCCCGGGTGATCGACACCGGCCGCCTGCGCATCGACGGCCAGACCATCCGCCTGGTCGGGGTCGAGGGCCAGGGCGGCCGGGTCGCCCGCGAGTTCCGCCAGTACCTGCGCAAGCGCGAGGTCGAGTGCGATCCGGCCGGCGAGGCGGACGTCTACCGCTGCCGCGCGGGCGCGCAGGATCTTTCCGAGGTCGTGCTGTTCAACGGCGCCGGCAAGGCCGCGCCCAACGCGCCCCCGGACCTCCAGGCGGCGGAGGCGAGCGCGAAGGCGCGGCAGGCCGGGGTTTGGCAGAACTGAGCGCGCAGGCCTACGCCGCCGGCGCCTTGCGCTGGCGGGCCTCCGCCCGGGCGCGGGCGAGGCCCTCGGGGCCGAGATCGAGGGCGAGGCGGACCGCCTCCTCGACGTAGGCCTGCGGCGTGAGGCCCGCCTGCTTGGCCGCGCGGCTGAGCTGGAGCCCGAGGGCGCCGTCGATGGCGATGCCGGTGCGCGGCTTGTCGGGCGCGGGCGCCGGGACCGGCGCGGGGCGCGGGCTCGCGGGCAGAAGGCCCAGCGCCTGCCGCCGGCCCTCGGTGGCCAGCCGGTCGGCGCGCTCGTTGCCCTCCTCCCCCGCGTGGCCCCGCACCCAGACCCAGCGCACGTCGCGCGCCGCCGCGAGGGCGTCGAGCCGCTGCATCAGGTCGATGTTCTTCACCTCGCCGGTGGTGGTGCGCCAGCCCTTCGCCTTCCAGCCCCGCATCCACTCGGTGACGGACTTCACCACGTACTGGCTGTCGCAGCGCATCTCGATCGCCGCGCCCTCGGAAAAATGCTCGAGCGCCCGGATCGCCGCCGTCAGCTCCATGCGGTTGTTGGTGCTGGCGCGCTCGCCGCCGCACAGCTCGATCGGTCCCTCGGGCGCCAGGATGACGACGCCCCAGCCCCCCGGGCCGGGATTGGGATCGCAGCCGCCGTCGGCGTAGACGATGGTTCGCATGGGGTCTCCTCGTGAGGCGGACGTGGCAGACCCTTGCCTGCCGCCATCCGGGCCGCGCCGCAACCGCGGGGCGCGCAACCCTCGCACCGATTCCTGAACGAAGCGCGTCCGGCTCAGAACCGCGCGTTCACGAACAGGCGCAGGCTGCGCCCCGGCAGCGCCACCTCGTCCTTCCGGAAGGAGGCGGCGTTGCGGATCACGTCGTCGAGGAGATTGCTGCCGTAGAGGCCGAACGTCACCTCGCTCCAGCCGGTCGCCGCGCGGTCGAGCGGCTTGGTGTAGCTGATCTCGGCCCGCAGGTTGTCGTAGCCGGGCGTCGGGGTCTCGAAGGGCGAGGTCTGCGTCTGCGCGAAGGCGTGCAGGAGGTTGAGGCGCGCGAGCCATCCCTCCGCCCGCAGGAAGACGCCGCCGCCGACCCGGTGCGGCGGGATGCGCGGCACGAAGGTGCCGTCGTCGAAGGTCGCCCGGACGTAGTCGTACTGCGCCTCGATGCCGGCGAAGCCCGTCCCCACCGGCAGCAGATCGAGCTGGGCCGCGATCTCCGCCCCGTGGAAGGTCGCGTTCTGCTGCGAGTAGACCACCTGATCGAGTTCGTCGCCGCCGCCGCAGGTCGCAAAATCGTCGTCGCAGCGCACGCCCGTCAGGCGCTTGTAGATGAAGCCGGTGTAGCGGGTGTGGTAGCCCGTCGCCTCGAACCGGAACGGGCCGAGGGCGCGGCGCAGGCTCACCTCGACGCTGCGCGCGCGCTCCTTCTTCAGGTTCGGATCGCCGATCTCGAAGGTGCCGGTCGCGTCGTGCGGCCCGCGCGAATAGAGCTCGAAGGCGGAGGGCGCGCGCTCGACGTAGCTGAGGTTGACGCTGCCGACGAAGCCGAAGGGCAGCTCCTGCAGGGCGCCGACGCTGACGCTCTTGGGCGCGAAACGGCGGCGCCGGCCGTAGGAGAGCGGGTCTTCGCCCTCGACGGGCAGGAAGTCGCCGGGAAACTGGGTCGCGGTGCCGGTGGAGCGCGCCCCCTCGATGCGGCCGGCCGCCTGGAGGCGCAGGCCCTGGCCGAGAGCGAGTTCCTCGAACAGGTAGAGGGCGTTGGTGCGCGAATCGGTCGGCGCCAGCAGCGTGTTCGCCTCGCCCGAGGTGCCGAGCACGCGCCTGTCCGCCTGGAGGCCGAGCGCCCCGGTGAGCGTGCCGAAGGGCAGTTGCACCGGCACGTGCTGGAGTTCGAGCCGCCCCTCGGCCTCGCGGTTCTTGAAGGTCGCCTGGATGCCGTCGACGCCGTCGTCGCCGATCCCGATCTCGTTGTGCTTGTAGACCGAGCCGCCGAACCAGAAGCGGATCGCCTCCACCGGCCCGTCGAGGGGGCGGACCTCGCCCTGGGCCTGGAGCTTGTCCTGCGTCGGGTCGAGGCGGGTGCGCCGCTCCGCCGCCTCGCGGCCCGGGATCTGGTAGAGCGCATCGAAATGGCTGAAGGCGAGGCCGACGAAGCCGCGCTCGAACAGGTAAGACATGCCCACGGCGCCGCCCTGGGATTCGGCCGCGGAGTTGCGCTGGATGCCGAGCGGCGTGCGGTAGCTGTCCTGCGCCGTGCGGAAGCCGTCGGCGTGGAACACCACGGTCTCGCCGCCCGCCTCGACGCTCGCCGCCCCGTTGCGGCCGTTCTCCGCGGAACCGTAGCCCCCGAGCACCTGGCCGGTGAGGCCGTTCGGCGGCACGAAGCGCGGGATGCGGCGATTCTCGGCGCTGACCACGCCGCCGATCGCTTGGCTGCCGTAGCGCAGGGTCGCGGGGCCGCGGATCACCTCGATGCGGTCGTTGACCAGCGGGTTGATCGGCACCGCGTGGTCCTCGCCGAGGTCCGACACGTCCTGGACGCCGATCCCGTTTTCCTGGATGCGCACGCGCGAAGTGTCGAGGCCGCGGATGATCGGCCGGCTCGCCGCGCCCGGCGCGTAGGTGGTGGCCGAGAGGCCGGGCCGGTCGAACAGGGCGTCGCCGAGCGTCCGCGGCTGCTCGCGGACGATCTCGCTGCGGCCGACGATCGTCACCGGCGAAAACGTGTCGGTGAGCACCGGCAGCACGCCGGGGGTCAGGCCGCCAGTCCCCGGGGCGAGCGGGCGCGGCACGATCGGGCTCGGCGAGGCGACCGTGATCTCGTCGAGCCGCACGTCCTGCGCCCGGGCGGGCGCGGCGGCGCAGGCCGCCAGGAGGATCATCGCCCGTACCCGTCGTCCCGTCCGTTCCACGGCCCGCTCCACGCAATGTTATAGTATTCCATTGCCGGGAGCGGGCTCGCCCGCGCAAGGGGCGCCGGCCGGTTCTCGGCCGAACGCCCAAACATGTAACGTTGTTACAACAGCAAGGCCGTGCCGGCCCTCACTCCGAGCCGCCGCGCAGGGTCGGCAGGCCGATGCCCGCCGCGTCGAAGCCGCCATCCACCGCGAGGATCTGGCCGGTGATGTAGGACGCGCGCGGCCCGGCCAGGAAGACGATCGCCTGGGCCAGTTCCTCTTCGAGGCCGTAGCGGTTGAGCGGGATCGCGGCGTGGTAGTCGGCGCGGATCGCCGGGCTGTGCACAGCCTTGGCCATCGCCGTGTCGACGGGGCCGGGCGCCACCGCGTTGACCCGGATGCCCAGGCCCGCGAGTTCCACCGCCTGCTGCTTGGTGAGGTGCGCGAGCGCGGCCTTGCTGGTGCCGTAGGCGACCCGCAGCGTCGAGGCGCGCAGGCCCGAGATCGACGTGATGTTGACGATCGCGCCCCCGCCGGTCCGCGCCATCACCGGCGCGGCGGCCCGGCTGCACAGGAAGGGGCCGGTGAGGTTGACGGCGAGCACCCGCGCCCATTCCTCGGGCGTGGTGTCGAGGAGCGGCTTGAACACCGCGGTGCCGGCATTGTTGACGAGGGCGTCGAGCCGCCCGAAGCGCTCCGTGGTCTGCGCCACAGCCGCTCCGACCCCGGCCTCCTCCGAGACGTCGCAGGGCAGCGCGAGCGTGCGCTCCGGCGCATCGAGCGCGGCGACCGCGCGCGCGAGTTCTTCGCGATCGATGTCGAGCAGGGCGACGCGCCAGCCCTCCGCGAGCATCAGCGCGGCGGTGGCGAGCCCGATGCCGCGCGCGGCTCCGGTCACGAGGGCGGTTCTGGCATCCTGGGTCATGCGGCGTCCTCCGAGGGCAACCCGGAGCGCTTAACGCCCGGGCGCGTTGCGCGCCATGAAGGTTTCGGGCGAGCCCTGGGCCGGATCCACGAACACGATGTCGGTGGGCGCGCGGCGCGGGGTGTCGATCGACAGGAAGACCAGCGGCTCGGCCAGGATGGTGGGCAGCGCGTGGACGGTGCCGCGCTCGAAGAACAGGAGTTGCCCAGGCCCGAACTCGGCCTCGGTGGCGGGGTCGCCGAGCCAGAAGGTGCCCCGGCCCGAGACCACGTACAGGTACTCGTCGGAGCCCCGGTGGAAATGCGGCGGCGTCGGCCGGTAGACGCGGAAGACCCGCGCGCTCGCCGCCTCCCGGTCGGTGAGGTAGGTGTCGACGAGGAGCGTGTCGGCGGTGGCCGGCAGCGCCAGCGCCTCCGCGATGATGTCGAACCGCCCGGTGGCGGGCGGGGCGGGATCGGTCTCGGCCATCGGTCCTCCCGGCCGCGCGCGGCCAAGCCAGGACGGCAGAGTGGATTGTGCCGCGCCCGGATACAACGACTGCGTTCGGTGCTCAGGCCGTCTCCGCGGCGGCCTGGACATGGACGAGCAGGCCCTGGCCGCCCCGCTCGATGTCCTCGCGCACCGCGTCGCGGGCCTCCGCAGCGTCCCGGCGGCGCAGGGCATCGATCAGCCGGACGTGGGGATGCGGCTCCCAGTCCGGCAGCCCGCCGTCGTAGAGGTGCGACAGGATCGGCCCGCAGCGCACCCACAGCATTTCCACAATGTCGTAGAGCACCGGCAGGCGGCCGAGCCGGCACAGGGCGAGGTGGAACTCGGTGTTGAGGTTCACCGCCCGCGCGAAATCGCGGGTGCGGTGGCAGGTCGAGATGGCGTCGTGGATGCCCGCGAGCGCGTCGATCTCCTCCATCGCCGCCGCCGTGGCCGCGGTGGCGGCGGCGCGGCCTTCGAGGTCGATGCGGATCGCCCGGATCTCCAGGAGTTCGGCCAGCGTCAGCGAGGGCACGACCACGCTGCCGCGGGCGTCGAGCGCCAGCGCTTTTTCCGAGACGAGGCGCAGCAGCGCCTCCCGCATCGGCGTGGCGCTGATCCCGAAGCGCGCCGACATCGGCCGCAGCCGCAGCCGCTCCTTCGGCCGCAACTGCCCGCGCATCAGGGCGGCGCGCAGGTCCGCGTAGGCGCGCTCGCCCAGGTTCTCCCGCACGAGCGGGCGCACCCAGTCGGCCGGTCCGGCCTCCTGACGATCGGGGTCCCGGCTTTTCGGCTGCGCGGAGCGACTTGACATGCGGGCCGGTCTCGGTGGAAGAGTGTTATAACAAATTACATGAGCCCTGATAGCAGGGCCCGCCGCGACCGTCACCACCGTCGCACCCAGGGAGGAACATGATCGCGCTGCGAAAGTCGACCGCCGCGTTCGGGCTCGACCTCGCCGAGGTCGCGTCCCCCGGCCATCCCGGTCCGGGCCTCGTGACGATCGACGTCGCGGCGGCCGGGATCTGCGGCAGCGACGTCCACGCCTACGAATGGACCCCCGGCTACGCCTTCATGGCGCAGGCGCTGCCCGTGACGCTCGGGCACGAATTCGCCGGCACCGTGCGGGCGGTGGGCGCGGGCGTGTCCGGCCTCGCGCCCGGCGACCCGGTGACGTGCTGGCCCACCATCACCTGCGGCGCCTGCGAGGCCTGCCGCGCCGGCCGGCCGCAGGAGTGCTCGGCGCGCACCATCATCGGCCTGCACGCGGATGGCGGCTTCGCCGACGCGGTGACGGTCCCGGCCGCCAATTGCCGCCTCCTGCCCGCGGGCCTGCCCCTCGACGTCGCCGCCCTGACCGAGCCCCTCGGGGTCGCCGTGAACGCCGTGGACGTGGCCGAGCTGCGGCCGGGCGACCGCGTGGTGGTGCTCGGCCCCGGCCCGATCGGGCTCGGCATCGCCTTCGTGGCGCAGGAGCGCGGCGCCCGGGTGCTGCTCGCCGGCCTCGACGACGAGATGCGCCTCGCGAAGGCCCGCGAGATCGGGATCGCGCAGGCGGTCGACCTGCGCGGCGAAAACCTGGAGGCGGCCGTGGCGCGGGTCTTCGGCGGCCCGGCCGACCGGGTGATCGAGGCGACGGGCGTGGCGCGCTCCGTGGCGGACGGCCTCGGCATCCTGCGCTCGGGCGGCATCATGGTGGTGGCGGGCATCCATTCCGGCCCGCTCAGCCTCGACCTCACCGGGTTCGTGCGCAGCAAGAAGCAGCTCCGCGCCGCCCACGACACCACCGCATCCGCCCTCGACGAGGCGATCCGGCTTCTCGCCGCGCATGCGGAAAGGCTCTCGCCCCTCATCACCCATCGGCGCCCGCTCTCGGACGGGATCGCGGCGTTCGAACTCGCCCGCAGCCGCAGGGCCGTGAAGGTCCTGCTGGTGCCGGACCGACCCGAGGCGGCCGACGGCCTCAACCCCCGGACAAGGACACGCGCATGACCATCGCGGTGAAGCCCGCCCCGACCTCCGGGGGCAACATGACCGGCGCCGACGTGCTGGCGAGCGCCCTGCAGCGGCACGGCGTGCGGGAGGTTTTCGGCCAGAGCATCCCCTCGGCCCTTTTTCTGGCCGCCCCGTCCTACGGCATCCGGCAGGTCGGCTACCGGACCGAGAACGCGGGCGCCGCGATGGCGGATGCCTTCGCGCGCGTCTCGGGGCGGGTCGGCGTGGTGGCGGCGCAGAACGGCCCGGCCGCGACGCTGCTCGTCCCCGGCCTCGCCGAGGCGCTGAAGGCCTCGATCCCCGTCGTCGCCATCGTGCAGGACGTGAACCGGCGCTTCACGGACAAGAACGCCTTTCAGGAACTCGACCATTTCGCGCTGTTCTCGGGCGTGGCGAAGTGGGTGCGCCGCATCGGCGATCCGGGCCGGATCGACGACTACGTCGACATGGCCTTCGCGGCGGCCGCCAGCGGCCGGCCCGGCCCGGCGGTGCTGCTGGTGCCCCTCGACGTGCTCGACGAGCGGGCGGAGATCGACGCGGTGGCGCCGCGCCGCGCGGCGAGCCTCGGCACCTATCCGCTCGACCGCACGGTGGCCGACCCGGCCCGCATCGCCGAGGCGGCCGCCCTGATCGCGGGGGCCGAGCGCCCGCTGGTGATCGCGGGCGGCGGCGTCCATTCCTCGGGCGCGAGCGCCGAACTCGCCGCCCTCCAGGCGCTCGGCCTGCCGGTCGGCACCACCGTGATGGGCAAGGGCGCGGTGGACGAGACGCACCCGCTCTCGCTCGGCGTCGTCGGCTACTTCATGGCCCCGCGCGGCCGCTCGGCGCATCTGCGCGAGGTGGTCACGGGGGCCGACGTGGTGGTTCTCGTCGGCAACCGCGCGAACCAGAACGGCACCGACAGCTGGTCGCTCTACCCGCGCGACGCCCGCTACGTGCACATCGACGTGGACGGCGCCGAGATCGGGCGCAACTACGAGGCCCTGCGGCTCGCGGGCGACGCCAAGCTGACGCTGGCGGCCCTGACCGAGGCGCTGCAGGGGAGCGGGCTGCCGGGGTCGCAGGGGAACCGCGCCGCCCTCGAAGCCCGGATCGCCGCGGCGCGGGAGCACCATCGCGAGGACATGGCCCGCCTCGTGGACCTCGACGCGGTGCCGGTGCGCCCCGAGCGCATCCTGGCCGAGATCGACGCGGTGCTCACGCCGGAGACGATCGCGGTGGCGGATGCGAGCTACGCCTCGATCTGGATCGCGAACTTCCTCACCGCCCGCAAGGCCGGGCAGCGATTCCTGACGCCCCGCGGCATCGCGGGCCTGGGCTGGGGCCTGCCCTTCGCGCTCGGCGCGAAGGTCGCCAGGCCCGACGCGCCGGTGATCTGCGTCACCGGCGACGGCGGCTTCGGCCACGTCTGGTCGGAGCTGGAGACGGCCCGGCGCATGAAGCTGCCGGTGGTGCTGGTCGTGCTCAACAACCAGATCCTCGGCTACCAGAAGCACGCCGAACTCTCGCTGTTCGGCAACTTCACCGATGTCTGCCACTTCGAGGCGGTGGACCACGCCGCGATCGCCCGGGCCTGCGGCTGCGCGGGCGTGCGGATCGAGCGCCCGGGCGACCTCGCCGAGGCGCTGCGCACCGCGCTGGCGGCGGACGGTGTGACGGTGATCGACGTGGTGACCGACCAGCGGGCCTACCCGCCGATCACCAGCTTCGAGGGCAAGGACGCGCTGGCGTATTGATCTACTCGGGCGAAGGGCGCGGGGAACCCCTCTCCCGTGCGGGAGAGGGGCAGGGGTGAGGGTCCAGGTGGAGCCGCACTGAAGCACGGAGCGTCGTGAGGGGAGCGGAAGGGTTCAGGCTCAAGTACGAAGCGTGGTGCTGGTAGCGGCAGCGTTCCGGATACTTACTGCCCCCCTCCCGGGACCCTCACCCCTACCCCTCTCCCGCACGGGAGAGGGGATCCCGCGTCCCGGCTTCCGAGCGGAGGCGGAGCGGACAAGCTGGTTGTCGAGACGGGCATCGGAGCCCGCGGGATCGGAGGGAGGAACCATGAGGAAGTCTGTCGTGGCGGCATCGGTCGCCGCCGTCGTGATGGGGCTCGCCGCCGGCGCGGCGCGGGCCGACGTGAAGTTCGGCGCGCTCTACCCGTTCAGCGGGCAGCTCGCCCTGCTCGGCGAGGAGAGCGCCCGGGGCCTGGAACTCGCCGTCGAGGAGATCAACGCGGCCGGGGGCGTGCAGGGCGAGAAGGTCGTGCTGGTGCGCGGCGACGCCGTGGACAACAACCAGGCGATCGGCGAGGCGCGCCGCCTGATCTCGCTGGAGCGGGTGGTGGCCCTGTTCGGCACCTACTCCTCGGCCCGCTCGATCGCGGCGAGCCAGGTGGCCGAACTCGCGGGCGTGCCGTATTTCGAGCTCGGCGCGGTGGCCGACGAGGTCACGGGCCGCGGCCTCAAGTTCCTCTACCGCACCAACCCGACGGCCGAGGACATGGCCAAGCTCGCGGTCGAGATGATCGTCAACAAGGTCGCGGGCGGCCTCGGCAAGAAGCCCGAGGAGCTGAAGATCGGGATCATCCACGAGGATTCGAACTACGGTACCTCGGTGGCCGGCCACCAGAAAAAGTACGCGGCGGCCGCCAAGCTGAACGTCGTCACCTCGCAGGCCTACCCGGCCTCGACGGTCGACATGTCGTCGCTGGTCCTCGACCTGAAGCGGCGCGGCGTCGATCTCGTGCTGCAGACCTCCTACCAGAACGATTCCGTGCTCTTCCTGCAGCAGGCCAACGAGGCCGGCTTCAAGCCCGGCGCGATCATCGGCGGGGGCGGCGGCTACTCGATGCAGCCCACCGCCGACGCGGTCGGCCACGGCGTCATCGAGGGCGTGCTCGACACCGACTTCACCCAGTTCCTCGTCAACACCAAGTACACGCCGGGCATCGATGGCTTCGTCGAGGCCTACAAGAAGAAGTACAACGGCAACCCGCGCTCCGGCCACTCGCTCAACAACTATGTCGGGGCCAAGCTCATCCTGCAGGAGCTGAACAAGACGAAGGGCTTCACGCCGGACACGATCACCAAGGCGATGAAGAACCTTGACGTCCAGGCGGGCACGACCGCGGTCGGCTACGGCTTCAAGTTCGGCCAGAACAACCAGAACGAGCGGGCCGCGATGATGGGCATGCAGTGGCAGAACGGCAAGCTCGTCACGGTCTACCCGGACGCGGCGGCGGTCTCGCCGATGCAGTTCCGCAAGTAGGTCGATCCCACGGCGGCGGGACGACCCCGCCGCCGTTCCCGATGACACCCTGTCGCCGAGGCGCGCATGGACATCCTCCTGCAGGTACTCGCCAACGGCCTGATGCTCGGCGGCCTGTTCGCCATCGTGAGCGTCGGGCTCACGCTGATCTTCGGCATCGTCAAGGTCGTGAACTTCGCCCACGGCGAGTTCCTGATGGTCGGGATGTACGGGACCTACCTCGTCACCGGCGCGCTGGGCCTGCACCCCTTCGTGGCGGTGATCGCGGTGGTGCCGGTGCTCTTTGTCCTGGGCGCGCTGACCCAGCGGCTGCTGATCCAGCCGCTGATGGCGTCGGGCGACGACCACATCCAGATCTTCGCCACCGTCGGCCTGTCGACGGCGCTGATCAACCTCGCGCTGCTCGTCTTCGGGGCCGACATCGCCAACACGCCCCCGCACGGCCTGCGCGCGCCGGTCGAGATCGGCCCCGTGCGGGTGCTCGCCGGGCAGATCGTGATCTTCCTCGCGGCGATCGCGCTGGTGGTCGGGCTGCAGCTCTTCCTCGCCCGCACCCAGACCGGCCGGGCGATCCGGGCGGTGGCGCAGAACCGCGCCGCGGCGGAGCTGATGGGCATCGACGTGAAGCGCATCTACGCGCTCACCTTCGGCATCGGCGCGGCCTGCGTGGGCGTCGCCGCGGTGCTGGTGGCACCGCTCTACCCGACCTCGCCCAACAGCGGCACCTACTTCGTGCTCACCGCCTTCGTGGTGGTGGTGCTGGGGGGATTGGGCTCCATCGGCGGCGCCTTCGCGGGCTCGCTGCTGATCGGGCTCATCGACAGCGTGGCGGGATTCTACGTCGGCTCGGACATGCGCGAAATCGCGGTGTTCGGCGTCTTCCTGCTGATCCTGATCCTGCGGCCCTCCGGCCTGTTCGGCTCGCGGCTCAAGCTCGCGCACGTGTCGCCATGAGGGCCGCCATGAGGGAAGTCATGAGGACCGTCTCCCCGACGACGAACGTCCCGCTCGCTCCCCCGACCGGGGCGCCCGCGCTGCCGCGCTGGCAGGCCGCCGGGCTCGCCCTGGTGCTGGCGGCGCTGGTGGTGCTCCCGGTCGTGGTGGACAACGCCTTCGTCTACCACGTCTTCATCACGATCTGCGTCTTCGCCGCGCTCTCGACCGCCTGGAACATCGTCGGCGGCTTCACCGGCCAGCTCTCGCTCGGCCACGGCATCTTCTACGGCATCGGCGCCTATGCGGGGGTGATCCTCGCCGGCCTCGGCATCACGCCGTGGCTCGGGATGTTCGCCGGGGCGGCGCTGGCGGTGATCGTCGCGGTGGCGATCAGCTATCCGTGCTTCCGCCTGCGCGGCCCGTTCTTCTCGCTCGCCACCATCGCCTTCCTGGAGGTCTTCCGCGTCCTCGCCCTGCATTTCCGCGAGGTCACGGGCGGCGCGACCGGGCTGATGATCCCGCTCAAGCTCGGCTGGGAGTGGATGGTGTTTCGCGAGCGCCCGCCGCAGCTCGCCATCGCCTTCGGCCTGCTGCTCGCGACGCTGGCGGTGGCGTGGTTCGTGCGCTGGCGCCGGCTCGGCTACTACCTCGTGGCGACGCGCGAACGCGAATCCGCCGCGCAGGCGGCCGGCGTCGACACCGTGCGGGTGCGCCTCGTCGCGGTGGCGGTCTCGGGCGGATTGACCGCGATCGTCGGCACCTTCCACGCGATGTACCTCACCTACATCGAGCCGGCGGCGATGTTCTCGCTGACGCTCTCGATCCAGATCGCGATGTTCGCCCTGATCGGCGGCATCGGCACGGTGTTCGGGCCGCTGCTGGGCGCGGTGCTCCTCGTGCCGATCACCGAACTCGCCCGCGGCTGGCTCGGCGCCAAGGCGCTGGGGCTGCACGGTCTCGTCTACGGCCTCGTGCTGATGCTGGTCGTGCTGTTCATGCCGAACGGGCTGATGGGGCTCGTCGCCCGGCTCGGGCGCCGCCCGGCCTCCCGCGGGGCGCAGGCGGCCCCCGCCGCACCGGCGGCCGCGGCGGCGCGCCCCGCCATCGGCGCCGACATCCTGCGCGTCGAGGGGCTGCAGAAGCATTTCGGCGGCCTGCACGTCACCAACGACGTCGGCTTCACCCTGCGGGAGGGCGAGATCCTCGGGCTGATCGGCCCGAACGGTGCCGGCAAGACCACGGTCTTCAACATGATCTCGGGCTTCCTGCAGCCCGACCAGGGCCGCGTCAGC
Source organism: Methylobacterium oryzisoli (assembly GCF_046557895.1). NCBI lineage: Bacteria > Pseudomonadati > Pseudomonadota > Alphaproteobacteria > Hyphomicrobiales > Methylobacteriaceae > Methylobacterium > Methylobacterium oryzisoli. The sequence continues at coordinate 196,983 of NZ_JBKIBX010000006.1, read as the reverse complement.
GTGCGTGGCCCGGACGGCACGTGGCACCAGCCGGTGACGCCCGCGGATTTCGCCGGCCTCGGGGTCGGCCGCACCTTCCAGATCGTCCAGCCCTTCGCGGCGATGACGGTCGAGGAAAATATCATGGTGGGGGCCTTCCACCGGCACGCGGACGTGCGGGAGGCCCGCGAGGTGGCGCGCGAGACCGCCCACCGGATGGGCCTCGGCCCCTGGCTCGACGTCGAGGCGCGCGGCCTCACCATCGGCGGCTTCAAGCGGCTGGAGGTGGCGCGCGTGATGGCGATGCAGCCGCGCGTCCTCCTCCTCGACGAGGTGATGGCCGGCATCAACCAGACCGACGTGCGCCGGGCCATCGACCTGATGCTGTCGATCCGCGACAGCGGCGTCAGCATCATCGCCATCGAGCACGTGATGCAGGCGGTGATGTCGCTCTCCGACCGGGTGATCGTGCTCAATTCCGGGCGGATCATCGCCGAGGGCAAACCGCAGGAGGTGGTCCGCGACCCGGTCGTCGTCGAAGCCTATCTCGGCAAGGAGTTCGTCCATGCTCAGGCTTGAGGGCGTCCACGCGGGCTACGGCGCCACCACCATCCTGCACGACGTCTCGCTCGACGTCGCGGCCGGCGAGGTGGTGACGATCATCGGGGCGAACGGTGCCGGCAAGACCACGACGCTGCGCACCATCGCGGGCCTTCTCACCCCCACCGCCGGTCGCATCACCTTCGAGGGGCAGGACGTCACGCGCCTGTCCGGCCACGAGATGGTGGAGCGGGGCGTCACGCTGATCCCGGAGGGCCGCCAGCTCTTTCCCGAGATGAGCGTGCGCGAGAACCTGCTGATGGGCGCCTACCGCCGCGCCGCCCGGCCGCGGCAGGCCGAGACCCTGGAGGAGGTGCTGGAGCTGTTTCCCCGGGTGCGCGAGCGCCTCGACCAGAATGCCGGCTCGCTCTCGGGCGGCGAGCAGCAGATGGTCGCCATCGCGCGGGGCATGATGGCGCGGCCCAAGCTCCTGATGTTCGACGAGCCCTCCCTCGGGCTCGCGCCGATCATCGTCTCCCAGGTCTTCGCGGTGGTGGACCGGATCGTGCGCAGCGGCGTCACGGTCCTGATCGTGGAGCAGAACGTCTTCCACACGCTCCAGGTCGCCGATCGCGGCTACGTGCTGGAGAACGGCGAGATCGTGCTGCGGGACGAGGCCAAGGCGCTCCTCGACAACGACCACGTCCGGCGGGCCTATCTGGGGATCTGAGATGAGCGAACGCGAGACGAACCCGGCGAGCATCGCCGGACGGCCGAGCCATGCGGGCCGGCGCGTGCTGGTGACGGGGGCCGGGCGCGGCATCGGCCGGGCCATCGCGGCGGGCTTCGCCGCCCGCGGCGCGCAGGTCGGCGTGGCGGACGTGAACCGCGAAGACGTCGCCGAGACCGTGCAGGCCATCGAGGCGGCGGGCGGGCGGGCGCTGGCGCTGCTGCTCGACGTCGCCGATTACGCCGAGGTCGAGACGCGGCTCGCGGAGGCGGCGCTCGCCCTCGACGGCCCCTTCGACACGGTGATCAACAACGCCGGCATCTCGCCCAAGCACGACGGCGTGGCCCACAAGGTCTGGGAGATGGACCCGGCCGAGTGGAGCCGGGTGATCGCCGTCAACCTCTCGGGCTGCTTCCACACCGTGCGGGCGCTCAGCCCCGCCATGCGCGAGGCGGGGCGCGGCTGGATCGTCAACCTGTCGTCGGTGGCCGGCAAGACCTACTCGCCGATCGTGGCCTGCCACTACGCGGCCTCCAAGGCCGCCCTGATCGGCCTCACCAAGCACCTCGCGGCGGAACTCGGGCCCTTCGGCATCCGGGTCAACGCCATCGCGCCGGGCCGCATCGAGACCCCGATGGTGCGCGGCGTGGGCGAGGCGGTGAACGCCGAGCAGGCCCGCCTCACCCCGATGCAGCGCCTCGGCCAGCCCGAGGAGGTGGCCGACCTCGCCCTCTACCTCACCTCCGCCGAGGCGAGCTTCGTCACGGGCCAGACCGTGGACGTCGCGGGCGGCCTCTACATGACCTGAGGACCGCGCATGCGCGAGATCACCGGCACCACCCGCGTCTACGGGATCCTGGCCGACCCGATCTACCACGTGAAGACGCCCCAGGTGATGAACGCGCTCTTCGCGCAGGCCGGCGTCGCGGGCGTGCTGGTGCCGTTCCACGTGGCGCCCGACGGCCTCGCGGCGGCGGTGGAGGGGCTGCGCCGGATGCGGAACTTCGGCGGCTTCATCGCCACCGTGCCGCACAAGACCGCGATGCTCGATCTCTGCGACGAGGTCTCGCCCGACGCGCGCGGCGTCGGCGCGGTCAATTGCGTGCGCCGCGACCCCGACGGGCGGATGATCGGCACCATGCTCGACGGCCTCGGCTTCGTGGCGGCCCTGCGCGCCTCGGGCGAGGACCCGGCGGGCAAGCGGGTGTGCCTGGCGGGCGCGGGCGGGGCGGCGAGCGCCATCGCCTTCGCGCTGGCCGGCGCCGGCATCGCGCATCTCACGGTGGTCAACCGCACCCCCGCCCGCACGGACGGGCTGCTCGCGCGCCTCGCCGCCGCCCATCCCGGCCTCTCGCTCGCCACCGATCCGGGTGGGGGTGCGCACCACCTCCTCGTCAACGGCACCTCGCTCGGCATGCGCTCCGACGACCCCCTCCCCCTCGATCCGGCCCTGCTCGCGGGGCGTCCCTTCGTGGCCGAGGCGATCATGGAACCCGAGATGACGCCGCTCCTGCGGGCGGCGGAGGAGGCGGGCTGCCGCATCCAGCGCGGGCGGCCGATGCTGGAATGCCAGATCGTCCTGATGGCGCAGCACATGGGGGCGCTGGACGGGGACGCCGCGCGGTGACGGAGACCTTCGACTTCATCATCGTCGGCGGCGGCACGGCGGGCTGCGTGCTCGCCGACCGGCTCAGCGCCTCGGGCAGCCGCTCGGTGCTGATGCTGGAGGCGGGCGGCCGCGCGCGCCATCCCTGGATCACGATTCCGGCCGGCTTCAGCAAGCTCCTCACCAACCCGGCCTACAACTGGCGCTTCTGGACCGAGCCCGAGGAGGCGACCGGGGGTCGGGTGATCGCGGTGCCGCGGGGCAAGGGGCTCGGCGGCTCGACGCTCATCAACGGCATGATCTACGTCCGCGGGCAGCCGCAGGATTACGACCAATGGGCTCAGGCCGGCTGCACCGGCTGGGGCTTCGAGGACGTCCTCCCGTACTTCCGCCGGATCGAGGATTTTACCGGGCCGGCCGACCCGCTGCGCGCCCGCGGCGGTCCCCTCCCGATCGTCGAGGTGGCCGAGCGGCCCGTCATCGCCGAGGCCTTCATCGCGGCGGCCGAGGCCGCGGGCTACCCGCGCAATCCCGACTACAACGCCGCCAGCCAGGACGGCTTCGGCTATTATCAGGTGAACCAGCGCGGCGGCCGGCGCGTCACCGCGGCGGATGCCTACCTGGCGCCGGCCCTGCGCCGCCCGAACCTCGCGGTGCGCACCGAAGCGCACGTGCTGCGCCTCACCTTCGCGGAGGACCGCGCCACCGGCGTGGTGGCCCGCATCGGCGGCGAGGAGCGGCATTTCGCGGCCCGCGCCGAGGTGATCCTGGCCGCGGGCGCCGCCCAGACGCCGCAGATCCTCGAACTCTCCGGCATCGGCGACCCGGCGATCCTGTCGGGCATCGGCGTGCCGGTGCGCCACGCGTCGCCGGGGGTGGGGGCGAACTACATCGACCATTACTGCACCCGCATGAACTGGCGGGTGCGCCAGCCGGTGACGCTCAACGAGGCGACCCGCGGCTACCGCCTCGCGCTCGCGGTGGCGCAGTACGCGGCGACGCGCCGGGGCATCCTGACGCTCGGCACCGGTCTCGCCCACGGCTTCGTGCGCACGCGGCCGGGCCTGGAGGGGCCGGACGTCCAGTACTTCTTCATGCACGCGAGCTACGCCAACGCGGCCGAGCGCAAGCTCGACGTCGCGCCCGGCATGACGGTGGGCGTGACGCAGCTGCGCCCGCAATCGCGCGGCAGCATCCACGCCGCCTCGCCCGACCCGCTCCGGCCGCCGGTGATCCGCCCGAACTTCCTCGCCACCGAGGAGGACCGGCGCGCGATGATCGAGGGCATGAAGATCGCCCGGCACATCGTCGCGCAGGCGCCGATGGACGCCTACCGGGCGCACGAACTCAACCCCGGCCCCGATTGCCGCACCGACGCCGACTGGCTCGACTTCGCCCGCCGCGACGGTCAGACGATCTACCACATCTGCGGCACCTGCCGGATGGGACGGGACCCTCTCGCGGTCACCGATCCGGAGCTGCGGGTGCGGGGCGTGCGGGGCCTGCGGGTGGCCGACGCCTCGATCATGCCGGACATCGTCTCGGGCAACACTCAGGCGGCAGTGTTCATGATCGCCGAGAAGGCGGCGGATCTGATCAGGGCGGCGGGGTGAGCGGGCGGTGACGCGGCGTTCGTCCTGACCGATCCCGATGAAGCGCTGGCAGCGCGAGGAATCCCTCTTCCGTGCGGGCTAGCATATTCAGACATCTCACCCGGATACCCCGGCTCGAAGCGTGATCCTGGCGAGTCGGCCGCTGATTTCATTGCGGTCTTCGCTGCGCTCAAGCTTGTGGCGCCGAAAATTGGCCGATCTGCTAATACCAACGGTCATTTCCAATGACCGTTGGTTCCGCTCTCGAATTTTCGTCAAGCCCTTGGCTTGATGTCGAAAATTCGAGATAATTCAACTGCCCGATGCGTCAGCATTCTGGGCCGTTGGTATAAGTCATTGTCACACTTTTATTCTTCGAGATGTGTAAATGCGCTGGCCCACTCGCGAGAGGGGTTCCCGCGCTCGGCGAGGGACGTCGCGTCGGCTCGGCACAAGCGTCTGTATCGGAATCGGTTCTCGCCTTCTGCGACTGCACTAACCCGGAGAGACGGGCTGCGCCCGGGCGTCCCGTTCCAAATCCAGCGCGTCGAGCAGGTCGCGCGCCGCTTCGTCCGGGCTCGCCGCCCGCATGAGGCCTCCCATGACGGCGACACCGGCGGCCCCGGCCTCCAGGCAGGCGCGGGCCGTTCCGGGCTCGATGCCGCCGAGCGCCATCACCGGCACGCCGAGAGGGACCGCCGCGCGCACTCCGTCGAGGCCGAGCGCCGGGCCGTAGCCCGGCTTGCTGGCGGTCGTGAAGATCGGGCTCAGGGTGACGTAGTCGGCACCCGCCTCGCGCGCGGCCGCGACGTCCGGCAGGGAATGGGCCGAGACGCCGATCAGCGCACCCGCGCCGAGCCGCGTCCGTGCTGAGGCCACGGCTGCGGCCTCGCCGAGATGCGCCCCGTCCGCGCCGACCCGCGCGGCGAGCGCGACGTCGCGCCCGATGGTCAGCCGGCCGCCGGCCGCCCGGATCGGCCCGATCAGGTCCGCCGCCAGGACGGCGCGCTCCTCCTCGGGCAGGTCGCGGTCGCGCAGCCAGACCCAGCGGGCGCCGCCCGCGAGCGCGGCGCCGACGCGCCGGGCGAGCGGCACCGCCGCCCCGTGCCGGTCCGTGACGACGAGGAGCCGCGAGGGCAGCGGGTTCATGCGCCGAGAGTCATGATGCAGGATTCATGATGCAGGCATCACGACCCGACGAGGCCGAGTTGCGGGCTCGACGGCTCGGCCCGGGCGCGCCGCGGGATGCGCCCGGCCCCATGGGCGAGGCGCCCGGCCTCGACGGCGTGGCGCATGGCGCGGGCCATCCGCACCGGGTCGTCGGCCTTGGCCACCGCGGTGTTGAGCAGCACCGCCGCCGCCCCGAGCTCCATCGCGATCACCGCGTCGGAGGCGGTGCCGATGCCGGCATCGACGATCACCGGCACCGGGGAGCGGCGGCAGATCAGTTCGAGGTTGGCGGGGTTCGCCACGCCCATGCCGGAGCCGATCAGCGATCCCATCGGCATCACGGCCGCCGCGCCGAGGTCGGCGAGCCGGCTGCACACCACCGGATCGTCGTTGCAGTAGGGCAGGACGACGAAGCCCGCATCGACCAGCTGGCGCGTCGCCTCGATCGTCTCGGCCACGTCCGGATACAGCGTTTCCCGGTCGCCGATGACTTCGACCTTGATCCAGTTGGTGCCGAGCGCCTCGCGGGCGAGTTCGGCGGTCGTCACGGCGTCGCGGGCGGTCTCGCAGCCGGCGGTGTTGGGCAGGAAGCGGAAGCCCCCGAGCATCGAGACCGTGTCGGAGCCGTGGCCCTTCAGCGACACGCGCCGGATCGACACCGTCGCCACCTCGGCGCCGCTCGCCCGCACCGCCTCGGCCATGATGGCCTGGGTGGGGTAGCCGGCGGTGCCGATGAGCAGGCGGGAGCGCAGCCGCGTGCCGGCGATCACCAGGGCGTCGTCGGTCTCGCGGGCGATGGGGGTGACGGTGTCGGTCATTGTCGCAACTCCGAAAACAGGCGCGCGGTGCGCGCGGTCGGGCCTGAGAGCGGGGGCCTCACCCGCCCTGCATCGCCCGCACGATCTCGACCCGGTCGCCTTCGGCGAGCCGGGTCTGCGCCCAGTCGCCCCGCCGCACCACGGCGCCGTTGAGCGCGATGGCGAAGCCCTGAGGACCGGGCAGGTCGAGGTCGGCCGTCTCCTGGCGCCAGAGGGCGTCGAGGGTCTCGGCCTCGCAGTCGCGGGGCTCGCCGTTGACGGTCAGCCTCATGAGTGACCCCGCAGGCGGTCGGCGGCGCGGAACCGCTCCGGCCCGAAGGGAGCGGCCACCGGCGGCAGCGCGCCGCGCAGGATCAGGTCGGCGATGGAGCCGGCGGTCACGGGTGCCAGCAGGTAGCCGTTGCGGTGGTGGCCCACCGCCAGGACGAGGCCCGGCAGCGCCTCGCCGAGGAGCGGCGCGTCGTCGTCGGAGGTCGGGCGGAAGCCGGTCCAGACCCCCTCGACCGGCATCTCCTCGATGCCCGGACAGGCGCGGCGCGCGCCCTCCAGCAGGGCGAACAGGCCGCCGGCCGTGAGCGTCGGATCGAAGCCGCATTCCTCGACGGTCGCGCCGACGATGAGGTGGCCGTCGCCCTTCGGCGCCATGTGGATCTGCTCGGTCCAGACCACGTGGTCGAGCCGCCCGCTGCGCGGCGTCATCCGCAGGGCCAGCGACTGGCCCTTGAGGGGCCGCACCGGCAGGGCGAGGTCGGGCAGCAGACTTCCCTCACCGGCCCAGGCGCCGGAGGCGAGCACCACGGTGCCGGCCCGCAGCAGGCCCGCCGCGGTGCGCAGGCCGACGACGCGCCCGCCCGCGCGCTCCAGCGCCTCGACCGGGCACTCTTCCACGAGGCGCCCGCCGGCGGCGCGCAGCGCGCGCCGGAGCGCCGTCATGACGCGGGCGGGATCGACCTGATGGTCGTCGGGGCAGAAGAGGCCGGCCGTGACGGTGGGGCGCAGGCCCGGCTCGCGGGCACGCACCTGCGGGCCGGACAGCCACTCGGCCGCGAGCCCAGCCCGGCGCTGCAGCTCGTGGCGGAAGCGCAGGCGCTCGACCTCGTCGCGGCCGAGCGCGATCACCAGGGTGCCCTCGCGCCGGTAATCGATGGTCTGGCCGGAGGCCGCTTCGAGCGCGTCGCGGAAGCCGGCCCAGAGGCGCTGGCTCTCCAGCGCCAGGGGCAGCAGCGCATCGCCGCCCGGCTCGTGCTCGGCCGCCGCGGCCAGCATGCCGGTGGCGGCCAGGCTCGCGCCGTCGCCCGCCCGGCCCCGCTCCAGCACGGCGACCGACAGGCCGGCCGCCGCGAGGCGCCACGCGACCGAGAGGCCGATCAGCCCGGCCCCGACCACCGCGACGTCGGCGCGTTCGGGCAGGCGGTCGTTCGCCGGGGCGGCCTCCTCGCCGCGGCGCCGGCCGATCGGGGATGCAGGGGAGGAACGCAACCAAGGTCTCCACGGTGGCCCGTAGAGAGTGAACGCTGCGCCCGTTCTTCGCTGAAGCGCTGGGTCTGCGGACCCCGTCCAATCCCTACGCCGGTATGAGCCGGATCAGGTTCGAAGGATTTCCGCGCCGAGCAGCCCGAAGGCGGCTCCAGCGGTGTCTCAGCCCCTTGCCGGGGATCTCCCTGGAACGGACGGAATGTGGGCGAGCCCCGGCCCGCCGTCAATGGCCGGACCGGGCCGGGCGGTAGATCGCGATCTCTTCCGGGATGCCATCGAGGGGATGGCTGCCCAGCGGCTCCGGGTCCCCCCAGAGAAAATCCACGAAGGGCTTCGACATCAGGAGCGGTTCGGCCAGCAGCTTGTTGAGCTTGGCGAGGCGGCTGGCGAGGTTCACGTCGCGGCCGATCACCGTGAAGTCGAGCCGCGCGCCCGAGCCGACATTGCCGTAGGCCGCCTCGCCGTGATGGAGGGCGATGCCGGCGCTGATGCGGGTGGGGAAGCGCGCGGCGGCGTTGGCCTCGTCCAGGCGCCGCAGCGCGGTCTGGGCGGCGGTGAGCGCGCTCTGGGCCGCGCCGCCGAGGCCGTCGCCGGTCTCGCGGAAGATCGCGAGCAGGCCGTCGCCCATGTATTTCAGCACCTCGCCGCCCTCGCTCTCGATCGGCGGCACGAGGCAGTCGAAATAGGTGTTCAGCAAGTCGACCGACGCCTCGGGCGTCAGGGCCTGCGTGAGGTGGGTGTAGCTGCGCATGTCGGCGAACAGGATCGCCGAGCGGATGCGCTCCACCTGCCCCCGCCGGATCGAGCCCGACAGGATCGCGTGGTGCGGCCCGTCGCCGACGTAGATGCGCAGCACCTGATCGAGGCGGGTGTTGAGGCCGCGCATCTCCATCACCGCCGAGAGCGTCGGCACGATGAAGCGCAGGACGGCGATCGACTCGGCCGAGAAACCCGCGGGCGAACGGGTCGCGAAGGTGACGCCGTTGTTGGTGCCGTTGGTGAAGAAGATCGGGATGGTGAGGTGGTGGCGATAGCCGGCGGCCTTCAGCTCCGCGACGATGCCGAAGCGGTCGTCGGGCGTCTTGTCGAGGTCGAGGAGCAGCCACTCGCCGGTGGCGTAGACGACCGCGAAGGGGCTCTCGGCGAGCGCCCGGTCGGAGGCCTCCCCGTGCGGGAAGAGCCGCAGGGTGACCCCGCCTTCCCGGGTCCAGAACCGGCCGACGCCGGTATATTCCGAATGCAGGGCGTCGATCGCCGTGGTGGCCCGGTCGACCGGGATGCCGAGATCGTTCAGGCGCTGGGCCAGCCCGGCCAGGAGATCGCCGGATTCTGGCATGCGCGCGCCCTCGCTGAGCAGCCAGTCCCGCAGGGCGACGCAGGCCCGAAACAGGCCGATCGGAATGGCACCGGCCTCCGAGCCGTCCGCCGCGGCCGTGGGGTGTTGGGCGGGAGCTGGGGGGGCGGCGCGGGGCATGAGCCGGAGATGGGTGGGCGCTACGGCCAAGGCAAGGCTTCGACGCCCCGCACGGATCGGCCGCTCGCGCCGTCCGGCGCGGCGACACCGGAGCGCGCCCTCACCACGGCCCGAGCGACTCCACGGCGTGGTCCAGGCGCACCATGGCGCGGTAGGGATGCGCGTCGGGATCCCAGAGGCCGCCGCCGTAGGCGAGGGCCTGCGCCAGGACGAGCCGGCCGTGCCGCCGCATCAGCGCGGGAATGTCGTGATGCACGACCAGGAAGGCATCGGCCGCCGGAAAGGCGGTCAGCAGGGCCACGACCCCTGACACGACCTCGATGCTGGCGGGCGACCAGCACTCCGTCGGCCGGCTTGGATCGGGCGTCGCGCCGAGGGCGAAGGCGACGCGCCAGTTCGGCGCGATCTCGGTTTCCCAGGGACAGACCAGCGGATCACGTGCGTGGATCCGCCGGATGCCGATGCGCAGAAGCGCGGTTTCGACCGTCACCTCCGTCCGCCCCTGCGCCACGCGGGGGCCGAGCGCCGCCAGGGGCGCCGCGATCTCCGGGGCGCTCTCGGCGAATTGGTCGAGGTACAGGACGTGGGACAGGCGTTCGTCCCATGGGAACCGCGCATCCATCGCACTACGTCCGGGCGACCGGCAGGATGGGGGCGGTTTCGGCGGCGATCCCGGCCGCGGCCAGGCGCGCCGGCAGTTCGACAGACCACGGGTGACCGCGCGAGCCGAGATCGGGGGAGATCACGGTGCGGCCCCCGCGCCGGAGCAGCCCCGGCAGGTCGGGGTTGAGGGTCAGGAGCGCGTCCCCGTGCACCGCGGACAGCAATGCGACACTGGCCGCCACCGTGCTGAGCTCGAAGGTCCAGCCCCCGCCCGGCGCACGACGGCTCCGAAAGGTGAGACTGCAGGTCGCCCGGCAGCCGAACATCGCGCCGAAACCCGTCTCGCCCGGAGCCTTCCCGCGGATCGACACTACCGTGCTGCCGCTCAGAACGTGGCGGATGTCGTGCCAGTCGCCTCCATCCACGTAGCGCCCGGTCCAGAGCAGCAGCGACCGGATGGCCTCGCCCGGGAGCGACGTATCGAGATCGAGGTGGTGCTCGATCGCCACGTCGCCCGCCCCCCGGCAGCCGCTCCGGTGCCCGCCCTCAATTGTCGAGGAAGCTCCGCAGCTTCCGCGACCGGCTCGGGTGCTTGAGCTTGCGCAGCGCCTTCGCCTCGATCTGGCGGATGCGCTCGCGGGTGACGCTGAACTGCTGGCCGACCTCTTCGAGGGTGTGGTCGGTGTTCATGCCGATGCCGAAGCGCATGCGCAGCACGCGCTCCTCGCGGGGCGTGAGCGAGGCGAGCACCCGGGTGGTGGTCTCGCGCAGGTTCGACTGGATCGCCGCGTCGATCGGCAGGACGACGTTCTTGTCCTCGATGAAGTCGCCGAGGTGGGAATCCTCCTCGTCGCCGATCGGGGTTTCGAGGGAGATCGGCTCCTTGGCGATCTTGAGGACTTTTCGGACCTTCTCCAGCGGCATGGCCAGCTTCTCGGCCAGCTCCTCCGGGGTCGGCTCGCGGCCGATCTCGTGCAGCATCTGACGCGAGGTGCGGACGATCTTGTTGATCGTCTCGATCATGTGCACGGGGATGCGGATCGTGCGGGCCTGGTCGGCGATCGAGCGGGTGATCGCCTGCCGGATCCACCACGTGGCGTAGGTCGAGAACTTGTAGCCGCGCCGGTACTCGAACTTGTCCACCGCCTTCATCAGGCCGATGTTGCCCTCCTGGATCAGGTCCAGGAACTGCAGGCCGCGGTTGGTGTACTTCTTGGCGATCGAGATCACGAGCCGGAGGTTCGCCTCGATCATCTCCTTCTTGGCCTGGCGGGCTTCGCGCTCGCCCTTCTGGACCATGTGGACGATCTTCCGGTACTCTTGGATCTCCAGGCCGGTCTCGGAGGCGAGCGAGGTGATCTGCTCGCGCAGGGTCTGGATGCCGTCGGCGCCGCGGTCGGTGAAGTTCTTCCAGCCCTTGCCGCCGAGCCTGCCCACGCGCTCGACCCAGTGCGGGTCGAGTTCGTAGCCCTGGTAGTGGCGCAGGAACTCGTCGCGTGACACGCCGTGGCTCTCGGCGAGCCGCATCAGGCGGCCCTCCTGCGAGATCAGGCGCTTGTTGATGTCGTAGAGCTGCTCGACCAGCGCCTCGATGCGGTTGGCGTTGAGCGACAGCGACTTCACGTCGATGACGATGCGGTTCTTCAGCTCCGCGTACTGGCGGCCCTGCTTCTCGCTCGCGTCGCCGCCCTGCAGGCGGGTCTCGGCCTGGTCGGCCTGGACCTTGCGCAGCTTGCGGTAATTGTCGGCGATGGCGTCGAAGGTTTCGAGCACGCGCGGCTTCAGCTCGGCTTCCATCGCCGAGAGCGAGACGTTGTTCTCGAGGTCGTCCTCGTCGCCGTCGGGCTCGGGGGCCGGCACGTCGCCGTCGGGCGCGTCGCCCTCGGGCTCCGCCTCGGCCTCGCCCTCTGCGGGTCCGCCGCGCCCGTCCGGGCCGGCATAGGTCGCTTCGAGGTCGATGATGTCGCGCAGCAGCACCCGGCCGTCGACGAGTTCGTCGCGCCAGATGATGATGGCCTGGAAGGTCAGCGGGCTCTCGCACAGGCCCGCGATCATCGCCTCGCGCCCGGCCTCGATGCGCTTGGCGATGGCGATCTCGCCCTCGCGCGAGAGCAGCTCCACCGAGCCCATCTCGCGCAGGTACATCCGCACGGGGTCGTCCGTGCGGTCGGTCGGCTCCTTGGTGGTCTCGGTGCGCAGCACCGCGGGCCGGGTCTGCGCGACCTCGGCGACCTCGGTGCCCTCGGCGGGCTCCTCGTCCTCGGTCGCCTCGCCGCCCTCGGCCTGGTTCTCGTCGGCCTCCTCGGCCTCGACCACGTTCACGCCGAGTTCGGAGAGCTGCCCGAGCACGTCCTCGATCTGCTCGGAGGTGAACTCCTCCTGAGGCAGAACCTCGTTGAGCTCGTCGTAGGTGACGTAGCCGCGCTTCTTGGCGAGCTTGATCATCCGTTTGACGGAGGCATCCGTCAGGTCGAGGAGCGGTCCATCGGTCTGCTGCTCGGGAGCCGCTTCGGTCTCTTCTCGTTCCGTTGCCTTCGTCGCCATGATCAGCCTATGGTTCCGGTGCCGGCCCGCCCGGAACGGGGGAGCCCCCCGCCTCGTCGGCACCGCGATGTACAGACGGGCAGCGGAGCCACCGGCCCTGCCGCCCTCGAATCTCCGTCGCAATCTGCAAGCGCTACGCTTGACTTATTCTTAACTATCCCGCCCCGGGCCCCGAAGTCACGCCTCGCGCGTCAGTGCGGATCGGAGCCCCCGTCCGGCACGTCCGTCTCCGCCTCGGCGGCGGTCACCAGTGCGAGCCGATCCTTCACATCGCACAGCCATGCGAAATTGGCCTCGGTGTGATCCTCGGCAAGGGCCCGCTCGGCCGCCCGGAGTTCGCTATGTAGAGATCCGGCGTTGCGGTGCAAGATCACGGCCTGCCGGAGCGCGTCTTCGAGCCGCAGCGGATCGGCGTGCGGATCGAGCGCCCAGCGGTCCCCCGGCCGCACCAGCGCGGCGATTCGCCCGGCCGCGGGAGGGAGCCCGGCGCGGGCGAGGCGCCCGTCGAGCAGGGCCGCGTCGGCCTCGCCCTCCGCCGCATGGTCGATCAGCACGTCGCGCAGCGCCTTGGCGTCGGGGCTCGTCAGGTCGAGATTGGCCAGATCCTCGGCGAGGTCGGCGGCCGCGCCCGAGAGCAGGCCCGGATGGACGAGCAGCACCGCGATGATCAGCGCCTCGCGCGACGAGGAGCCGCCGGAGAAGAGCGAGGAGCGCGCGAGCAGCGGGCTCGCCCGGGCAGTGAGGCGGGGCGAAGCGGCGCGCTCCGGCGCCCCGCGGGACCGGGCCACGAAACCGCCCGCCTCGCGGCGCGCCCGCGGCGCGGCTCCGGGGCCCAGCGTGCGCAGCCGCGCCTCGATCTCGTCGCGGTAGAAGCGCCGCAGGGTCTCGTCGCGGATCTGCCCCACCATCTCCCGCAGGCGCTGCGCGAGGCCGGCGCGGCGCTCAGGCGTGTCGACGGGGCTCATCTCGCTCTCGCGCGACCACAGCACGTCCACCAGGGGCCGGGCACCGCCGAGCACCCGGTCGATCGCGCCCGGGCCGCCCGAGCGCAGCAGGTCGTCGGGGTCCTGGCCCTCCGGCAGCAGGGCGAAGCGCAGGGACTTGCCGGGCGCGAGGCCGGGGAGCGCCACGTCGAGGGCGCGGTAGGCCGCCCGCCGCCCCGCCCCGTCGCCGTCGAAGCAGAGGATCGGCTCGTCGGCCATGCGCCAGAGGAGCGCGAGCTGCTCCTCGGTCAGCGCCGTGCCGAGCGGCGCCACCGCCTCGGGATGGCCGGCCAGCGTCATGGCGATCACGTCGACGTAGCCCTCGACGGCGATCACCCGGCCCGCATCGTGCGCGGCCCGGCGCGCGACGTGGTGGTTGTAGAGCACCGATCCCTTGTGGAAGAGCGGCGTCTCCGGGGAGTTGAGGTATTTGGGCTTGGCATCCGGAGCGAGCCCCCGGCCCCCGAAGGCGATCACCCGGCCGCGCAGGTCGCGGATCGGGAAGATCACCCGATCGCGAAAACGGTCGTACGGGACCGCGATGTCCTCGCCGCCGACGAGCAGGCCGAGCTCCACCATGGTCTCGGCGGCGACCCCGCGCGCGGCGAGGTGGTCGCGCAGGGCGTAGCGCTCGGGCGGCGCGTAGCCGAGCCCGAAATCCCGCACCACGGCGCCGTCGAGGGCGCGCCGCGCGAGGTAGTCGCGGGCCCGGGCGCCGGCGCGGCCCTGGAGCTGCTCGGCGAAGTAGGCGGCGGCGAGATCCATCACCTCCAGGGCGCCGCGCCGCCGCTCCTCGGTGTCGCGGCTCTCGCGGCTGGGCGCGGGCAGCGGCACGCCGGCCTCGCCCGCCAGCCGCTCCACCGCCTCCGGGAAGCTCAGGCCCTCGGTCTCCTGCAGGAACCGGAAGTGGTCGCCGTGCTTGCCCGACGAGAAGCAGTGGTAGAACTGCTTCTGGTCGTTCACGTAGAACGACGGGGTCTTCTCGGCGTTGAAGGGCGAGAGGCCCCGCCACTCGCGTCCGGCCTTCTTCAGGCGCACCTTGCGCCCGACCAGGTCCGAGAGCGGCAGCCGGGTCCGGATTTCGTCGAGAAGGTGGGGCGGGTAGCGCACGCGACGGTCCGGCGACTGAACGGACCGCCCTTATAGCGCGCCGGCCTCGGCAGAGTCCTAACGCCGCCGCGCCCGGGTGGGCCGCACCAGCGCGTCGAGGAAGCTGCGGATCTCCCTGCGGCGCAGCCCCGCCTCCAGCACCTCCGGGCCGAGACCGAATCGCCACGCGAGATCGGCGCGGCCGTCGGGATCCGCGTGGAGGTCGCGCAGCGCCTGCGCGTGGGCGGTCACCCCCGCCGCGTCGCCGCAGAATCCGGCCGCGACGATCTCGCCCGCGCTCAGCCGCAGCATCGCGGCGACCTCGTCGAGGTCGAGTTCGGGGTGGTACTGCGTGCCCCAGAAGGTGCCCGCCTCGTAATCGAGCGCGATGGCCTGCACGTCGAGGCGGCCGTTGGCAGCCAGCACGGTGCTGCCGGGCGGGGCCGCGATCACCGCGTCGCTGTGGATCGCGGGGGCGTCGTAGGCCGGCGGGCGCCCCGCGAGCAGCGGGTGCGCCCGGCCCGGCCCGGTCGGCGCGATGTTGCGGGCGAATCCGTATTCCGGCCCGCGCGGGTTCGCCCCCGCCGCGCCGCCCGCCAGCACGGCGGCGACCTGCACGCCCCAGCAGGAGCCGAAGACCGGCACGCCTTCCGTGAGGGCGGCGCGCATCAGCGCCACCTGCCGGGCCACCGCGGGGCCGCCCTCGGCCACCCGCAGGGAGGAGCCGGTGAAGACGAGGCCGTCATAGGCCGCGAGCCCCGCGGGCAGCGCCGCATCGCCGTCAGCGGGCGCCAGGAGGTCGCAGGCCGCGTCGGGGGCGAGCGCCCGCAGCACGCCCGCGTAGGTCTCAGCGGAGGTCTTGCCGCACACGCGGACGTGGCGCGCCCGGCCCGCGCGGTCGTTCCCGTCCGCCACGAGCAGACGCAGCATCGGTCCCCTTTCCCTGATCATAGCCAGGGCGCAACGTGGGGTGATCGGGGCTGTTCCTGGGCGCGAGCGTCGCAGGGGCGGTCAGGCCGGGGCCTGCGTGATCAGGCCGGGGCCTGCGTGAAGTACCAGGGATGCCCCTCGGGGTCGTGCGCGGTGTAGCTGCGGCCGTAGGGCAGGTCTGTCAGGGGCGAGACGATCTCGGCCCCGGCGGCCTGCGCCCGCGCGTGATGCGCGTCGATGCCGGTGAGGTAGATGAAGACGCCCTGGCTCGCGGGGCCGGCCGCGCCCGGCGGGCGAAGCCGCGGGTCCTCGCCCACCTGCCCCATCATGATCCGGGCGCCGTCGAGCGACATTTCGGCATGGATCCCGGAGGCCGTCGGCACGCGCAGGTCCTCGCGGAACCCGAAGGCGCGCGAGAGCCAGTCGAGGGCGGCGGGCACGTCGCGGTAGAACAGGTAGGGGATGATCTCGGGTCTCTGCACGGATCGCTCCGGGGCTTTCACCGCGACACCCGATCGCGGCGCTAAGGTTTTATGGAACATCGCTAATTTTTCGGTTAACGGCCCTTAAACCCGCCTCATTTAACGTCTCTCCAAGGACCCGCTCGAACCGACATCGCCGCTGCGGGCGGGGCTCTCCAGGCTCCTCTCGCGACGCGGGCCGGTTCACCCGGGATCACGAGGGTGCACGAGATGGCGAAGGGACGCGACGGTCGGGTCGAGCCAAGATTCGACGCGCCGGAGGGGCGCCCGGATCCGGCCGCGCTCGATCTGCGCCTGACGCGCGGAGACCGGGCGGGGGCGAGCGTGGCACGATCGAAGACG
The DNA here is from genome assembly GCF_046557895.1 of Methylobacterium oryzisoli. Taxonomy (NCBI): domain Bacteria; kingdom Pseudomonadati; phylum Pseudomonadota; class Alphaproteobacteria; order Hyphomicrobiales; family Methylobacteriaceae; genus Methylobacterium; species Methylobacterium oryzisoli. The sequence goes on along the minus strand of NZ_JBKIBX010000006.1, from coordinate 180,625 downwards.
ACGGGGGGCAAGGCGACGGGGGGACAACGCCCGCGCGCGCCGGCCCCCGCTCCGCGGCGCAGGCGCTCGTTCCTCGGGCGCGTCGCCTACGGCCTCGTGATCCTCGGGGTCTGGGGCGTGGTCGCGCTCGCGGGCCTCGTCGCCTACCACGCCTCGCAGCTGCCGCCGATCGACCAGCTCGCCGTGCCCAAGCGGCCCCCGAACATCGCCATCCTGGCGAGCGACGGCTCGCTGCTGGCCAACCGGGGCGAGACCGGCGGGCGCACGGTGGCGATCCGGGAACTCCCGCCCCACCTGCCGCGGGCCTTCGTGGCGATCGAGGACCGTCGCTTCTACGGCCATCTCGGCATCGACCCGATCGGCATCGCCCGGGCGCTGTTTCGCAACCTGACCTCGCGGGGCGTCGCTCAGGGCGGCTCGACCCTGACGCAGCAGCTCGCCAAGAACCTCTTCCTCACCCAGGAGCGCACCGCCTCGCGCAAGATCCAGGAGGCGATCCTGGCGCTGTGGCTGGAGCACCGCTACTCCAAGGACGAGATCCTCGAACTCTACCTCAACCGGGTCTATTTCGGCGCGGGCGCCTACGGGGTCGAGGCGGCGGCGCAGCGCTACTTCGCCAAGCCCGCCAAGGACGTGACGCTCGCGGAGGCCGCCATGCTGGGGGGCCTCGTGCAGGCGCCCTCGCGCCTCGCGCCCAACCGCAACCTTCCCGCCGCGCAGGCCCGGGCCGCCCAGGTGCTCGCCGCCATGCAGGATCTCGGCTTCGCCAAGCCCGCCGAGGTCAAGGCCGCGCTCGACAGGCCGGCCAAGCCCAACCGCGCCCCGGGCGGCGGCTCGGCCAACTACGTCGCCGACCTCGTGATGGACGTGCTCGACGACTACGTCGGCACCATCGAGTCCGACGTGACGGTCTCGACCACCGTCGATCCGGTGCTCCAGGCCGCCGCCGAGAAGGCGCTGGTGGACGAACTCACCCAGAAGGGCGCGCGCTTCAACGTCGGCCAGGGCGCGGTCGTGGCGATGCGCCCCGACGGGGCGATCCGCGCGCTCGTGGGCGGCCGCGACTACGCACAGAGCCAGTTCAACCGCGCCACCACCGCCAAGCGCCAGCCCGGCTCGGCCTTCAAGCCCTTCGTCTACCTCGCGGCGATCGAGCGCGGCCTCACCCCCGACACCGTGCGCGAGGACAGCCCCGTGACCGTGAAGGGCTGGAGCCCGGAGAACTACACCCGCAGCTACGCGGGATCGGTGACGCTGCGCGACGCGCTCGCCCACTCGCTCAACACGGTGGCGGTGAAGCTCGGGCTGGAGGTCGGGCCGAAGGCCGTGGTGCAGACCGCGCAGCGCCTCGGCATCACCTCGCCGCTCCAGGCCAATGCCTCGATCTCGCTCGGCACCTCGGAGGTGACGCCGCTCGAACTCGTCGGCGCCTACGCGGTGTTCGCCAACGGCGGCACCGGGGTGATCCCGTACGTGATCGCCAGCGTGAAGACGGTGGGCGGCAAGGTCGTCTACAAGCGCAGCCCCGCCGGCCTCGGGCGGGTGGTCGATCCCGCGGCGGTCGGCATGATGAACGCGATGCTGCACGAGGTCTTCGTCAGCGGCACCGCCAAGAAGGGCGACATCCCGGGCTACGACCTCGCCGGCAAGACCGGCACCAGCCAGGATTTTCGCGATGCCTGGGTGGTGGGCTACTCCAGCACGCTGGTGACCGGCGTGTGGCTCGGCAACGACGACGGCGAATCAACCAAGCGCGTCTCGGGCGGCAACCTGCCGGTGGAGATCTGGAACCGCTTCATGACGACGGCCCTGCGCGCCGACAAGGTCGCGGCGCTGCCCGGCGCGGGACGCTGGCGGCGGGGCGGCAACGCGATCGCGGCGGCGGGGTCCGACGGCGGCATCGGCGGCCTGATCGGGGGGCTGCTCGCCGAAGCCCCGGCGCCCGCCCCGCCCCGGCCGGTGTCCCAGCAGGGCCGCGGCGGCCCGAGCCGCGAGGACCGCAACTTCCTGGAGCGGCTGTTCGGCATCGGCGAGTGAGGCCGGGTGCCCTGCGCCTCATTCGGCGATGTCTGCATCCGCAAGCCCACTCGGGAGAGGGGAGAATCGCTTTCTCTTCGACTCGAACGGATCAGGCGTGAACCGTATGCGACGGCCCCGACCCGGGTCCGTCGGGAGAACATGGCGGCGCGGGCCGCCCGCTCAGGCCGCCCGCACCTGGGCGAGGAAGCGGGCGATCGTACCCGTCAGCCGCCGGGACTGGTCGGCCACGTCCTCGGCGGCGCGCGACAGGCCGCCGGCCACACCGGCCGCGTGGTCGGCATCGTCGCCCACGCCCGCGATGACGGCGGTGACGACCTGCGCGCCCTGCGCCGCCTCCGTGACGTGACCGGCGATCTCGCGCGTCACGGCCTGCTGCTGCTGCATCGTCGCGGCGATCGCCGCGGTGAGCACCCCCATCTCCTCGACCGTGCCGGCGATGCCCGACACCGCCTCCACGGCCTGCGCCGTCGCGCTCCGGATGCCCGCGATCCGCGCCCGGATGTCCTCGGTCGCCCGCGCGGTCTGTCCGGCCAGCTCCTTCACCTCGGTCGCCACCACGGCGAAGCCGCGGCCTGCCTCGCCGGCCCGGGCCGCCTCGATGGTCGCGTTGAGCGCGAGCAGGTTGGTCTGGTCCGCCACGGTCGCGATCAGGCCGACCACCGCGCCGATGTGGTGGACCGAGTCCGACAGGTCGTGGATCGTCGCGCGGGTGCGCTCGGCCTCGCCCGCGGCGCGGCGGGTGGTCCCGATCGCGCGGTCGACCTCGGCGGCGATGGTCCCGATCGAGGCGGTCAGGCTGTCGGCCGCCTCCGACACCGTCCGGACATTCGCGGAAGTCTGACCAGAGGCTGCCGCGACCGCGACGACCCGCTCGCGGGTCTGCCCGATGGCCCCGGCGACGGTCGCAGCCCCCTCCTCCATCCGGGCGGCGACCGCCGACAGGTCGGCGGCCGCGCCCCCCAGTTCGGCGTCGAGCCGGTCGGCCAGCGCCAGCACGGCGCCGTGCCGCTCCGCCTCGCTGCGCAACCGGGTGGCGAGTTGCTCGGCGACGAGGTCGCGGTTCTCCAGCATCTTGGCGTGGAACACCCCGAGGGCCGCCGCGATGGCGCCGAGCTCGTCGCGCCGCCGCAGGCGCGGCACGCTCGCGCCGAGGTCGCCACCGGCGATCCGCTCCATCGCCTGCGCCATCAGCGTGAGCGGCGAGGAGATGCGCTGCCTGACCCAGAGCGAGAGCAGGCCCGCGCAGAGCATGGTGAGCCCGATCGCCCACCACATGCGTTCCGTCGTCGCCGCGCGCGAGAGCGCGATCTCGCTCTGGCCGCGCTCGTAGACGGCCGAGACCGCCTGATGGATCTCCGCGATCAGGGCCTGGAGACGTGCGTAGATGCCCGCGAGGTCGGCGGCCTCCTCCTTCAGGGTGTCGGCGCCCACCGTGTAGCCGAGGAAGGTCTGCTCGTAGGTCCGGAGCAGGTCGGCCAGCTCGGCCTTGACCGAATCGGGGAGCGGCGAGGCCGCCAGCGCCGGCCCGAACGCGGCGGCCCGGTCGCGCAGCTCGTCGGCATATTTCTCCTCGCCCCGCAGCATGAAGTCCTTCTCGTGCCGGCGCATCATCAGCATCAGCACGGACAGGCGCGGCTGGTCGACCGCGGCGAGGCGTTTCTCGACTTGGTGCACGGCCTCGCGCAGCCGGCCCTGCAGGCCCTGGTTCGGGTCGATCCCGAGCGTCCGCTGCGCGGCCGCGACGTTCTGGAACCGGGTCGCGTAGAGGTTGAGGCCGGGCCGGACGGCGTCGATCCGGCGCAGCGGATCCTCGGCCGGCACCTCCGCGAGGGCGCGCTCGATCTCGCCGAGGCGCTCGCCGGCCCGGGCGATCAGCGCCTCGCGCTGGCCGATCAGCGCCTCCTGCCGCCGCAGGAGGAAGTCGGTCTCGATCTGCCGGGCCGCGACGAGGTCGCGGTCGACGGCGGTGATCGCCGCGTGCAGGCGCGCGCCCGCATCGGCGATCGCCTGGAAATGCGCCTGCGTGCGCGCGCCGCCCGTGTAGATCAGCCCGAGGAGCAGCACCCCGCCCATCCCCAGGGTGGCGATCTGCATCCGCAATCCGAGGCGGAGACGGGGAAGGCGCATGGCGGACTCGTCGGTCGAAGGCCCGTCAGGATGCGTCCGGCGCCTTAACGCAGCGTTATCCGACCGCTCTCGCCGACGCCTTGCGCCCTTCACTCCGCACCGATCTTCGCCACGATTGCCTAGCCGCGAGATCAGAGAGAAACCGGTCGCCCGGCCAAGGCACCGATATTTGCATCGATCATGCAATCGACATCGCCGCCCTTCCGCACTGCAATATTCGGCACGATGCGTGGGATTTGAGAATCAGCGCGAGTGATCGCGGCTGCATACGCCGCATCGATTCTCCTTGGGAGACCGAACGAGACCTCCGCGCGGCGCTCCATCATCGACCAGCCGCCACAGACAGGCGCCGATGCCGGCCGTACCTTGGGACGGGGCTCGTCCGCATGCCGCGAAGCGGGCGGGCCGGGACGCATCGGCCGCCGCTCGGCCTCCCTCGGGAACCGACTCTGCCCTGCGGAGCGACCCCGATTAGCTGCAATCGTTCACCGGGAAAACAAAGCAATTCGAATTGCCATATTATCCCAAAGCGGCTTCGGAATGGTGATCGAGGCTGTGGCAGAAAGATCACTGCACGTAACGGCCTTGGCTGCAGCATGCCTTATCATGGCTTTGTCGTGCAACCCGTCTGATGGCGGGATTGCGGCAGAAGCGTGAAACTGGCTAATTCCGACGGAACGGCGCTCCGGCGCCGAAATACGAGAAGTACTCCGGGGTCTGGAGGGGGTTCGATGTCTGCGTTGCGCCGTGGTCTGCTGCTCACGACGATCCTGGTGCCGTGCGCGCTCACGAGCCTGGCGGACCGCGCCGCGGCGCAGGGCACCACGATCGCGCTCGACGCCATCGACGTCGTGCCGGTCACGCCGGTGGGCGGGGCGGGCGGCATCGGCCGCTCGGAGGGCGGTGTCCGGGTGCCGACGGGAGGCACCCAGACGCTGAGCCGGGTTCCCTTCACCGTGGAGACCGTGACGGCGCGCCAGTTCGAGCAGGACCGCGCGACGCTCGACCCGACCTTCACCCTCCAGCGCACGGTTCCGGGCGTCAATCTCTCGGACGGCCAGGGCAACAGCTTCCGCCAGACCCTGACCTACCGCGGCTTCGACGCCTCGCCGCTCCAGGGCGCCCCCCAGGGGCTCGCCGTCTACCAGAACGGCACGCGCATCAACGAGGCGTTCGGCGACGTGGTGAACTGGGACCTGATCCCGCAGGTCGCCATCAACCGCATCGACATCGTCACCGGCAACCCGATCTTCGGCCTCAACGCGCTCGGCGGCGCGGTCAACATCGAGATGAAGAACGGCTTCACGTGGCAGGGCAAGGAGGTGTCGGTGATGGGCGGCTCCGACGGCCGCATCCTCGGCACCCTGCAGTACGGCGAGGTGATCGGGCCCTGGAGCTTCTACTTCGCGGGCGAGGGCCTGCGCGACCGCGGCTGGCGCTTCGAGTCGCCCTCCGAGATCGGCCGGGTCTACGCCGATATCGGCCACCGCACGCTCGATTCGGAGTTCCACCTCATCGCCTCGGGCGCCAAGACCTTCTTCGGTGCCGCCGCCGCCTCGCCGGTCGACTTCACCCGCCTCAACGAGCGCGCGATCTTCACCTCGCCGCAGACCATCGACACCGAGGTCGGCCAGATCCAGGTCACCGGCAAGGTCAACCTCTCGCCGACCTGGGACATGTCGGGCGTGGCCTATGTCCGCCGCTTCAGCCAGTTCGTGGTCGACGGGAACGACGGCAACTTCGAGAATTGCAGCACGCAATCGTCCTTCCGCGGCTCCCTGTGCTTCGAGGATGACGGCTTCGAGCGCGCGCCCGGCCAGTCGGCCCAGGCGTTCCGAAACCAGTTCCTGATCCTGGGGCCGCAGAACCAGCGCATCCCGTTCCGGGCCGGCATCCCGTACGGCACCCTCGACACGGTGCGCACCGAGGCGACGAGCTACGGCGGAACGCTCCAGGCGACGAACCGCGACCGGATCTTCGACCGGCCCAACACCTTCATCGTCGGCGGCAGCATCGACGCGGCCTATTACAGCTTCAAGTCGGGCAGCACGCTGGGGGTGATCAATCCGGATCTCACCGTCACGACGGACCCGAACAACCCGGTCTACGGCAACATCCCGGGCCTCGGCGTCGGACCGATCCGCACGGCGGCGGCGCTCGGCATCGCCCCGAGCCAAGTGTTCGGCTCGAACCTCTACATGGGCCTCTACGCCCTCGACACCCTCGACGTGACCGACCAGCTGTCGCTGACGGCCGGCGCGCGCCTGAACTTCGCGCGCATCACCACGCAGGACCAGACCGGCTTCTCGCCCGACGTGACGGGCACCCACTACTTCGCCCGCATCAACCCGGCGGCGGGCCTCACCTACCGGTTCTTCCCCTGGCTCACCCTCTACGGCGGCTACTCGGAGTCGAACCGGGCGCCGACGCCGCTCGAACTCGCCTGCGCGAATCCCGACCGGCCCTGCCTGCTGCCGAACTCCCTCGTCGCCGACCCGCCGCTCAAGCAGGTCGAGGCGCGCACCTACGAGGCGGGCTTCCGCGGCACGGTGGCGGACGTCTACGAGGGCGGGCTCGTCAACTACAAGCTCGGCTTCTTCCGCACCGACCTCTCCAACGACATCCTGCAGGTCGCGGTGCCGGGCAACGCCGCCCGCGGCTACTTCGTGAACGTGCCGGCGACCCAGCGCCAGGGCATCGAGGTGGCGGCCGAGTACGTGGGCGAGCGGCTGCGCCTCTACGCCAACTACGCGCTGATCGACGCGACCTTCCAGTTCCGCGGCGACCTCTCCTCGCCCAACAACCCGCTGGCGGATGACGGCCTCATCACCATCCGGCCGGGCAACAAGCTGCCGCTGATCCCCGAGCACCAGATCAAGGCCGGGTTCGACTACGCGATCACGCCCCAGTGGCGCGTGGGTTTCAACGTGGCGGCCTTCTCCTCCTCATACTTCCGCGGCGACGAGTCGAACCTCAACCGCAAGCTGCCCGCCTACGCGCTAGCCAACCTCAACACCAGCTTCCTCATCACGAAGAACGTCGAGGTGTTCGGGCTGGTGACGAACCTGTTCAACACCCGGGTGCCCAATTTCGGCACCTTCCTGGAGCGGACGGAACCCGGCGAGCTGTTTGCCAACCGCTACGCGCTCAACGATCCGCGCACCACCACGCTGATCCAGCCGCTCTCGGTCTACGGGGGCGTGCGGGTGACGTGGTGACGGGGCGCGGGCGGGATTTGACAAGCCGCGCCCGCCTCCGCTTCTGGTGACGAGCCGGGCCGCGCCGCGGCCCGGCGCAGCTGGTTGAATACCCCATGATCGTCGAGGCCGGATTGCACGACAGCCCTCCCGCCCCGCGCGGGAGCGGGTGGCCTGCCCTGTGGTCCGGCCGTCCGATGCGGGCGCGCCTGATGGTGGTGGTGGTCGTCATCAACGCCGTGGCGGCCCTCGTCTCGGGTGCGGTGATCATCCTCAAGGCCCGCACGGCGACGCAGGTCGAGACGGCCGCGTCCCTCGCCGTCGCCGAACCGCTGGTCGCCGAGACCCTGCAGGTGCTGCAGGACGCGCCGGTCTCCGGCCTATTTCCGATCCTCGACCTGCGCTTCCGCTCCGTGCGGCACGTGCGCGTCTCGCTCCTCGACGCGGCGGGCGCGCCGGTCGTCACGGGCGACGAGGCCCGGCGGCACTCGGGCGAGGCCAAGCGGCGGGCCCCCGCGTGGTTCGCCCGCCTGATCGCCTCGCCGGTGCAGCGGCACGAGGTGCCCCTGGTGCTGCGCGGCACGCGGATCGGCACCGCCCTGGTCACCACCGAGCCGTGGGACGAGATCGACGAGGTCTGGGGCTACGCGGTCGCGCTCGGCCTCACCGGCGCGGCGCTCAGCCTCGCCATGCTGGCGACGCTCTACTTCGCCTTCGGGCGGCTGCTCAGCCCGCTCGCCCGACTGGCCGAAGGCCTGACGCGGCTGGAGCAGCAGGATTACAGCCCGCGCCTGGAGCGGCCCGACACCCGCGAACTCGCGGTGATCGCCGCGCGGTTCAACCGCCTGGCTGAGGCGCTGGAGTCCGCCCGCGCGGCCAACCGGCACCTCAACCGCCAACTCCTGACCGCCCAGGACGACGAGCGCCGCCGGACCGCGCTCGAACTCCACGACGAGTTCGGCCCCTGCCTGTTCGCTCTCGAAGCCAATTCCTCCTCGATCGCCCGAATCGCCGCGACCCTCGACGATCCGGCCCGCGGGCGGCTGCGTCAGCGCACCGACGACGTCGCGGCGATCGTCAAGCGCGTGCAGGTGATCAACCGGGGGCTGCTCAGCCGGCTGCGCCCCGCCGGCCTCGGCCAGGCGCCGCTGGCGCAGTGCCTCGACCTGCTGCTGCGCGACTTCATCCGGCACAATCCCGGCATGTCGATCGAGGGCCGCTTCGCGCCCCTGCGCCGGAGCTACGGCGACATCGTGGACCTCACCGTGTACCGCTGCGTGCAAGAGGGCATCACCAACGCCCTGCGGCATGCGCGGGCGACGGGCATCCGGGTCTCGGTGGCGGAGCAGGCGGAGGGCGGCCTGCTCGCTCTCTCGGTCGCCGACGACGGCATTGGGCTCGCGCCCGAGCCGGCCCTGGGCCACGGGCTGCCGGGCATGCGCGAGCGCGTCGCCGCGCTGGGCGGGCGCCTCGCCTTCGCGGGCGCGGCGGCCGGCACCGTGCTGTCGGTGTCGATCCCGGTCGAGCCGCCGGGCGCGGGAGAGGAGGCCGCGTGAGCGCGATCCTGCTCGTCGACGACCACCCGATCGTCCTGCAGGGCTGCCGCACCCTGCTGGAGGCGACGGGCGCCGCCGTGCTGACCGCCGCGACCCTGCCGGCCGGCTACCGGATCGCCCTGCGCCACCACCCCGCCGTGGCGGTGATCGACCTCGCCTTTCCGGGGCGCGACCTCGCGGGACTCGCGCTGCTGCGCCGCCTCCAGGCGCGCGCGCCGCGCACGCGCTGCCTCGTGTTCAGCATGCACGCCGATCCCGGCATCGTCGCGCGCGCCCTCGAAGCCGGGGCGCTCGGCTACGTGCTCAAGGACGCGCCGGCCTCGGACCTGATCCAGGCCGTGGAGCGGGTGCGGGCCGGGCGTCCCTACCTCGACGGCACGCTGGCGGCCGAGGTGGCGCTGCTGAGGAGCGACCCGCGCCGCCAGGTGCTGGGCCGGATGAGCCCGCGCGAGCGGCGCATCCTCGTGCTGCTGGCCGAGGGGCGCAGCTACACGGCGATCGCGGGCGACCTGTCGGTGAGCTACAAGACCGTGACCAACGCCTGCGCGGCCCTGCGCCAGCGCCTCGGGCTCGGCACGCTCACCGAACTCACGCATTTCGCGGTCCAGCACGCGCGCGACCTCGCCTGAGCGGCGGGCGCGATTCCGTTGCGTCAATCCGGTCTTTCCGCCATGACAATCCGGTCAGGTGCATCCGCCTGACGGCTGAAAGGAGGTGAGTCGCTTGAAACGTCCGAGGCTGGTCCTGGAGATCAAGATTCTGGGTTGGCACCTACTCTTGATCGTCAGGTAAGGCTAGGGAGCCGGGGTTCACACCCCGGCTCCCGCGGATGGGAAGAGCGGCTCACCTCCGTTAGGGAAGATAGCACGAGCGCCGCCCCGGTCAAAGCACGGGGCACCGCCCTCACCGTCCCGGGGTGAGGCGCAGGATGCGGCCGTCGCTGCGCCCGTCGGTGGCGACGTAGACGGCGCCGTCCGGTCCCACCTTCACGTCGCGGATGCGCGCGTCGAGGGGCACGCGCTCCTCGCTCACCACCTTGTCGCCGTCGAGCCTGAGCACGACGAGGCCCTTCGACACGAGGCCGCCCACCAGCATCGCCTCGCGCCAGCCCTCGAACAGGGCGCCGTCGTAGCGCGCCATGCCGGAGGGGCCGATGACCGGGTCCCAGTAGTAGATCGGCTGCACGGTGCCCGCGCGCTGGGTGATGCCCTGGCCGACCTTCGCGCCGCTGTACTCAATGCCGTAGGTCACCTCCGGCCAGCCATGGTTCAGGCTGGGCTGCGGACGGTTCAACTCGTCGCCCCCGCGCGGCCCATGCTCCACCGTCCAGAGGCGCCCCTGCGCGTCGAGGGCGGCCGACTGGATGTTGCGATGCCCGTAGGACCAGATCTGGGGCACCACCTTGTCCTTGCCAACGAAGGGGTTGTCGCTCGGCGCCTGCCCGTCGGTCTTCATGCGGAAGACCTTGCCCAGGCCGCTCGACAGGTCCTGCGCCTGCCCGCGGGTCTGCGTGTCGGAGCGCTCGCCCACCGTCACGTAGAGGGTGCCGTCGCCCGCGAAGACGAGCCGCGAGCCGTAATGCTTGTCGCCGTTGTAGGTCGGCATCTGGCGAAAGATCACCTCGAGCCCGTCGAGCCGGGCCCGGCCGCCCTCCTCCACCAGCTTGGCCCGCGCCACGGTGGTGCCGTTGCCGCCCTGGCGCGGCTCGCTGTAGCTGAAATAGATCGTCTGGTCGGACGGGAAGGACGGGCTCAGCGCCACGCCGAGCAGCCCCCCCTGCCCGCGCGCATCGACCTTCGGCACGCCCGTCACCTCGACGCCGGCCCCGCCCTCCGGCGAGACCAGCCGCATCCGGCCCTCCTTCTCGGTGACGAGCAGGCGGCCGCCGGGCAGGAACTCGAAGGCCCAGATGCCCTTCAGCCCCTGGACCACCGGCGTGACCGTGACGGGCGTCGCCCGCTCCGGCTGCGGCGCCCGCGTCTGGCCGGGCAGGGCCGGCTTCTGGTCGGGCGCGTTCGGCGCCTGGGTCTCGGCTGGAGGCCGCGCGCCTTGCGCCGCGGCGCCGTGCACCAGGGCGCCCTGAACCAGGGCGGCGGACAGCGTCAGGAGGGCGGCGAGGCGCATGACAGGTCTCCGAAGGCAAACGCCCACGAGATAGATGGCGCGCGGCGCGCGGCAACGGCGCCGGATCCCCGCCCGCCTGCGGTCCGTTGTCCGCCATGACGCTGGATCTCTCCGCGCTGCCGCCCCGCCGTGGGCGCCTCGCCGCCCGTCCGCCGGCCGTACCGCCCGGGCCGCCCGGCGCACCCGGGCTCCGCCGGCTCGGCCTCGATCCGGAACGCGACGGGCTCGTCCTCCTGCCCGACGGCCCCGGCCCCTTCCCGCTCGTCGTGATGCTGCACGGAGCGGGAGGCGTCGCGGACGGCGCCGTGCGGCTCATCGCGGCCGCGGCCGAGCGGCACGGCGCGGCGATCCTCGCGCCCGAATCCCGCGATCCGCGCAGCTGGGACCTCGTGCGCGGCGGGCGCTGCGGCCCCGACGTCGCCTTCCTCGACCGCGCGCTCGCCGCGACCTTCGCGTGGCTGCCGGTGCGGGCCGAGCGCATCGCGCTCGCGGGATTCTCGGACGGCGGCTCCTACGCCCTCTCGCTCGGCCTCGCCAACGGCGACCTGTTCGCGGCGGTGCTGGCCTTCTCGCCGGGCTTCGTGGCGCCGCCGGACTATGTCGGCAGCCCGCTGGTGGTGGTCACGCACGGCAGCGAGGACGCGGTGCTGCCCGTGACCTCCTGCGGCCGGCGCGTGGCCGCGAGCCTCGATCACGCGGGCTACCGCCTCGCCTACCACGAGTTCGCGGGCGGCCACGTGGTGCCGCCGGACCTCGCCGACGCGGCGCTCGCGGCCTTCCTGGCGGATTAGAGCATTGTCCGACGAAGTGGATGCCGGTTCGTCGCAGACAATGCGGCACAATCAAAAACCTAGAGCAGGCTTCACGGTTCAACCTGATCGAAGCCTGCTCTAGCGGCCCGCCATGTTGCGTCCCGGCCTCCGGACGCAACATATCGGCGCCCGATCGGCCTGCGCGACGCAAAACGCCGGACATCCGCCGCCCCTATACCCTCGCCGCACGACAAGCCCCGCACGGGGGCGGGGGAGGCGGACATGGGTACGGCGCGACTGATCCTGATGGGGGCGATGCTGGCGGCAGCCGCCGTGGCGGCGGCGGACGGGCGGCTCGCGCCCGATCCGGTCCTGCGCCCGGCCGTGCAGGCGCCCGCCCCGGCCGATCCCTGCGCCGAGGCCGCGTGGCCCTACCGGCCGCAGGGCTGCGCCGCGGGCCTGGAGCGCCGGCCCGTCCGGGTGATCGGCGGCGCCCCGCGCGTCCACACCGCCGCATACTCGGCCGAGCGCTGAGACCCGCCCATGCCCCATTTCAGCGCCGAGATCCTCGATGACGACCTGGAGGGGGCGCTGCTGCTGCGCGACGTGCTCGGCCCCGCGGAGCCCGCACGCGGCCGCGCCGGCCTGCTCCCTTCGCTCAAGCCGGCCGACCCGGCCGAGGCTCCGCTCCCCCACCGGCGGGGCGGACGCGCCGGCGTTCCCCGGCCGGTCCGGCCCCTGTCGGCTGCGGCCGCGACGTCGATCCGCCGCGCCGCTTCTTGCCCCCGCTCCTGATCGGGCTCTACTCTGCCGTGCGGATCCGCTCGGGTCCTGGGTCGGGGCGAGGATGCGGGTCGGCCAAAAGATCGTTCTGGTCGGTGGTCTGCCCATCGCGATCGCCGCCCTCATCGCGCTCGCCGGCTGGCTCCTCCTCGCGGAGGCGGAGCGCGCCCGCGGCGGCGCCGTCATGGCCGGCACGATCTACCGCACGCTCACAACCGCCACGACGGTGCGCGACGAGTTCCTCGCCGCGCGGGCGGACGAGCGCACCGACCATGCCGAGCGCTTCGCCCGTCTCACCGCGGAGGCGAGCCGCCAGCTCGACGAGCTGAACCGCCTCGCCCGCACACCCGATCAGGATGCCCGCATCGAATCGGCCCGCACGGCGCTGACCGATTCGATCGACCGCATGCAGGGTCTCGTGCGGATCACGCGCGAGAACGACGGCCTCATCGCCGAGATGGCGACCCGGGCCGACACCCTGGTGCGCCTCGCCGATCAGGCGCGCGAGCGCCAGCGGGCGGCGAATCTCGACCTCGTCGCCTCCCTCACCGACAAGGCGAACCGCCTGCGCCAGGTGCGCGACGTCGTCGGCGCGGTGAACGCGCTGCGCACCGTGGTGGCGGCGCAGGAGATGGAGGTGCTCCGCCACGGCGCGGCGCGCGGCGCGCCCCTGACGACGCAGGTGCGCAACGCCGCCCGCGACCTCGCCGAGGCGCTGCGGGCGGACGGGCGCGCCCGCGACGCGGAAGAGATCCTGATCCTGGCCGCCGCCTACGAGGGCTCGCGCGCGGGCGAGGAGCCGCAGACGCTCGCGGCGACCGGCGTCCCGGCCCCGGCGATCTCGCCCGCGGGTGTGCTCGCCGAGTGGTGCGACCGGGTGCTCAAGATCGACGGCTCCGCCCAGCGCTCGCTCCACGACGAGGTGTCCCAGCTCCTCGCCTACGCGGTGCGCGCCAACGAGACCGAGCAGGCGACCCAGAACATCGCGCTGTCGACCCTCAAGCTCGCGCAGCGCACGGCCGAGGCCCTGCGGCGGCGCGATCCCGGCACCGCCGCCGCGGCCCTGGACGAGGGCGCCACGCTGTCGGAGACCGCGGCGGCGCTGCCGATCTCGCCCCTGATCCAGGGCGAGATGCTCGACGCGATCGACGGCTGGCGGGCGCGGCTCGGCACCACCATCGAGGGGCTGCGGCGCCAGAACGCCGGCATCGCGGAGATGGACCGGCTCGCCGCCGCCATCGGCGAGAGCGCGCGCAGCCTCAACCAGATCTTCATCGACGACGCGGACCGCTTCGGCCGCTCGATCCGGCACCTCCTGCTGGTGGGCGCCACGGCGGGTCTGATCTTCGGCTCGGCGGCGGCGCTCGGGGTGGCGCGCTCGATCACCGCGCCCCTGCGCCGCCTCCAGCGCGGCATGCTGGCGCTGGCGGCCGACCCGTCCCGGCACGATGTCGGCGATGCCGACCGCCGGGACGAGCTCGGCGACATGGCGCGGGCCACCAACGTGTTCGTGGGCGAGATCGGCCGGCGCGAGCGTGCGCTCCGCCGCGCCAAGGAGGAGGCCGACCGCACCCTGAGCGAGCTGCGCCAGACCCAGGCCGACCTGATCCAGGCCGAGAAACTCGCCTCACTGGGCCAGCTCGTCGCGGGCGTCGCCCACGAGATCAACACGCCGCTCGGCATCGCGCTGACCACCGCCACGCTGGTGCGCGACGAGGCGCGCGAGTTCCGGGCGGTCGCCACCGGCGGCCAGCTCTCGCGCTCGAAGCTCCTGGGCTTCGTCGACCGGGTCCAGGAGGGCGCGCACCTCCTGACGGCCAATCTCGGCCGCGCGGCCGACCTCGTGCACAGCTTCAAGCAGGTGGCGGTGGACCGGGTGAGCGACGACAGCCGCCGGATCCCCGTGCGCGGCTGGCTCGGCGAACTCCTGCACAGCCTGGGGCCGCTCCTGCGCAAGGGCGGCCATCGCATCGACCTCGTCTGCCCGGAAGAATTCGAGATCGAGACCTATCCGGGGGCGCTCGCGCAGGTCGTCACCAACCTCGTGAAGAACGCGGTGGTGCACGCCTTCCCGGAGGGCCAGCCGGGGCACATCGCCGTGACGCTCGTGCGCGAGGGCGGCTTCGTGCGCCTCGACGTCGCCGATGACGGCCGGGGCATCGCCGGCCCCGACCGCGAGCGGATCTTCGACCCCTTCTTCACCACCGCCCGGCACCGGGGCAGTTCGGGTTTGGGCATGCACATCGTCTACAATCTCGTCACCGGCCGCCTCCAGGGCCGGATCGCCGTGGAGAGCCGGGAGGGCCAGGGCACGCGGGTGCGGGTCGAGTTCCCGGCCACCCTGGCGGCGGAGGCCGCAGGCGCGGGCCGCGAGGTCCGCGCCGGCACCGCCGAAGGACCCCGCGAAGGCGCCCGCGAAGGAGCCCGGACGTGATCCGCCGGCGCGGCCTCGCCGCCCTCCTCGCCGTCGCGCTCGCCGGGCCGGCGAGCGCCAGGACCCTGGTCTTCTGCTCGGAGGGCAATCCCGAATCGCTCAACCCGCAGCTCGTCACCACCACGACGGGCATGGACGCCACGTGGCCGGTCTACAACACGCTGGTCGAGTTCGCGCCCGGCACCACCACGATCCAGCCCGCGCTCGCCGAAGCCTGGACCGTGTCCGAGGATGGGCGGACCTACCTCTTCCGCCTGCGCCCGAACGTGGCGTTCCACACCGCCCCCCGCTTCCGGCCGAGCCGGCCGCTGTCGGCCGACGACGTGGTGTTTTCCTTCGAGCGCCAGTGGAAGCCGGACCACCCCTTCCACCGCGTCTCGGGGGGCGGTTATTCCTACTTCCGCGACCTCGGCCTGCCCGACCTCCTCGACGCCGTCGAGGCGGTTGACCCGCTCACCGTGCGCATCCGCCTCAAGCAGCCGGACGCCACCTTCCTGGCCAATCTGGCGATGGCGCTGGGCGGCATCCTCTCGGCCGAGTACGCCGCGGTGCTGCAGGCGGCCGGCGACCCGGAGCGGATCGACCGCGAGCCGATCGGCACCGGCCCGTTCGCCTTCGCGGGATTCCAGCCCGACGTCGTCCTGCGCTACCGCACCTTCCCAGGCTACTGGGGCGGGCGCCAGCCGGTAGACAGCCTCGTCTTCTCGATCACGCCGAACGCCGCGGTGCGCCTCGCCAAGGTCCGGGCCGGGGAGTGCCACCTGACGGCCTTCCCGAATCCGGGCGACCTCGACGCCATCGCGGCCGATCCCGCCCTGGTGCTGATGCGCCAGGAGGAACTCAACATCGGCTACCTCGCGCTCAACACGCGCACGCCGCCCCTCGACGACGTGCGGGTGCGGCGCGCCATCAACATGGCGATCGACAAGGAGGCGATCGTGCAGGGCGTCTACGGCCCGGGGGGCACCGCCGCCCGGACCCCGATCCCGCCGAACCTCTGGTCGCACGATCCGGCGATCCGCGACGAGCCGCTCGACCGGGAGGCGGCCCTGCGCCTGCTCGCGGAGGCCGGGCTGCCGCAGGGCTTCGAGGCCGAGCTGTGGTACCCGCCGGTGAGCCGGCCCTACAACCCGAACGGCCGCCGGGTCGCCGACCTGATCCAGGCCGACCTCGCCCGCATCAACATCCGGGTGCGGCCGATGACCGAGGAATGGAGCACCTACCGGGGCCGGATGCTGGCCGGCGAGACGGCTCTGGCCCTGTTCGGCTGGACCGCCGACAACGGCGATCCCGACAACTTTTTGGGCGTGCTGCTCGGCTGCACGGCGGCGCGCCCGGGCGGCAGCAACATCGCGCGCTGGTGCGAGCCCCGCTTCGACGCCCTCGTCACCGAGGCGCGGCGCACCGGCGACCAGGCACACCGCGCCGCGCTCTACCGCCAGGCGCAAGGCATCTTCAAGCGGGAATCACCCTGGGTGCCGATCGCGCATTCCGCCGTCTTCGTCGTGGCGCGCCGGGAGGTGACGGGCTACCGGATGGACCCGCTCGGCCGCCACCTCTTCCGCGGCGTCGGCCTCTCCGGCACGCCCTGAGGGGCGGCCCGCAGCGGGCGCGCCAGCGCGCGAGGCCGGATTTCCGACACGGTTGTGCGTCAGCGAGCGAGCTTGCGATCAGCCCAACCCCGTTTCCCGGACGCGTCCATGCCGCTCGACCCCGCCTCTCCGCCGACCGTGGTCCCGGTCGGACCGGTCCGCTTCGGCAACCACCTGCCGCTCAGCCTGATCGCCGGGCCCTGCGCCCTGGAGAGCCGCGCCCACGCGCTGGAGGTGGCGGCCGCGCTGAAGGAGATGGTCGCGCCGCTGGGCCTCGGCCTCGTGTTCAAGTCCTCCTTCGACAAGGCCAACCGCACCTCGGCCGGCTCGGCACGCGGGCTCGGCCTGCACGAGGCGCTGCCGATCTTTGCGGAGATCCGCGAGCGCCTGGGGCTGCCGGTGCTCACCGACGTCCACGCGGCCGAGCAATGCGCCCCCGCCGCCGAGGCGGTGGACGTGCTGCAGATCCCGGCCTTCCTCTGCCGCCAGACCGACCTCCTCCTCGCCGCCGCCGCCACCGGGCGGGCCGTCAACGTCAAGAAGGGCCAGTTCCTGGCGCCCTGGGACATGGCGCACGTGGCCGCCAAGGTGACGGGCGCCGGCAACCCGAACGTGATCGTCACCGAGCGCGGCGCCTCGTTCGGCTACAACACCCTGGTCTCAGACATGCGCTCCCTGCCGATCATGGCGCGGGTGACCGGGGGCGCCCCGGTGGTGTTCGACGCCACGCACTCGGTGCAGCAGCCCGGCGGGCAGGGCGCGACCTCGGGCGGTCAGCGCGAGTTCGTGCCGGTCCTCGCCCGGGCGGCGGTGGCGGTGGGCGTGGCGGGCGTGTTCATCGAGACTCACCCCGACCCCGACCGGGCCCCCTCGGACGGCCCGAACATGGTGCCGTTGCGCGCGATGCCGGACCTCCTCGCCACCCTCGTGGCCTTCGACAGGCTCGCGAAGGACCGGCCGGCCGCGTGAGTGCCGCGGGGGGCATCAAGCGCGGGAACCCCTCTCCCGTGCTTTGCCCTTGGCCCGCGTGCCGCCCTTGGCCTCCGCGCGGCAGCGGTCGGAGCAGTAGCGCACCTCGTCCCAGACCCGCTCCCACTTGCGACGCCACGCGAAGGGCCGGCCGCACTGGGCGCAGGTCTTGTGCGGCAGGTCGCCCTTGCGGCGCATGCGCGGCACGGCGCTGACCTCAACGGCCGGTCTGGGCCGCGTCCGCGAGCGACAGGGTGCTCCAGCGCGTGATCTGCACGAAGCCGTCGCGCGCCGCCACCACCACGTGGCGGCGGTGGCGGTGGACGATGCTGCCGGGGGCGTACCGATGGGCCTCGATCCAGCCCCGGGCCTCCGAGACGTAGACCCGCGCCTCGCCGAGCCGCGCCACCGTCTCGATCGCCCCGAAGGCCCGGACCCGGCGCAGCACGTCGCCGACCCCCTGCCGGAAATCGAGGGTGCGCTCGGCATCGGTGATCCGCGGCCAGTAGGCGCCGTCCCCCTGCGGCTCGGCCGCCCGCCAGCGGGCCGGGAGGTCGCGGGCGATCGGCCCGGCGGCGAGGCGCATCGCCGCCATCTGGCAGCGGGCGAGCAGGGTCTCGTGGCTCTCGTCGGGCGAGAGCCCGAAGACCTCCTGGGCCAGGATGTCGCCGGTGTCGAACCCGTCCTCGGCGAGCACGTGCGCGGTGACGCCCCAGCTCTCGTACGAATCGAGGATCGCCTTGAACAGCGGATAGGGCCCGCGCCCGTTGGGCAGGGGCGAGGGATGCAGGTTGAGGGCGTAGCGCACCCGGCCCGGCCAGCCGGTGATCAGCCAGGGATAGCCCGCGACGACGAGTGCCCAGTCGCGGCCGTGCTCGGCGGCGAGCGCGTCGAGGTCGCTGGCGCGCAGGCGCGAGAGCTGGATCGGGATCCGGTGGCGGCGGGCCTGCGCCACCACGGTCTCGTTGTGGTCGTAGAGGCCGTCGCACGGCCGCGTGAACAGCTTGATAGGCCGCCAGCCCGCGCCCGTCAGGGCCTCGAAGACGCCGCCGAGAAAGTCGATCCCCGCGAAGGCGAACTTCATCCCGTCTCCCCTCCGGCCGCCGGGCGGTCGCTCCCCCCTGCGGCGGTTGAGCCCGGCTGTCGCGGGCCGCCTGCGCCATACCTAGGCACCATCGCGCGCGCTGTCCCGTACAAACCGGGCCGAGCGCTGCGCGATCACGTGACGCGGGCGGGGGAGACGGCATGGCGCGGGTCCTGATCTACGGCGGCACCGGCGGCATCGGGCTCGCCACCGCCCGCGCCCTGCGGGCGCGCGACATCCCGCTCCACCTCGTCGCCCGCGACGCCGCGAGCCTGGAACAGGCGGCGGCCGACCTCGGCGAGACGACCATCACGGCCGGGGACGTCACCGACCCGTCCCTGTTCGCGCAGGTGGCCGAGGCGGCGGGCGGCGAACTGGCGGGCCTCGTCTTCGCGGTGGGCAGCATCACCCTCAGGCCGATCGGGCGCCTGACGCCGCAGGACATCGAGGCCGATTTCCGCCTCAACGCACTCGGCGCCTTCCTGGCCGTGCAGGCGGCCGCCCCGGCCCTCAAGGCGGGGGCGGGCGAGGGCACGAGCGGCGTCGTGCTGTTCTCGACGGTGGCGGCAGCGCAGGGGTTTTCGGCGCACGCCTCGGTGGCGATGGCCAAGGGCGCGGTCGAGGGCCTCGCCCTCTCGCTCGCCGCCGAACTCGCCCCGAGCGTGCGAGTGAACGTCATCGCCCCCTCCCTCACCCGCACCACCCTCGCCCGGCCGCTCACCGCCAACGAGACCGTGGCGAACGGCATCGCGGCCATGCACGCGGTGCCCCGGCTCGGAACGCCGGAGGATGCGGGCACGCTCGCGGCCTTCCTGGTCTCGGACGATGCGGGCTGGATCACCGGCCAGGTGATCGGCGTCGACGGCGGGCGCTCGACCGTGCGCACCAAGGGCTGAGGTGCAGAGGCCGATGGGCAGCCTCCGCCTCGTCCTCGGCGACCAGTTGCACCCGCGCCTCGCGGCCCTGACGGATCTCGATCCGCGGACCGACACGGTGCTGATGGTCGAGGTCGCCGAGGAGACCACCTACGTCCGCCACCACAAGCAGAAGATCGCCCTCGTCCTCTCCGCCATGCGCCACTTCGCGCAGGAGCTGCGCGCGCGCGGCGTCGCGGTCGATTACGTGGGGCTGGAGGACGAGGGCAACACCGGCTCGTTCACGGGGGAACTCGTCCGTGCGGTCGCCCGTCACCGGCCCGGCCGCGTGGTCGTCACCGAGCCCGGCGAGTGGCGCGTCTGGACCATGATGCAGGGCTGGCGCGAGGACCTCGGCGTGCCGGTGGAGATCCGGGCCGACACCCGCTTCCTGTGCCCCCGCGACGCCTTCGCGCGCTGGGCGGAGGGGCGCGAGAGCCTGCGCATGGAGACCTTCTACCGCGCCATGCGCCGCCGCACCGGCCTGCTCATGCGGGACGGCGAGCCGGTGGGCGGGCGCTGGAACTTCGACCACGACAACCGCCGCCGCCTGCCCGCCGACCACCGGCTGCCGGAGCGGCTGCGCTTCCCGCCCGACGCCGTCACGCGCGAGGTGATCGCGCTGGTGGCGCGGCGCTTCCCCGACCATTTCGGCGATCTCGACGCCTTCGGCTGGCCGGTGACGCGCCGCGAGGCGCTGCGGGCGCTCGCCCACTTCCTCGACGCGTGCCTGCCCGCCTTCGGCGACTACCAGGACGCCATGCGGGCGGACGCGCCGTTCCTCTACCACGCGCTCATCGCGCCCGCCCTCAACCTCGGGCTTCTCGACGCCGAGGAGGTCTGCCGGGGCGCCGAGCGGGCCTACGAGGAGGGGCACGCGCCGCTCAACGCGGCCGAGGGCTTCATCCGCCAGATCCTCGGCTGGCGCGAATACGTGCGCGGGCTCTACTGGGCGCGGATGCCGGACTACGCCGCCACCAACGCGCTCGGCGCGGAGCGCGACCTGCCCTGGTTCTACTGGTCGGGGGAGACGGCGATGCGCTGCCTCGCCGACAGCGTGCGGGCGACCCGGGTCCACGCCCATGCCCACCACATCCAGCGCCTGATGGTGCTCGGCAACTTCGCGCTGCTCGCCGGCGTGCAGCCCGCCGCGCTGGAGGAGTGGTTCCTCGCCGTCTACGCGGACGCCTACGAGTGGGTGGAACTGCCCAACGTGCACGGCATGGCCCTGTGGGCGGATGGCGGCGTGCTGGGCTCCAAACCCTACGCGGCGTCGGGCGCCTACATCGACCGGATGTCGGATTACTGCCGCGGCTGCGCCTTCGACGTGCGCCTGAAGGAAGGCCCGGCCGCCTGCCCGTTCAACGCGCTCTACTGGAACTTCCTCATCGCCCACGCGGACCGGCTCCGGTCCAACCCGCGCCTCGCCATGCCCTACCGCACCCTGGACCGGATGAGCGAGGCCCGCCGCCGCGCCATCGAACGCGACGCGGCGCGGTTCCTGGCCGCCCTGTCAGAGGGGTCTCCAGAGCGTGAGCGCCACGTAGAGACCCGGACGCCGGATCTGTTCCTCGAGCAGCCAGCCGGCTGACAGCCGCGCCCGTAGGCCCGCGAGGCCGGCATCGGTGGCGTGGAGGCCGAGGCTCCACTTCCGGTAGCCGGTGCGGTCGGCGTAGAGCGAGGCCTCCGGCCCGAGATAGGCGCCGAACGCCTGCCAGCCCCAGGACACCCGGCCCCAGACATCCGCACGCGCGCTGCCCGCGATCAGCGTCGCGGTCGCGAGCGTTCCGGCCACCGGATGCGCCCAGATCTCGCCGTGCACGCGCAGGCCGACCCGCAGCGGCCGTCCCGGCCCGGCGCCGCCCACGATCTCGGTCCCCGCCTCGGGTCCGGCGAACAGGGCCGTCATCCCCCAATCGTGCACCCATTGCCACCCCGCCACGGCGTAGCCGGCGGCCGTATGACGCATCACCCGCGGCGGGCGCGAGGACGCGTCCGGCTGCGAGCGGTCGCGTTCGGTCCGCGCCCCGTAGCCGAGGCCGGCGAGAAGCGTGAAGCCGCTCGCCGTCAGCCCGGCCGGGCCGTGCTTGAGGCCGGTCTGGACGAAGGCAGAGCGGCCTGCATCGAGGCTGCCGAACAGGATCGTGCGGGCCTCATTCCGCTCGTCGGCCTGGACGGGCAGCGGCGCGCACGCACCCGCCGCGGCCCAGGCCAGGGCCGCGCCGAGCGAAGGGGAGCGGGACGAAGCCCAGATCGGCACGCCGACACCGCAAGCAGGAAGCGAAGATCGGAAAACTGTATTCCATCTCTCCTTGCGTCAACACATCCCATTCACAGAAAATTAACGTGTGCGGGCGACGCAACGGTCGCCTTGCCGTCCGCCTTGCCGGGATCGCAGGCAGGAGCTATTCGGCGGGCGCCACGGCTGCGCACCGTGCTAGCAGTCCATCGCAAGTGCTGCCAAAGCCTTGTCATTGAACAGAAAAGCTGAAATTCACGCTTGAGGTTAACCGATCGTTCATTCCATCATCGGAGCCTGTTCCTGCTCATGGCGGCAACCGTCCTGAACTGGGCGGGAAAGGAGGTCCGATGGTCTCGAAGGAGTTCGTGCGTCAGATCGAAGGTTACGGGCTGACCACGGCCCAGATCATCTATCGGATCCCCGATCATCCGGGCGTGCTGCAGACCTACGTCTGGCAGGAATACGACCTCGCGCCGCGCTTTCCCGTCCTGCACGACTTTCTGGCGTTCTGGGAGCGCGAGCTGGACGGACCGCTCCACTCCGTGCGCGTGTCGCATTCGTGCCTGATCAAGCCCGCCGAGTTCCGCGCCGTGAACGGAGTTCTGACGCTGCACTGAACCGCCTCGTTTACGCCCGTTTGCTCAGCTTGAATGCCGCCATCGCCCCGCGCGGGGCAGCGGACGGCATCGGGATGACGATCAGGCGAGCAAGGATGGAGACGCCCGGCAGCGTCCGGATGATGCCGGCGCAGCGCGACACGCCGTCCGCGGGTCGGAGCTCGGTCCGTCTCGGCTTGGCCCCAGAGGCAGATCAGGATAGAGCGGACGCCGCCCCCGAGGCAGCGGACGGCCGGAACCCCTTGAACTCGACTGCACGAACCTCTGAAGTGCTGACCGTACTGGCCGCGCAGGACACGGAACGGCTGACCGTGCGCGACATCGTGGCGGTGCTGCGCGACCGGGCCTTCGCCCTCTTGGTGGTGCTGCTCGGGCTGCCGAACTGCCTGCCGATGCCGCCGCCGATCCCGCTGATCTGCGGCCTGCTGCTCGCCCTGGTGGCGGCGCAGATCGCCGCCGGGATGTCGGCGCCCTGGCTGCCGCGCGCACTCCTCAGCCGCTCGATCGCCCGGGCCGACCTGCAGCGGGCGGTGGCCCGCGCGGTCCCGCTCCTGCGCCGACTGGAGCGCTGGTCGCGCCCGCGCATGCGGGTGTTCGAGAACGACCTCGGCATGCGGGCGATGGGGCTGCTGCTCCTCGCGCTCGCCCTGGTGCTGATCGTGGCCGCGCCGATCGTCGGCCAGATCCCGCTCGGGCTCGCCGTGTCGCTCGTCGGCCTCGGCCTCGTCGAGCGCGACGGCGTGGTGGTCATGGCCGGCCTCGCCGTCGGCGTGCTCGGGGTGCTGCTCAATCTCGGCTTCGTCTACGCGGTGTTCAGCGCCGTCGCCGGGCTGCTCAACCTCGGCGCCGCCTCGACCAGCCTGTTCTGATACCAACGGCCCAGGATGCTGACGCATCGATCTCGATCCCGGGCAGGCCCGGGATCGACGGGGCCGTTGAGTTATCTCGAATTTTCGACATCAAGCCCAGAAGTCCGGGATCCTGGGCTTGACGAAAATTCGAGAGCGGAACCAACGGTCATTGGAAATGACCGTTGGTATGACGGGCCGGCTCAGGGCTTGGCGCCCAGGGCGGCCAGCATCTCCGGCGTGTCGACGTCCACGAGGGCGCCGGAGCCGTCCGCCGGCCAGTCGAGCACGTCCGGGCGCCCCGCGAGGATCGGTCCCGCGCCCCGGTCGCCGCTCAGTCGCGCGAGGTCCTCCGCCAGGATCCGGCGGTTGAGGAGCACCGGATTGCCCCGCCGCCCCTCCCAGACCGGGACGATCGCGGCGGGCTTCGGCGCGGCGGCCCGGAAGGCGTCGGCGAGGCCCCGGATCAGGCCGGGGGAGACGCACGGCATGTCGCCGAGCAGGATGATTGCGCCGGCCGCCGCGTCCGGCAGGGCCGCGAGCCCGGCCTGCAGCGAGGTCGCCATCCCGTCCGCGTAGCAGGGATTCTCGACGAGTTGCAGATCGAGGCCGGCCAGCGCCGCCCGCACCCGCGCCTGCGCGTGGCCGAGGACGGCCACGACCGGACCGGCGGCGGCCGCGAGCGCCGCCTCCGCCGCGTGGCGCACCAGCGGCTTGCCGTCGAGATCGGCGAGCAGCTTCGGGGCGGCCCCGAACCGCGTGCCGCGCCCGGCCGCCAGCAGCACGAGGCCGACCGGCTCCTCGGTCACTCCCCCTCCTCCGGCGCGCCGCCGGAGCGCGGCTGCGGCCGGGAAACGATCTCCATCAGCAGGCCGCCGACCCCCAGGCGCACGATGTCGGCGCGCCCGACCGGCAGATCGGCCAGCAGGCGGTGGAGCACCCAGTCGAAGCCGTTCTCCTTGGGCGAGCGGGCGCAGCCGGGCGCGCCGATCACCGGCCTCCCGTCGAGGTCGCCGATCAGCAGCAGGTTGCCCGGATCGACCGGCATGCCGAAATGCGCGACGCGGCCCCCCGCCCCCTCGATCCCTGCCGGGATCACGTCGCGCCGGTCGGCGATGGCGGAGGCGCCGAACACCACCGCGAGATCCGCGCCGCTCTCCGATACCGCCCCGCGCAGGGCCGCGGCCACCGCCTCGGCCGCGTGCGGCACGCGCGTCTCGCCGACGATCCCGGCCCCGGTCGGCGCGAGGCGCTCGGCGAAGACCCGCAGGGTCTTGTCCACCACGCTCGGCTTGAGGCCGGGCAGCAGGGTCGAGATCACGGCGACGCGCCGGCGCCGGTAGGGGGCCACGGCGAGCGCCGGGCGCGGCACCGCGGCGAGCGCCCGGTGCAGGGTCTCGCCCGGCACCGCGTACGGGATGATCTTGACGGTCGCCACCATCTCGCCGGGCACGACCGGCTTGAAGGGCGCCAGCGTCGCGAGGGTCACGGCCTCGTCGATGGCGTTGACGGCGTCGATCGCGCCGACGTCGAGGCACAGCACGCCCGCCTGCGCCGCGTGCAGGTTGGCGCGGCCGGTGAAGGGGGCGGCGACCTCCAGCCCCTCCCCCGCGACCGCCTGCGCGATCGCCCGCGCCGCCTCGTCCTCGCCGACATCCTCGGCGTCGAGGGCGACCGCGATCACCTGCTCGACGCCCGCCGCGGCGAGCCGCGCGGCCTCCTGCTCGCCGATGCGGCTGCCCTTGCGCAGCACGACGTCGCCCGCCCGCACCGAATGGGCCGAGACGAGCCCGACCGAGGCCGCGACCGGGACCGGGCCGAACCTCATGGGGTGTCCTTGCGCAGGGCCGCGATGATCTCGGCCAGCACCGAGACCGCGATCTCGGCCGGGCTCACGGCGCCGATGTCGAGTCCGATCGGCGCGCGCAGGCGGCCGATCGCCGCCGCGCCGAGCCCGGCCTCGGCCAGCCGCTCGACCCGCTTGGCGTGGGTCTTCCGGGAGCCGAGGGCGCCGACGTAGAAGCACTCCGCCCGCAGGGCCGCGGCCAGGGCCGGGTCGTCGATCTTGGGGTCGTGGGTCAGGGCCGCCACCGCCGTGTAGCGGTCGAGGGGCGGCAGCGCGGAAAGCGCCTCCTCGGGCCACTGGGCGAGGAGCGGCACGTCGGGGAAGCGCTCGGGCGTCGCGAAGGCCGTGCGCGGGTCGATGATGGTCACGTCGAGATCGGTGAGCGCCGCCATCGGGGCGAGCGCCTGGCTGATGTGCACGGCCCCGATCACGATCAGGCGCGGCGGCGGCACGTGGACGGTGAGGAAGACCTCGCCGCCTTCGGCAGGATCCCTTTGCGCGAGCCCGCTCTTGCCCGAGCGCAGGCGCGCCGCGAGGTCGGCCGCCAGGGGATCGGCGGCGATCTCCGCCTCGTGCACGAGGCGCTGCGCGCTGCCGTCGAGAGCCGTGACCAGGATCGCGGCGCGGCGCGCGGCGCGCGCGGCGTTGAGGGCCTGGAGGAGGTCCAATCTCATCGCGTGCCTCCCGCGCGCCGGCCGGCCATCACGCCACCCGCTCGACGAGGACCCGGATACGCCCGCCGCAGGAGAGCCCGACGCGCCACGCCGTCTCGTCCGCGACGCCGAATTCGAGCACGCGGGGGCGCCCGTCCTCGATCACTTCCACGGCCTCGGTGATGACCGCGCCCTCGACGCAGCCGCCCGAGACCGAGCCGAGGAAGTTGCCCTCTTGGTCGATGGCGAGGTGGCTGCCCACCGGGCGCGGGGCCGAGCCCCAGGTCTCGATCACGGTGGCGAGCGCCACGCCGCGCCCGGCCTCGCGCCAGCCCTGGGCGGCCGTGAGGATGTCGGTGTCGGTGGTGAGCATCGAAGGTCTCCCGCGCCCCCGCGAGGATGATCAGCACAAGGTAGGTGTCAGCCCACGCGGCGCAACCAAGCGCGCGGGTCGTCCGTGCGGGTCGGCCCTGCGCCGATCGCACGGCAGAGATCCTCCATCGCCGCGAGGCTGTGGATCGGCCGGAAGTCGTGGACGTGCGGCAGCATCGCCCGGATGCCGCCGGCCCGGGCCTCGAAGCGGTCGAAGCGCAGGAGCGGGTTGAGCCAGACCAGCCGGCGGCAGGAGCGCTTGAGCCGGTCCATCTCGAAGGTGAGGTCGGGCGTCACCTCCCGCTCCAGCCCGTCGGTGAACAGCAGCACCACCGCGCCGCCGCCCAGCACCCGGCGCGACCAGTGCCGGTTGAAGCCGTGCAGCGCCTCGGCGATGCGGGTGCCGCCCTCCCAGTCCCGCGCCCGGGCGCTCGCCCGCGCCAGCGCCTCGTCGGGGTCGCGGCGGGCGAGTTCGCGGGTGATGTTGGTCAGCCGCGTCGCGAAGACGAAGCTGTGCACGCGCCGTCGCTCGCTCAGGGCGTGCAGGAAATGCAGGAAGAGGCGGGAATACTCGGCCATCGAGCCCGAGATGTCGGCGAGCGCCACGACCGGGGGCGGGCGCTCCCGGGGGGCGCGGAACGCGAGGTCGATGCCGCCATAGGCCCGGATCGTGCGCTGGAAGGTGCGCCGCGGGTCGATGCGCCCGCGCGCCCGCGCCTCGAAGCGCCGGGTGCGGGCCGCGTCGTCGGGCAGCCGCAGGGCGGCGATCAGCCGGCGGGCCTCGGCCACCTCCTGGGCGCTCATCTGGGCGAAGTCCTTCGCCTTCAGCACCTCGCGCTCGGAGACCGAGAGGGTCGCGCGCACGACCGTCTCGTCGCGCTGGACCTTGGGCTTGGGCGCCTGTTTCGGGCTCAGCGCCTCGCGCACGCGCAGCGCCCCGGCCTTCGGCGGCTCGGGGCCGCGCTCGGGGGCCACGGGCGACATCTGGGCGATCAGCTTCTCGATCAGGTCGCGCCGCCGCCAGAAGAGGCGAAAGGCCTCGTCGAACAGGATCGTGTGCTCGTGCTTGCGCACCAGCACCGCGTGAAGGGTCCAGTAAAAATCCTCGCGCGTGCCGAGGCCGGCCGCCTGCACGGCCTCGACCGCGTCGATGACGTCGCCGGGTCCCACGGGCAGGCCCGCGGCCCGCAGCGCCCGGGCGAAATAGGCGATGTTGTCCGGCAGCCGCCCGGTCATCGCGCGCCCGCGCGCACCTCGTCGAGCAGCGCCTTCGCCCGTCCGCCCTGCATCGCCTGGATGTCGTCCTGGTACTTCAGCAGCACGCCGAGGGTGTCCGAGACGAGCGCGGGATCGAGGGCGACCGCGTCGAGTTCGACGAGGGCGGTCGCCCAGTCGAGCGTCTCGGCGACGCCGGGCGCCTTGAACAGGTCCTCCTTGCGGATCGCCTGCACGAAGGCGACGACGTCGCGGGCGAGGGCGGCCGGCGCCCCGGGCACGCGCCGCGTCAGGATGGCGAGTTCGCGCTCCGCGTCCGGGTAGTCGACCCAGTGGTAGAGGCAGCGGCGCTTGAGGGCGTCGTGGATCTCGCGGGTGCGGTTCGAGGTCAGCACCACCACCGGCGGCTCGGGCGCGCGGATCGTGCCGAGTTCGGGGATCGTGACCTGGAAGTCCGAGAGCACTTCGAGCAGGAAGGCCTCGAACGCCTCGTCGGTGCGGTCGAGTTCGTCCACGAGCAGCACCGGCGCCCCGCCCTCCCCCGGCTCCAGCGCGCGCAGGAGCGGGCGGCGGATCAGGTAGCGCTCCGAAAAGAGGTCGGATTCGAGCCGATCGCGGTCGACGGTGCCGCCGGCCTCGGCGAGGCGGATCGCCATCATCTGCCCGGCATAGTTCCACTCGTAGACGGCGGCCGCGACGTCCAGGCCCTCGTAGCATTGCAGCCGGATCAGCGGGCGCCCGAGCCCGGCGGCCAGCACCTTGGCGATCTCGGTCTTGCCGACGCCCGCCTCCCCTTCGAGGAAGAGCGGGCGGCGCAGCTTCAGGGACAGGAAGACGACGGTGGCGAGCGCCCGGTCGGCCACGTAGCCGGCGGAGGCGAGGAGCGCGAGAGTCGCGTCGATGGAAGCGGGCAGGGTCATGCCGGCACCGCGCCGGTATCCGGTCCAGGCCCCGAAGCCGGCTCGTACCGCTTCACCACGATGCTGTCGGCCCGCTCGCGCATCGCATGCGCATCGAACCAAGCCTGCATGTGCAGGAGCGTGTCCATGCTCACGCCGAACGCCTTCTCGACGCGGAGCGCCATTTCGGGCGAGAGGCCGGCCTTGCCGTTGAGAAGGTCGGAGAGCGTCGCGCGGCGCACGTCGAGGATCTCCGCCGCCTTGCCGACCGACAGATCGAGGGGCTCGATCACTTCGGCGCGGATGAACTCGCCGGGGTGTGCCGGTTTCATTCCGATCGGGATCGGCGATCCAGCCATCAATGGTAATCCTCCAGATCCAGGTTCGCGATCTCGCCCTCCTCAATATCGAAGGTGATCCGCCAATTGCCAGAGACCGAGATCGACCACGTGCCGCTGCGGTCACCGGTGAGCTGATGGATGCGCCACCCTGGCGGGCCGCGAAGGCCCTCGATGTCCGCAGCGGCGATCAGCGCGGTCAGCACGTTGCGAACGCGCGCGACGAGGTCGGGCCTGAGCCCGCTCCTGTCGTCGCTCCCGATGAACCGCCGAAGGCCCCGGTGCCTGATGCTGCGCAGCTTCATGCCCGCACATCTGTACGGTTTTACCGTACAACATTCAACCGGGACGCATGGCCATCGCCCGACCATGCGTGCCCGTCATGCCGGACACGGGACCGCCGTGCTCCTACCGGTCGGTCGCCGCCTGCACGGCCCGGCGCGCCATCACGCCGATCAGGTGCGCGCGGTACTCCGCATCCGCGTGCAGGTCGCTGATCAGGTCGTCCGCCGGGGCCTTGAGGCCGTCGAGGGACTTCGCCGAGAAACGCTTGGCGAGGGCGTCCTCGGCCTGCATCCAGCGGAAGACGCCGTTCGAGCCCGCCCCCGTCACGGCGACGCGGATGTCGCTCGGACGCTTGGCCACGAAGACGCCGACGAGGGCGTAGCGCGAGGCCGGGTTGCGGAACTTCTCGTAGGCCGCCTTGTGCGGGATCGGGAACGAGACCCCGGTGACGATCTCGCCCTCTTCCAGCGCCGTCTCGAACAGCCCGCGAAAATACTCCTCGGCCGGGATGCGGCGCTTGCTGGTGATGATCGTGGCGCCGAGCGCGAGGCAGGCGGCGGGATAATCCGCCGAGGGGTCGTTGTTGGCCACCGAGCCGCCGATCGTGCCGCGGTGGCGCACCGCCGGGTCGCCGATCAAGGCGGCGAGTTCGGCCAGGGCGGGAATCGCCCCCTTCACGTCGGCCGACTCCGCCACCGCCCCGTGGGTCGTCATGGCGCCGATGGTGACGGCGCGCGGCGTGCGCTCGATCCCGACGAGGTCGGGGATGCGCCCGAGATCGATCAGGTGGCCGGGCGCCGCGAGGCGCTGCTTCATGGTCGGGATCAGGGTGTGCCCCCCGGCCACGATCTTGGCATCCTCCTTGGCGACGAGGCTGAGCGCCTCCTTGAGGGTGGCGGGGCGGTGATAGTCGAAGGCGTACATCGCGGGTCCTCCCCGTTCACTCGGCGGCGATGGGCTGCGGCTGGCGCGCGCTCTGGGCGGCGCGCCAGACGGCAAGGGGTGTCGCCGGCATCGCGATATTTTCGTGGCCGAGCGCGTCGGTGAGTGCGTTCATCACGGCGGCGGGCGCCGCGATGGCGCCGGCCTCGCCGCAGCCCTTGATGCCGAGCGGGTTCGACGGGCAGGGCGTGACCGTCATGCCCACCTCGAAGGACGGCAGGTCGGCGGCGCGCGGCATGCGGTAATCCATGAAGCTCGCCGTCACGAGCTGGCCCTCCGCGTCGTAGACCGCGCCCTCGAACAGGGCCTGCCCCACGCCCTGCGCGATGCCGCCATGGACCTGCCCCTCGACGATCATCGGGTTGATGATGGTGCCGAAATCGTCCACGGCGGTGAACCGCTCGATGGTGACGTGGCCGGTGTCGGGATCGACCTCCAGCTCGCAGACGTGCATGCCGGCCGGGAAGGTGAAGTTGGTGGGATCGTAGAACGCCCCCTCCTTCAGCCCCGGCTCCAGCTCGGCGCCCGTGAACTTGTGGGCGATGTAGGCCTGGAGGGCGACCTCCCCGAAGGCGAGCGAGCGGTCGGTGCCGGCCACCGAGAAGCGGCCGTCCTTGAACTCGATGTCGCCCTCGCCCGCTTCGAGGGCGTAGGCCGCGACCTTGCGGCCCTTGGCGATCACCTTGTCGAGCGCCTTGGCGATGGCCGACATGCCGACCGCGCCCGAGCGCGAGCCGTAGGTGCCCATGCCGAACTGCACCTTGTCGGTGTCGCCGTGCACGATGTTCACGCTCTCGATCGGCACGCCGAGGCGGCCGGCGACGAGCTGCGCGAAGGTGGTCTCGTGGCCCTGGCCGTGGCTGTGGGAGCCGGTCAGCACCTCGATGGAGCCGGTCGGGTTGACGCGCACCTCGGCCGATTCCCACAGGCCGACGCCCGCGCCGAGCGCGCCCACCGCCTGCGAGGGGGCGATGCCGCAGGCCTCGATGTAGGACGAGAAGCCGATGCCCCGCAGCTTCCCGCGCCGCGCGCTCTCGCGGCGCCGCTTGGGGAAGTGCTTGTAGTCGGCCGCCTCCAGCGCCTTGTCGAGGGAGGCTCCGTAATCGCCGACGTCGTAGTTCATGATGACCGGCGTCTGGTGCGGGAAGGTCTTGATGTAGTTGCGCCGCCGGAACCGGGTCGGGTCCTGCCCGATTTGGCGCGCCGCCACCTCCACCATCCGCTCGATCACGAAGGTCGCCTCGGGGCGGCCGGCGCCGCGATAGGCGTCCACCGGGGCGGTGTTGGTGTAGACGCCGTCGACCTCGCAGTAGATCGCCGGGATGTTGTACTGCCCCGAGAGCAGGGGCGCGTAGAGATAGGTCGGCACCGAGGAGGCGAAGGTCGAGAGATACGCCCCGAGATTGGCCACCGTGTGCACGCGCAGGCCCAGGATGCGGCCGTTCTCGTCCAGCGCCATCTCGGCGTGAGTGACGTGGTCGCGCCCGTGCGCGTCGGCGAGAAAGGCCTCGGTGCGGTCGCTCGTCCACTTCACCGGCCGGCCGACCTTCCTGGCCGCCCAGACGCAGACCGTCTCCTCGGCGTAGATGAAGATCTTGGAGCCGAAGCCGCCGCCCACGTCGGGCGCCACCACCCGGAGCTTGTTCTCCGGCGCGATGCCGATGAAGGCCGAGAGCACGAGGCGGGCGACGTGCGGGTTCTGGCTCGTGGTGTAGAGGGTGAACTGCTCCTCGGCCTCGTCGTACTCGCCGATCGCCGCGCGCGGCTCGATCGGGTTCGGCACGAGGCGGTTGTTGACGATGTCGAGGCTGGTGACGTGCTTGGCCCGCGCGAAGGCCGCATCCACCGCGCCCTTGTCGCCGAGGTGCCAGTTGAACACCACGTTGTCGGGCGCGACCTCGTGCACGGCGGTGGCGGCGCCCTGCGCCTTGCCGGTCTCGACCACGGCGGGGAGCGGGTCGTACTCGACCGTGATCGCCTCGGCCGCGTCGCGCGCCTTGGCAAGGCTCTCGGCCACCACCACGGCGACGTGGTCGCCGACGTAGCGCACCTTGCCCTGGGCCAAGGCCGGATGCGGTCCGGCCTTCATCGGGCTGCCGTCCTTGGAGTGGATCATCCAGCCGCAGATGAGGTTGCCGACCTTGTCGGCCGCCAGATCCTCGCCCGTGAACACGCCGAGCACGCCCGGCATGCCGCGGGCGGCCGAAGCGTCGATGCTCCGGATGGTTGCATGCGCGTGCGGCGAGCGCAGGAAGTAGGCGTGGGCCTGGCCCGGCCGGTTGAAGTCGTCGACGTACCGGCCCTTGCCGGTGATGAAGCGCTGGTCCTCCTTGCGGCGCACGGGGGCGCCGATGCCGCTCGCGGTCATGTTCCTCTCCCGTCACTCGTCGATTCAGGCATCGCTCCGGCCTCTGGCGGGCCGGTGGGGGCTCGGCGCTATTCGGCCGCCTGCCGGGTGGGCTCCTGGCCCATGGCGGTGGCCCCGGCGGCGATGGCCTTCACGATGTTGTGGTACCCGGTGCAGCGGCAGAGATTGCCCTCCAGCTCGTGCCGGATGGTGGTCTCGTCGAGGGCGTGGCCCTTGCGGCGCACGAGGTCGACCGCGGTCATGATCATGCCCGGCGTGCAGTAGCCGCATTGCAGGCCGTGATGCTCGCGGAAGGCCGCCTGCATCGGGTGGAGGTCGCCGCCCGCGGCCAGCCCCTCGATGGTGGTCACCTGCCGGCCGTCCGCCTGCACGGCGAGCAAGGTGCAGGCCTTCACGGCCTCCCCGTCGAGATGCACCACGCAGGCGCCGCACTGGCTGGTGTCGCAGCCGACATGCGTGCCGGTGAGGCGCAGGTGGTCCCGAAGGAAATGCACGAGCAGCGTGCGCGGCTCGATCTCGGCGGTCACGGCCTTGCCGTTCACCGTCAGGCTGACGGAGCTCATGGATGCTTCCTCCTCTCGCCGGCCCCCTGGACCCGTGGGGACGGGTCCCGTTCTGGCGCGTTCGGGGCGGGCGCCCGCTTCGTTGAGAATTGGACCAAATCGAGTGTCAACCGGCCGCGCCGGCCGGTCAAGACGCTTGCGGCTGGACCTTTGGCCGCCGATGCGCGCGGTTTCGCGCCCGCGAAGGAAGCAATCCGATCGCGCGCCGCCCGGATCGCGCGAGCAGCCTGAACGGGAACCGAGGAGGAAATACGACTTGTAGCTGCGCTCCCGCCGCGAGCGGTTCGCAGACGGTCAGGGCCGGCAGGTCACCGGCAGGACCAGAGCGGCGACCGGGCCCGCCGCCGCCCCCACGCTCCGCGGCGCGGCCTCCTGCCCCTGGCCGAGCCCGGCGCCCTCCGCGCCCAGGAGGCCGCGCAGGGCGTCGAGGCCGGCGACCGGGTGGGTCATCGGCGGCATCACGCCCGCCACGAGCCGCGGCTGCGCCGGCATGCGGGCGACGAGACCGACGAGCCGCCCGGCCCGGTCGAGCACGGGCGCGCCGGCAGCGCCCGGCTGGAGCGGGGCGGCGAGCCCACCCGGACCGGCCGTGCCGGTCGTGACCGAGGCCCCGCCCTCCCGGGACGCCGCGACCACCACGACCTCGCCCTCCGGGGCTCCGGGCGCGGCGGCGAGCGATCCCGCCCGTACGGCGGCCCCGGCGTCGAGCAGCGCGAGCCCCGCCTCCTGGCGAAGCAGACGGGCCGGGGCGCCGCCCACGAGCGGGGTCGCGCAGGCGCCGAGCGCGGAGGCGGCGGTGACCGCTCGCCGCGGGGCGACCACGAGCGCCGTCGCGGCGACCGTCGTGGCGGCGACCGCGGCTGCAGTCGGGGTCGCGGCCGGGGGAGCATCGGCCGGGCGGGGACCTGCGGCCACCGGCGCGTCGGCCGGGAAGGGCGCGAAGCTGTTCGCCACGGCGATCATCAGGCGGTCGACCTCCCGCGCCAGCGCCTTGTCGTAGGCGAGGGTGAAGCCGCGGACGCCCTGGCTCGCGGCGGCGTAGCGGATGTAGAATTTTCCGGCCGCCGTCTCGCCCGTCACCACCACGAAGTCGGGCTTCTTGAGCTTGTAGGTCACCTTGCGCTCGGGCGTGACCGCGGCGGCCCGCTCGAACAGGGCATCGAGGTCGCTCTCGCCGGGGGCATACGCCTTGGTGTCGAGGGTGACGCGTCCATCCGCGCTCTGCCAGCGCGTTCCGTTCGGGATGCGCGACCGCCGCGAGAGCAGCCGCTCCGGCACGCCGAGCACGATGCCGGTATTGGCATCCGTCTCCACCGAAAACTTCGCCGCCTGCCGGGCGGCCTGTCCGGCGGCCAGCAGCCGCGCCCGCGCCCGGTCGTCGAGCTGGCCGGTCGGCTCGGCACCGGTCTGCGTCTGCCACCCGGTGATCCCCTCGAAGGTGCGCCGGCCGAAGGCACCGCTCGTCACGCTGTTGTAGTCGCTGACCCAGACCAGGGCGTCCTGCACCGCCTTGCGCTCGGCCTCCGGCCGCGCCTCGAAGGCGGCGCGGGCCGCCTCGAACACCGGATCGACCGCGGCGGGCGGGCGCGGCGGCGCGGCGGGCCGCGGCGCGGGCGCTTGTGGCACCTGGGCCGACGCCGCCGCGCCCGCGAGCAGGACGGCGCAGGCCGGAAGCAGGCGGACGAGGCGCGGCATCGGGGGGGATCTCCGGGGGCGGACCGTGGTCGCGGCACCCAGCTTGGCAGAGGCCGGGGCCAACATCCAGCGGCAGGGCACGCGGAGCGTTGCGGCGGCGCGCCCGAGTGATACCTTCCGGCCAGGGAGAACAGCGCGGGGCCGATGATGTCGACAGCCACCCGGACGGGGCGCCTCGCGGCCGCCCTCGCTTTGGTGCTCAGCCTCGCGGTGCCGGCGGCCGGGCAGGCGCCTGCCTCGCCCCGCGCCGCGGCGCCCTCGGCGCTCGCCCCGGCGCAGAAGGGCTTCGTGCGCCAGAACCTCGCCAGCGAGGCGGTGCGGCTGGAGGCCCAGATCAAGGGCGAGACCGCCCCGAACGTGCAGAAGCCCGCCGCGCAGTGGCGGCGCGAGGCCGAGGCCCTGTCGAAGGACGACGACAACGACGGCGCGCTCGCCGCCTACGCGGGCGCGGTCGCGGCCGAGCCGGGCGACTGGCGCAACTGGTACGCGCTGGCGCAGACGGCGAACGGCGTCGAGAACGACGATTACGACGAGAACCAGAAGCTGCGCCTGCGCGCCCGCGCCGCCGCCTACATGGCCTATCAGCGCGCCGCCGCGCGGGCCGACGAGGCCAAGGCGCTGGCGCTCCTGGGCCAAGTGCTGGCCGAGCAGGAAACCTGGCGCCCCGCGCTCGACGCCTACCGGGCGAGCCTCGCGCTCGCCGACACCGCCGAGACCCGCAAGACCTACGAGGATCTGCGCGAGAAGCACGGCTTCCGCATCACCGGCTACACCGTGGATTCGGACGCGGCCGCGCCGCGGGCCTGCTTCACGCTCTCGGAGCCGCTCTCGGCCAAGACGGACCTCACGCCCTACGTCGCGGTCTCGGGCGCGGCCAACGCCGCCGTGACGGCGCAGGACCAGCAGGTCTGCGTCGACGGCCTCCGGCACGGCGAGCGCTACGCCGTGGTGCTGCGCCAGGGCCTGCCCTCCGCGACGCCCGGCGAGAGCCTGCTGAAATCCGCCGACTACGAGATCTACGTCCGCGACCGCCAGCCCCAGGTGCGCTTCACCGGGCGCAACTACGTGCTGCCCCGCACCGGGCAGGCGGGCGTGCCGCTCGTCTCCATCAACGCCCCGAAGCTCGACGTCGAGGTGCTGCGCATCGGCGACCGCGGCCTCCTGCCGACGCTGCGCTCCGAAGAGTTCCTGTCGCAGCTCACCGGCGCCACCGCCCGCACCATCGCCCGCGAGAAGGGCGTGCAGGTCTGGAAGGGCACGCTCGACACCGTCAAGGCCGAGCCCAACCAGGAGGCGGTGACGGCCTTCCCGGTCCTCCAGGCGGTCGGCAAGGTGGAGCCGGGTCTTTACGTGATGCTGGCGCGGCCGAGCGAGACCACGGCGCTCGCCGACGAGGAGGGCGGCTACGACACCCAGGCGACGCAGTGGTTCGTGGTCTCGGATCTCGGGCTCACCGCCTTCAAGGGGCGCGACGGCATCCACGTCTTCGCCCGCTCGCTCGCCTCGGCCGCCACGGTGCCGAACGCCGAGATCCGCCTCGTGGCGCGCAACAACGAGGTGCTGGGCACGAAGACGACCGACCGCCAGGGCCACGTCGCCTTCGATCCGGGCCTCGCCCGGGCCGAGGGCGGGCTCGCCCCCGGCCTCGTCGTGGCGCGGCTCGGCGACGATTACGGCTTCCTCGACCTCTCGCTCAGCGCCTTCGACCTCGCCGACCGGGGCGTGAAGGGACGGCCCGCCGCGGGCGCGGCGGAGGCCTACGTCTTCCCCGAGCGCGGCGTCTACCGCTCGGGCGAGACGGTGCAGATCACCGCGCTCCTGCGCGACGCCAAGGGCGTGGCGATCACCGGGCTGCCGCTGACGCTCGTCGCCAAGCGGCCGGACGGCGTGGAGTACCGCCGGGCACTGGTGGCCGATGCGGGGCTGGGCGGACGCGCCTTCTCCCTGCCGCTGCTGCCGGGCGCCCAGGCCGGCACGTGGCGGGTCGCCGCCTATACCGACCCGAAGGCCGCACCGGTCGGCGAGACGAGCTTCCTCGTCGAGGATTACGTGCCCGAGCGGCTGGAGGTGACGCTGGCCCCGCAGGGCGCGGCGCTGCGGCCCGGCCAGCCGGCCGTGATCGACGTGGCGGCGCGCTACCTCTACGGCGCCCCCGGCGCGAACCTGCAGGTCGGCGGCAGCGTGGCGGTGCAGGCCGCGGCCGCGAGCGGCATCGCGGGCCTCGACGGCTACGCCATCGGCCTCGACGACGAGAGCGTGGTGCCGACGAGCGCCGAACTGGACGAGCGGGCGACCACCGATGCGCAAGGCAAGGCCGTGGTGCGCGCACCCGTCCCGGCCCTGTCGGCGCCCCGCCCGCTCGAAGCCCGGATCTCGCTGCAGGTGGGCGAGCCGGGCGGCCGGGCCGTGCAGCGCAGCGTCACCCTGCCGATCCTGCCCGCCGGCCCCGTGGTGGCGGTCCGCAAGACCTTCGGCGACCTGCGCGAGGGGGCGACCGCGACCTTCGATATCGTCGCGGTCACGCCGGACGGCGCGCGCCTGCCGGCCGGGGCCGCGTCGTGGAGCCTCGTGCGGGTGGAACGAAATTACCAGTGGTACCGCGCGGACGGGCGCTGGTCCTACGAGCCGGTGAAGACGACGCGCCGGATGGCGAACGGCACCGTCGAGCTCTCGCCGGCCGCGCCCGCGCGCGTCGCCGCGCCGGTCGATCTCGGCACCTACCGGCTGGAGGTGCAGGCCGCGGGCGCGGCCAGCGCCGCCGTGACCTTCAGCGTCGGCTGGAGCGGTACTGAGAGCGCCGACGCGCCCGACCTCCTCGACCTCACCCTCGACAAGGCGGCCTACGCCGCGGGCGAGACCCTGCGGGCGCGGCTGAGCCCGCGCTTTTCCGGCACCGCCACCGTGGCGGTGGTGAGCGACCGGGTGCACGAGATCCGCACCCTCGACGTGGCGGCGGGCGGCGCGGCGGTGGAGATCCCGGTCAAGGCGGAGTGGGGCGCGGGGGCCTACCTCGTCGCCACCGCCTACCGTCCCCTCGACCAAGCGGCCAAGCGGCTGCCGGGCCGGGCGCTCGGCCTCGCGTGGTTCTCGGTGGACCGCGCGGCGCGCGGCCTCGACGTCGCCGTGGAGGCGCCCGCCAAGGTCCGCCCGCGGGGCGAGCTGCGCCTGCCGATCCGGCTCGCGAACCTCAAGCCCGGCGAGGAGGCGCGGGTGACGGTGGCGGCGGTCGATGTCGGCATCCTCAACCTCACGCGCTACGCCAATCCCGACCCGTTCGGCTTCTTCTTCGGGCAGAAGGCGCTCTCGGCCGAGATCCGCGACCTCTACGGCTACCTCATCGACGGGATGCAGGGCACGCTCGGCGCCATCCGCTCGGGCGGCGACGGCGGCTCGGCGAACCTCGCCGACGCGCCGCCGACCCAGGAACCGCTGGTGCGTTTCTCCGGCGTCGTCACGGTGGGGCCGGACGGGCGGGCGGAGGTGAGTTTTCCGCTGCCGGCCTTCAACGGCACCGCCCGCGTCATGGTGACGGCCTGGACGGGCAACCGGGTGGGCGCGGCCTCCGCCGACGTGCTGGTGCGCGACGCGGTGGTGGTCACCGGCACGCTGCCGCGCTTCCTCAACGTCGGCGATCGCTCGCGCCTGCACGTCGCCCTCGACAACGTCGAGGGGCCGGCGGGGGACTACGCGGTCGATCTCGACCTCGCCGGGCCGGTGGTGGTCGCGGCCGACGCGCTCGGCCGCACGCTGCGCCTCGCCCCGGGCCAGAAGGGCGCGATCGAGATTCCCGTGACGGCAGCGGGCCCCGGCCTCGCCCGGATCGACCTGCGGCTGACGGGGCCGGGCCTCGACGCGCCCGCGGGCCAGAACTTCGCGCTGCGCATCCAGCCGGGCACCGGGGCGCTGGTGCGCCGCACGGTGCGCCCGCTCGATCCGGGGGCGAGCCTCACCGTCTCGGGCGACCTCTTCGCCGAGATCCTGCCGGGCACCGGCTCCCTCGCGGTCTCGGCATCCCCGCTCTCGGGCCTCGACGTGCCGGCCCTGCTCCAGGCCCTCGACCGCTACCCCTACGGCTGCACCGAGCAGATCGTCAGCCGCGCGATGCCGCTCCTCTCGGCCAACCGGCTCTCGGCGATCGAGCGGCTCGCCCTCGACGAAACGATCGACGAGCGGGTGCGGGGCGCGATCGAGCGGGTGCTCGCGCGCCAGGATTCGGGCGGCAATTTCGGCCTCTGGTCGGCCAGCGGCGCGGAGGACATCTGGCTCAACGCCTACGTGGCCGACTTCCTCACCCGGGCGCGCGAGCGCGGTTTCTCGGTGCCGCAAACCGCCTTCACCCTGGCGCTGGACCGGCTGCGCAACGCCGTGGCCAACACCAGCGAGGTGAACGGCGGGGGCATGGACCTCGCCTACGCGGCCTACGTGCTGGCGCGCAACGGCCGGCCGGTGATGGGCGACCTGCGCTACCTCGCCGACACGAAGCTCTCCGAGTTCGCGACGCCGCTGGCGCGGGGCCAGATCGCGGCGGCGCTGGCGCTGCTCGGCGACCGGGGCCGGGCCGCGAAGGCGTTCGACTCCGCCGTCTCGGCGCTCCGGACCGAGCGCGACAAGTCCGAGTACCGGGCCGATTACGGCTCGCGCCTGCGCGACGGGGCGGGCCTGATCGCGCTTGCGGCCGAGACGGGGCTGGCCCGCGACAGCATCGCACCGCTCGGCGCCATCGTCGGCGAGGAGCGGGGCGCGAACCGCATCACCAGCACGCAGGAGAACGCCTGGATGGTGCTGGCCGCCGCGGGCCTGGCCAAGGAGGCCGAGACGATGGCCTTCGCGGTGGACGGCGAGACCCGCACCGGGCCGCTCTACCGCAGCTTCAAAGCGGCGGTCCTCGACGCCAAGCCGGTGACGATCACCAACCGCGGCACCGCGACCGCGCAGGTGGTGCTCGGCATCTCGGGCAGCCCGATCGCCCCAGAGCCGGCGGAAGCCCGCGGCTTCACGCTGGAGCGCAGCTACCACCGGCTCGACGGCTCCCCGGTCGACCTCGCTCAGGTCCGCCAGAACGACCGGCTCGTCGTGGTGCTGAAGGTGACGGAGGCGCAGGCCCGCGCCGGCCGCCTCCTCCTCGTCGACCGCCTGCCCGCCGGCCTGGAGATCGACAACCCGAAGCTCCTCGACGCCGACGCGGTCTCGGCGCTGGCCTGGGTGAAGTCGGAGGTGCAGCCGACCCACACCGAGTTCCGCGACGACCGCTTCGTCGCGGCCTACGAGCGCGATCCCAACCAGTCGGCCTTCTTCACGATCGCCTACACGGTGCGGGCCGTGACGCCCGGCCGCTACGTCCACCCGGCCGCCAGCATCGAGGACATGTACCGCCCCGAACGCTACGGCCGCACCGCCTTCGGCGCCCTGGAGGTGGGGGCGAGCCGGTGAGTGCGGGGTCGGTGCGGTTCACGGTTCCATCGTCGTGGAACCGCGGGATCCCCTCTCCCGTGCGGGAGAGGGGTAGGGGTGAGGGTCCCGGGAGGGATCAGCAAGAAGACGCGACGCTGCCGCTACCAGCACGACGCTTCGTGCTTGAGCCTGACCCGTTCCGCTCCCCTCACGACGGTTTCCGCTTCACTGCGGCTCCACCTGGACCCTCACCCCTGCCCCTCTCCCGCACGGGAGAGGGGTTCCCCGCGCACATCAGGAAGGGCTCTGGGAGGCTTCCCCGCGCGCCGCGGAACCATGCCGATGCGCTGGCGGGCTAGCCTCCTCGCCGCCGCGCTTCTCGGCCTCGTCCTCGCAGCCATCGGGATCGTGGCCGCGCGTCCCCCACCCCTCGACCTCACCGCCGCCGAGATCCGCTCGCCGGTGGTGCTCGACCGCAGCGGCACGCTTCTGCGTCCCTTCGCCACCGCGGACGGGCGCTGGCGGCTGCCGCTCGCGCCGCAGGCCGTGGATCCGCGCTACGTGGCGATGCTGCTGGCCTACGAGGACCGGCGTTTTCGCGATCATCCGGGCATCGATCCGCCCGCCCTGCTGCGCGCGGCCGGGCAGTGGCTCGCCGCCGGGCGGATCGTGTCGGGCGGCTCGACGCTCTCCATGCAGGTCGCCCGCCTCGTCGAGCCGCGGGCCGAGCGGTCGCTGGCCGCGAAGCTGCGCCAGATGGCGCGCGCCGTGGAGCTGGAGCGGCGCCTCGGCAAGGACGGGATCCTGCGCCTCTACCTCGCGCTCGCGCCCTACGGCGGTCCGGTGGAGGGGGTGCGGGCCGCGAGCCTCGCGTATTTCGGGCACGAGCCGGGGCGGCTCTCGCTGGCCGAGGCCGCCCTCCTCGTCGCCCTGCCGCAATCGCCCGAGGCGCGCCGGCCCGACCGCTTCCCCGAGGCGGCGCGGCGCGCGCGCGACCGCGTGCTCGACCGGGTGGCGGAGCGCGGGGTGGTGCGCCGCGACGAGGCCGAGGCCGCGAAGGCGGAGCCCGTGCCGCGCCAGCGCCGCCCCTTTCCGATGCTCGCCGCGCACGCCGCCGAGGCGGCGCTGGCGCAGCGGCCGGCGCAAGCCGTCCACCGCCTCGCCATCGACGCCAAGCTCCAGGCGAGCCTGGAGGCACTGGTGGCTGAGCGCGTCGGCGCGCTCGGCCCCGACCTGTCCGCGGCGATCCTGGTCATCGACAACCCGACCGGTCAGGTGCGCGCCCATGTGGGCAGCACCGGCTACCTCGACGCCTCCCGCGCGGGCGCCATCGACATGGCGGCGGCCCTGCGCTCCCCCGGCTCGGCGCTCAAACCCTTCGTCTACGCGCTCGCCTTCGAGAGCGGGCTCGCCCACCCGGAGACGCTGCTCGACGACCGGCCGTCGCGCTTCGGCGCCGCCTACGCGCCGGAAAACTTCGACCAGACCTTCCAGGGCACCGTGACGGCGCGGCGCGCGCTGCAGCAATCGCTCAACGTGCCGGCGGTGGACTTGCTGGAGGCGGTCGGCCCGGCCCGCTTCATCGCCCGGCTGCGGGCCGGCGGGGCCGCCATCGCGCTGCCCCGGGACGCGGCCCCCGGCCTCCCCGTGGCGCTCGGCGGGCTCGGCATCACGCTCGCCGACCTCGCGCGGCTCTACGCGGGGCTCGCCCGCGGCGGGATCGTGCCGGACCTCGTGCGGCGCCTCGACGGCGCGCCGGCCCCTCCCCGCGACCTGCCCCGCATCGCCGAGCCGGTGGCGGCCTGGTACGTCGCCGATACCCTGCGCGGCACGCCGCCGCCCGAGAACGCCCTGCCGAACCGCCTCGCCTACAAGACCGGCACCTCCTACGGCTACCGCGACGCCTGGGCGGTCGGGTTCGACCGGCGCGTCACGGTGGCGGTCTGGGTCGGGCGGCCGGACGGCGCAGGCGTGCCGGGCCTCGTCGGGCGCCTCGCCGCCGCGCCGATCCTGTTCGACGCCCTCGCCCGGATCGGCGGCGAGCCGGAGCCGGTGCCGATGGCGCGCGACGCCCTCGTCACCACCACGGCCGGCCTGCCCCCGCCCCTGCGCCACATCCGCCGCGACGCCCCGAAGGTGGCCGGCGAGGCGGCCGGCGCGGCGCTGCGCATCGCCTATCCGCCGGACGGCGCACGGGTCGATCTCGGCCTCGCGGAGGGAGCCGGCAGCGGCCTCGCCCTGAAGGCGCTCGGCGGCACCCTGCCCCTCACCTGGATGGTCAACAGCCTGCCGCTGCCCGAGGCCGCGCGCCGGCAGGCCGAGTGGCAGCCGGACGGGGCCGGCTTCGTCCGCATCTCGGTGAT
This sequence comes from Methylobacterium oryzisoli, assembly GCF_046557895.1. Lineage (NCBI taxonomy): Bacteria > Pseudomonadati > Pseudomonadota > Alphaproteobacteria > Hyphomicrobiales > Methylobacteriaceae > Methylobacterium > Methylobacterium oryzisoli. The sequence continues at coordinate 138,416 of NZ_JBKIBX010000006.1, read as the reverse complement.
GGATGCGACCGGCGCGAGCGACAGCGTGGTGGTGCGGCTGGAGTGAATTCTTGATTTCGCTGCTGGCGCAGGCCCGCGCGAAGCTGGGCGCCGCGCGCCCTGTCACGCGAACCGTCGGGCGGCCCTCAGCTCTCGGGCCGCTTCGTGATCTCGGCCTTCGGCCGGCCGCCGCGGCCGATCAAGGCCGCGTAGAGCGTCGGCGGCAGAACTTCACGGGCCGGCCGCATCTGACCCAGTTCCGCGTCGGTGGCCTCGGGATTGTCGGGATCCTGGGCGATCCGAGCCTGCAAGCGGGCCTCCTCCTCGTCGGTGAGGAAGCGGACCGGGCGGCGATCGATCGTCGGCGTCATAGGGACCTGCGAGCCGTGCGACGAGCGCTACTGCAGATGCCGGCGGTAGGTCTCGCCCGCCTGCGCCTTCAGATCCGCCCCGGCCTCCCGGCCGATCGCGGCAGCGTCCGCGGCCGCGCCGGTGCGGGTGGTGGCCCAGTGGGCGCTGCCGTCCGGCAGGAAGAGGAGGCCGTTGAGCGTCAGGCGCTCGCCGTCGATCTCGGCGAGCGCGGCGATCGGCGTGCGGCAGGAGCCGTCGAGCTCGGCGAGCAGCCCCCGTTCGGCGGCGAGCGCCGTCGTGGTGCGCGGGCAGGCCACCGCCTGGAGGAGGTCGATGATCGCGCGGTCGGCCTCCCGGCACTCGATGCCGAGCGCGCCCTGCGCCACCGCCGGCAGCATCTCGTCCACCGACAGCACGTCCTGCGCCAGATGCGCGAGGCCGAGGCGCTCCAGGCCGGCGATGGCGAGCAGCGTCGCGTCGCAGGCCCCCTCCTCCAGCTTGCGGATGCGGGTGTTGGCGTTGCCGCGCAGGGGCACGATCTGCAGGTCCGGCCGGCGCATCAGCACCTGGGCGCCGCGGCGCAGCGACGAGGTGCCGACGCGGCTGCCCGCCGGCAGGTCGGCGAGGCGCTGCGCCTTCAGCGACAGGAAGGCGTCGCGCGGATCGTCGCGCTCCAGGATCGCCGCGATGACGAGGCCGTCCGGCAGCCACGTCTCGACGTCCTTCATCGAGTGGACCGCGACGTCGATCTGGTCGGCGAACAGGGCTTGTTCGAGTTCCTTGGTGAACAGCCCCTTGCCGCCGATGGCCGAGAGCGGCCGGTCGAGCACGCGGTCCGCCACCGTGTTGACGACGACGAGCTCCATCGCGCCGGGTTCGGCGAGGTGGGGATGGGCGGCGGCGATGCGGTCGCGGACCATGCCGGTCTGGGCGAGCGCCATCGGGCTGCCGCGGGTGCCGATGCGCAGGGGGCGGTGGGCCATGACGCGTGCTTCGCCGGTGAGAACGGTTCGTCCCTCGGCGAGTAGCCGCTCTGCCGCAGCCTGTCACCTGCCGCCGGCTAATCCTTGGGGATCTGCTCGTTGGCGACGGGCTTCCCCTGCGGCGTTCCGGTGGAGGGCCGCCGGTCCTCGTCGGGGGACGGCCGCGCGCCGGCGGGCCGGCGGCTGGTGCCGACGCTGGCGTCGGCCAAACCCTCGGGCGAGTCGGGCGGTTCGGGTGTGGTGCGGTCCGTGGTCATGGTGGCGCCTCCGGCCGGGTCAACGGCCGGGGGCGTGGGTGGTTCAGAACCCGGTGAGAGCCACCGCCGTGTGCTCGACCTCGGGCGGGGCCGCGAAGTGGTCGGCCACGCAGGAGCGCCATTCCTGAAAATCCGGCGACTGGCGGAAATCGACCGTGTGGTTCTCCAGCGTGTCCCACTTCACCATCAGCCGGTAGCGGGTCGGGCGCTCGATCGAGCGGTGCAATTCCAGGCCGCGGCAGCCCTTGGCGCGCCGGAAGACTGCCGTCGCCTTGCCGACGCCCTCCTCGAACGCGGCCTCGTGGCCGGGCTTCACCTCGATCTGCGCGATTTCCAGGATCATGCCTGTCCTCCCTGACGGGTCACGCATGCGCGATCGCGCGGGCGAAGTCCACGCCAAGGTCCGTGCCAAGCGACAACGCCAGGAGACATTGCCGAGACCGGTGGATGACGTCCGCGCGCGGTTGCATCCCTGCGGCGCGGCGCGCACAAACCGTGAATAGATCCCGTGCGGCGGGAAACCTGCGTCAAGCGGGACCGTTGCCTCGGGAGCGAGGTGTGAGGACTGCGCCGATGACGACGCTGAAGGAATTCGAGGAGGCGCTGCGCGAGCACGGCATGCTCATGGCGCTCGCGATCCTGGAACGCCTGCGCGAACGCGACCGCGCCAACCGCACGGTGAAGCCCGGCCGGCGCATCGTCGGCAAGAAGATGACGCCGGATCTCGCCCGCGCCATCCTGGACCTGCACGGCTCGACGGAGATGACCCAGCAGGAGATCGCCTTCAAGCTCGGGGTCAACCAGGGCCGGGTGAACGAGGTGATCAAGCGCGGCAAGTGGCTCTCGGGCGACCAGAGCGCGCCCGAGGCGGTGGCCCGCGACAAGGGCAAGGCGCGCATCCGCGGCGTCGAGACGAAGCGTCCGCCCCGCAAGGCCAAGGATGCCAAGACGGCGGCGCGCCGGCCCGTGAAGGCCCAGGCGCAGCTCGCCTTCGGGGATCTCTGATACGAGATCCGGACGATCAGTTCGGATCTCGTATCAGCGAGCCTGCGGGGCGCCTGAGCGAAGCCGAAATCCGCATCGCGAAGCGATCAATCGGATTTCGTATGACGCGAGACATGAAAACGCCCCGGCCGGACGGCCGGGGCGCTCCTCTGACGGGATCGGGTGAGGCCGGTTACGCGGCCTGCTGCACGCTGCCCTCGATCGACCGCGGGGCGTCGCCCGTGGCGATCTGGATCTGGCGGGGCTTCTTCGCCTCCGGGATCTCGCGGACGAGATCGACGTGGAGGAGGCCGTTCTCCAGGGCGGCACCCGTCACCTGGACGTGGTCCGCGAGCTGGAACCGACGCTCGAAGCTGCGCGCCGCGATGCCCTGATGCAGGAACTCGCCCTTCCGGGTCTCCGCCGCCTTGCGCTCGCCCTTGATCGTCAGCGCGTTCTCACGGACCTCGATCGACAGATCCTGGTCGGTGAAGCCGGCGACCGCCACGGTGATCCGGTAGGCGGTCTCGCCGGTGCGCTCGATGTTGTAGGGCGGGTAGGTCGGAGCCGACTCGGCGCTCACGAACTGGTCGAGAGCCGAGAACAGACGATCGAAGCCGACGGTCGAACGGTACAGGGGGGCAAGGTCGAACTGACGCATGACATATTCTCCGTGCGAAGCAATATGTGGTCTTCGGATCCGCCGCGATGGGCCGGATCCTGCCGGGATGCGCCGCCTGATGGCCGGCGCTTCCTGAATATCGGGGGCGCCCCGGCACCGTTCAAGACCCTGCCGGGAGGCTGCCGACGACTCTGCAAAACGGGCACAACGCGGCCGGGCGCTTGATTTTGCGGGCCGGGCTTGGTGCTCTCGAACCGTCGCCGTTCTCGCCCCGGGGCCGCCCTTGACCGTTCCGCTGCTCGCCACCCCGGACAACCCCATTCCGCCCGGCGCGCGCATCCTCGCGGTGGCGACCGCGGACGGGCTGACGCTGCGGGCGGCCACCTGGGCGGCCACCACGCGCACCACCCGCGGCACGGTCTGCCTGATCCAGGGGCGGGCCGAGTTCATCGAAAAATACTTCGAGACGATCCGGGACCTGCGCGGGCGCGGCTTCGCGGTGGTGGCCTTCGACTGGCGCGGCCAGGGCGGCTCGGACCGCACGGTCGAGGACCCCTACAAGGGCCATGTGGGTGATTTCGACGAGTACCGGCTCGACCTCCAGGCGATCCGGAGCCAGGTCCTCGTGCCGCTGATGCCGGGCCCCGTCTTCGGCCTCGCGCATTCGATGGGCGGGGCGGTCTGCCTGATCGCCGCCAAGGAGGGCTGGCTGCCTTTCGAGCGCCTCGTGACCATCGCGCCGATGCTCGGCATCGCGATGATCCGCCATCCGCGCGCGGCCATGCGGCTCGCCGCCCTGCTCGACCGCCTCGGCTTCGGCCGCCATTTCGTGCCCGGCGGGACGCCGGTGTCGATCGCCACCAAGCCCTTCCCGGGCAACCGCCTGACCACCGACCCGGTGCGCTACGCCCGCAACGCCGCCGCCGCCCTCGCGGTCGGAGCCGGGGCGGTCGGGGATCCGACCGTGTCCTGGCTCGCCGCCGCCTTCCGGGCGATGCGCCGGCTGGCGGATCCGCGCTACCCCCTCGACATCCGCGTGCCGATCCTCGTCCTCGCCGCGGGCGACGATCCGGTCTGCAGCACGCCCGCGATCCAGCGCTTCGCCGCGCGCCTCAAGGCCGGCCACACCATCACGCTGCGCGGGGCGCGGCACGAGATCCTGATGGAGCGGGACGCGATCCGCGAGCAGTTCTGGGCCGCTTTCGACGCGTTCGTTCCCGGCACGCCGACCCCCAGCCCCGGCGACGACGTGACAGCGCTGGAGCGGGTGCGGTTCTGATCCGCGCCCGAAGACGCGCGCCGGGATCCGTCAGACGTTGAGGAGGGCGAGCGCCGCCTCGTGCAGGCGCCGGTCGCCGGCCGCCAGGATGGTGCCGCCCTCGGCCGCGGGGCCGCCGTCCCAGCTGGTGACCACGCCGCCCGCGCCCTCGATGACCGGGATCAGGGCGACGATGTCGTAGGGCTTGAGCCCGGCCTCGATCACGAGGTCGATCTGGCCGGCCGCCAGCATGCAGTAGGCGTAGCAATCGGTGCCGAAGCGGGTGAGGCGCGTGGCGGCCTCGATGCGCCCGTAGCCCTCGCGCTCGCGCCCCTCGCCGAACAGGCGCGGATCGGTGGTGGCGACGATCGCCTCCGACAGGGCCGAGCGGCGCCGGGTCAGCAGGCGGCGGGTGCCGTGCGGGCCGCGGTACTGCGCGGTCCGGCCGTCGCCCGAGAAACGCTCGCCGAGGAAGGGCTGGTGCATCAGACCGTAGCAGGGCACCCGGTCGCGCGTGAGCCCGATGAGGGTGCCCCAGAGCGGCAGCCCGGCGATGAAGCCGCGGGTGCCGTCGATGGGATCGAGCACCCAGACGTACTCGGCGTCCTCCTGCTCGCTGCCGAATTCCTCGCCCAGGATGCCGTGGCTCGGGAAGGTGCGGCGGATCAGCTGCCGCATCGCCGCCTCGCCCGCCCGATCCGCCTCCGTGACGGGGTCGAACGGCGCTTGGCCGGTGGATTTGTCCTCGGTCGTGAAGGCGGCGCGGAAGAAGGGCAGGATCGCCTGCCCGGACAGCGCGGCCAACTCGTCCACGAACCGCGCGAAATCCACGACGCTCATCGGCCATCCCCCATGGTCACGTCCAACCCCGGCGCGCGGCTGGCCCGAGCCGGATCGAAAGAACGCCGGCCGGCCTGCGTCAAGCCCTCCGCACCATCCGCGCGAAGCGGCGCGCCGTGCAACCTGTGGGGTGAGAAGGCCGTTGGGGCACCCCGCAGCCAACCGAGGCGACCATGTGGCTCCTGTACGCCCTCACGCTCCTGGCCGGCATCGCCAACGCGGTGCAGCCCGGCCCGAACGCGACCCTCGCCAAGACGCTCGGGCAGCCCTTCGCGGCCGGCCTCGTGGTGGTCACGGTGAGCGGCACCACGCTGCTGACCCTGGGCCTGCTCTCGGGACGCCTGAGCCTGCCGAGCCCGGAGGAGGCGGCGCAGGTGCCGTGGTGGGCGTGGTGCGGGGGCCTTCTCGGCGCCCTGCTGGTCCTGTCGCAGCTCTTCGTGGCCCGGCAGATCGGGGCCGCGCCCTTCCTCGGCCTCCTCGTCACCGCCGGCGTGATCACCTCGATCGCTCTCGATCATTTCGGCTGGGTCGGGTTCAAGGAGCACCCGGCCGGGATCGGACGGATCGCCGGCGGCGTGCTGATGGTGCTGGGCGTGAGTCTCGTGGCCCTGTTCTGAGTTGATCGGCGCAGGTTCCCGTCCTGACCGGTGCGAAATACCCCCTCGAGAAGACGACGAACGTCGAGGCTCATCCCGAACCCGTCGTCTCTCCGGATTCATTTCGTTCGGATCACGGGCGAACTCCCGGCGCTCCGCAACGTTGGGGCTCAGACCATCCCTTGAGGAGACCACGATGCGATTGAGCACCACGATTCTGGCAGCCGCCTTTTCCCTGACCTTCGCGGGCTTCGCCCAGGCGCAGGCTCCGGCCGGTCAGGTCCCGCCCGCCCCGGGGACCCCCGGCCCCGCCGCCACCGGCACGGTCGCCCCCGCGCCGAACACCACCGGCAACAGCCCCAACGTCACGGTCGCGCCCGGCCCGACCGGCGCCTCGACGATCCAGACGGATTCGGCTGCCGGCAGCAATGCCGGCCAGCCGTCGCGGGCGGTGCCACAGGGCAGCGGCGGCTCGCGCTGAGGCCAGCGGGGTGCGGCGCCGCCATCGGGCGCCGCACCCGAACCATCGCGGGCGAGTCTGGGGCGGAGGCGAGCTCCGCATGATCGCTCGCCCGCCAGCCGCGAGCGCTCCGAAGCCGCATCCGATCGCGCCGCAACCGGTTGAAGCTCTCAGCTCGACGCTCTCGACTCTGGGAGGCCCGCGCTCTCCTGCGCCACACGGAAGCCGTGTTGGGGCAGAGCGCGCTAATTGTCCCGGCGGCCCTCGGTCATCCGGTCCTTGCAGCGATACCCCAGGAAGCACTGCCCGACATCGGCGGAGGGGCCGAAATACGGCTCCGTGGTCTGCTCGATGGTGCAGAACCCCACGTCGCGCACGAGGCGCTCGTAGGTGTAGGGGCCGGTGCCGACGAGCGCCGCACCGCGCTGGTTCACCGCGGCGAGGGTCTGGCCGCAGGGGAGGGCCGGCGCCGGGATACGGTCCCCGACCACCTGTGCGCTCGCGACCTGCGCGAGGGTCGCGACGGAGAGGAGAGCGGCGGTCAGCGCGCGCGCGAGCGTGGACATGGGGCGATCGGGTCCGCGGGATGGGCCGCAAGCGGCAGCGAGGGTGGCGTTGTACCCACCGGGCGCTCGATCCGGAAGCCTCGCCGCCCTCAGGCCGCCATGCCCTCGGCAACCTTCTCCTGCCGGTCGCGCGGCTTCGGCACCGGGCGCAGCGACGTCGCAGGGTCCTGCAGCGCCGTCTCGGCCTCGCGCCGCGACGAGGTGGTCTGGACGAGGCGCGACCAGCGCATGGGAATCTCGTAGGCGGCGACGAGGCAGCCATCCGCATCGTAGCGGCGCCAGCCGCAGCGCGCGCGGCCGGTCTCGTCGGTCTCGTCATAGGTTTCGTAGCGGGCGACCGGCTCGCCCCGCACGTCGTACTCCGTATGGAACCAGCATACGCCGTCCGCCGGCCCACCGCGGCTGCGTGAGCCTTCGATCATCAGCCGATGCGTGACCGGGATACGAAAGATCGTCTCGAATACCGGGGGCTGAAACAGCATGGCGATGGGATCCCCTCCTGCGATCTCCTGGTGGAAGACCGTCGGAACCGATGACGACGATGACGATGTTGCGACGCAACAGAGTCGTCGTCAAGCGAGCGCGAGGGCCGCGGCGCGCGCGATCCACGGGCAGGAGGGTGCCGTTCGGTGAGGATATGGACTAACGTCTAGGACGATCAGGACGATTCGGAGCTTCGCCATGCGGCGCCACCGCCATGCCAAGATCGTTGCCACCGTCGGACCCGCGAGTGCCTCACCCGAACGCCTGAAGGCCCTGTTCCTCGCAGGCGTCGACACGTTCCGCCTGAATTTTTCGCACGGGCTGCACCAGGACCACGCCCGCGTCCACGCGGCCATCCGCGATCTCGAGCGCGAGACCGGCCGGCCGATCGGCATCCTGCAGGACCTGCAAGGCCCCAAGATCCGCATCGGCACGGTGGCGGGGGGCAAGCTCGACCTCGCGGCGGGTGACCGCGTGCGCTTCGTGCCGGAAGGCCGCGAGGGCGACGTGCGCGCGATCCCCCTCCCCCACCCGGAGATCTTCGCCTCGGTGGCACCGGGGCAGGACCTGCTCATCGACGACGGCCGGGTGCGGGTGCGGGTCACGGGCGTGCAGGACGACGCGCTCGATGCCGAGGTGGTGACGGGCGGCGTCATCTCCGACCGCAAGGGCGTGAACCTGCCCGGCACCGTGCTGGCGCTCTCGCCGCTCACCGAGAAGGACCGGGCCGACCTCGCCTTCGGGCTGGAGCTGGGCGTCGACTGGGTGGCGCTCTCCTTCGTGCAGACGCCCTCCGACGTGATCGAGGCGCGCGGCCTCATCGGTGGCCGGGCGGGGCTGATGACCAAGATCGAAAAACCCTCGGCGCTGGAGCACATCGAGGACATCGTGCGCCTGTCGGACGCCGTCATGGTGGCCCGCGGCGATCTCGGCGTCGAGCTGCCGCCCGAGGACGTGCCGGGGCGGCAGAAGGAGCTGGTGCGCGCCTGCCGCCGGGCGGTGAAGCCCGTGATCGTCGCGACGCAGATGCTCGAGACGATGGTGTCGGCCCCGAGCCCGACCCGGGCCGAGGCGTCGGACGTGGCGACCGCGGTCTACGACGGGGCCGATGCGGTGATGCTCTCGGCCGAATCGGCGGTCGGCCAGTACCCGGTCGAGGCGGTGACGATGATGGACCGCATCATCCGCCGCACCGAGACCCACCGGCTCTACCGCTCGCTGGTGGCGGCGACCGAGCCCGAGGTCGAGGACAGCCCGCCCCACGCGGTGGCGGCCGCCGCCGCAGGCCTCGCGGATTCGATCCAGGCCGCGGCGATCGTCGCCTTCACGCTGAGCGGCACCACGGCGGCCCGCATCGCCCGCAAGCGCCCGAACGTGCCGATCCTGGCGGCCACGCCGGATCCGGGCGTCTCGCGCCGGCTCAGCCTGTACTGGGGGGCGCACAGCGTGCTGTCGGAGGACATCGCCTCCTACGAGGCGATGGTCGGCAAGGCGGCCGAGATCGCCCAGAGCGAGGGCTTCGCGCAGAGCCCGGACCTCGTCGTGGTGGTGGCCGGCGTTCCCTTCGGCACGCCGGGGACGACCAACAACCTGCGGGTCATCGAACTCGGGCGCGGCATCTGAGGCCCGTGGTCCGGGGCGCGTGAGCCTCGGAGCTCCCGCCCGATCGCGGCCGGATCGGGGGTCCGGACGCGACGATGCAGGCGCGGGACCGGGAGGGGTTGCCCGCGCCCCCGGTGCGATCCGGCCTCAGCCCGGCGAGCGGCCCGTCTCGGCGGCGGCGACCCGGCAGATGTTGCGGGCCGGCCCGAGTTCCGCGAGCGGGGTCGGGCCCGCCTGCGCCACGCGGACGGCCTGGGCCGGGCGGCGGTGCTGGGCGGTGTGGATCTGGGCCGGATGGGATTGGGCGAGACGGACCGGCTGCGCGGCCGAGCGCGTCTCGGCGACGAAGACCGGGATCGCGGCCGGCACCGTCTCGCGCTCGTGGCGGGGACGCTTCTCGTAGAAGGCGTTGCCGCCGGCCAGCGCCACGTAGTGCATGTTGGTGTAGGGGAAGCGCAGGCCCGCGGTGTGGAAGAACTTGGCACCGCCCACGCGCTCGTGGCGCTCGCCGGCCAGGATCGCATCGGCGATCTGCACGGCCTTCTCGCGCTCCTTGTCCCGCATCGGCTTGTGCAGCACGCCGGTGGCGAATTGCCGATGCTGGCCGACCACGCCGCAGATCGAGTCCGGATAGTTCGGCGCTTCGAGCCGGTTCATCACCACCGTGCCGACCGCGAGGAGCCCCTCCTCGCTCGACCGGTTGGACTCGAAGTACATGGCCCGGGCCAGGCAGTCGCGGTCGGCCGTCGTCACGGCGGCGATCGGCTTGCGGCCCGCGATCGAGCCGGTGGACGCCGTATCGAAGCCGGGCTGGACGATCCCGCAGCCGCCGAGCTGCGGGGCGCAGGCGAGGACGGCCAGTCCGGCGGCGATGGAAACCCGACGCGTATGCTGCATGCAACCCCCGAAGCTTGCGGTCACGCTTTCCGTCTAGCTCGACCGCAAATGTGGCAGCGGCGGGGCAAGCACCGATCAGGTCGTCATTCTTTCGCCTTGACGAGAACACAGAAGATTTGAGTGGTACATGAATACAACGCTCTGTTTTGCATTGCGAAACAGATCTGTGCGTTGCGTCAGATTCGTCGCCGGTGCGGACAGTCGAGGCCGGTCACGGGCGTGCAGCCCGCAAGACGGCTCGGCCGAGTCAGGCGGCGGGCAGGGCGCCGACCGCGGCGAGGATCCTGCGGAGATCCGCCCGCGCGGCGTCGTCCAGGGGCGCCTGCGGCGGAAGCGGATCTCCGACCGCGAAACCCTGGAGGGCGAGCCCGGCCTTGACGCAGGCGGCGAGCTGATAGCGGGCGAAGGCCTGGTTCACGGCCCAGAGGTCGCGCTGCAGCGCCATCGCGCCGGCCCAGTCCCCCGCCTGCGCCCGCTCGTAGAGGGCGACGCTCCGGCGCGGCACAAGGCAGGCCGGCCCCGCCATCCAGCCGACGCCGCCGATCAGCATGACGCAGGCCGGGATGTGCGAGGAGGCGGCGAAGACCTGCATCCGTCCCTCGGTCTCGGTCAGGATCGAGAGCAGGCGTCCGGTGTTGGTCGAGGCGTCCTTGATGTAGCGGATGTTCGGCACGTGCGAGAGGCGCCGGATCAGCGGCAGCGACAGGTCGGCGCGCTGGAAGTTCGGATTGGTGTAGAGCACCACCGGCCCGTCCACCGCCTCGGCGACGGCCGTGAAATAGGCGGCGATGCCGTCGTCCGGCACCGGGAAATAGGCTTCCAGGGTCGCCATCACCCCGTCGGCGCCGAGCGCCATGACGCTGCGCGCCAGCGCCACCGCCTCGGCCGTGGTGGTGGCGGCCACGCCCGCGATCACCGGCACGCGGCCGGCCGCCGCCTCGACGACGGTCTCCACCACCGCGAGCTTCTGGGCGGTCGTGAGATAGGCGAACTCCCCCGTCGAGCCGAGCGGGGTGAGCCCGTGCACGCCCTCGGCGATCAGATGATCCACCAGCCGCGCGAGCACCAGGCGCAGCACGCGCCCGTCCGCGTCGAGCGGCGAGACGAGATAGGGAAAGACGCCGTGGAGCGCGCGCATCGAAACCTCACGCCAAGTCGAGCATCCAGCGGGCGCCGAGCCTCACGGTGCGTCGCGCCGCCCGATCCACGTCGCGGGCGCGGGGGTGGATCCTGCCGCTGATCTAGCGCGAGGCTGGACGAAGAGGATACCGGCTCGTCGCGGAAAATGCGGTGGATTCAAAGATTTAAGGCAGCAGCCGTTCCACCGCAGACCGCTGCCGGCCCGGGCGCAAGCCACCTGCCGCGCATCCCAAGTCCCCGGCCGCATCCCAGGCTTGTCGCCTATCCCGCTCGATGGACCGCCAGGACGCAATCATCAGGCAATGAGCCGGGATATGATAAGATGTCACGGAACGAGCCGACAGGGTATCGCGCCCGGGTGCGGCACCGGCGGTACAGAGCGGGGAGGAAAACCATGGCGACGATCGTCCTTGATCCCGGTCATGGCGGAAAGCACAAGATCGGAGGGTCGAGCCCAAACAACGCCACCGGACCGAACGGGTTGAAGGAGAAGAAGGTTACGCTGAAAGTCGGCATCGCGGCGAAGAAGGCGCTGGACGGTTCCGGCCATACGGTGATCCTGACGCGCGATGAGGACGAAAATCTTGGGATCGTCGAGCGCGCGAAGGTCGCCAAGGACAACGACGCGGCGGTCTTCATCTCGATCCATTTCAATGCACCGGGCGGCAGCACGCCCGCCCAGGGGACCGAGACTTGGATCGGTACCGGGCACACGGCGATGTCCCGGGGCCTCGCGGACGCGGTGCAGCGCCGCGTCCTCGCCGTGACGGGCTACCGGGACCGCAAGGTGAAGGTCGGCAACGTCTCGGGCGTGATCAAGCCCGAGAACCACGATCCTGACACGGCGAACTGTCTCGTGGAGATCAGCTTCTTGTCGCTGCAGGCGAGCGAGGAGGCGCGGCTCGGGCAGCAGAGCTACATCGACGCGCTGGGCCAAGCCATCGCGGACGCGGCGCTGGAGCACCTCGGGCAACGGGGCCTCGGCGTCGCGCCGGCCGCCCTCGCGCAGTTGGCCGTGGAGGAACCCGAGGACGGAGCCTCGGCCCGCCGCCTGGGATTTGTGCGCGATGACGACGACGAGGCCGGGGTGGTCGCGGTGGATGCCGACGCGTTCCGGGTTCCCTTCGCGGATCTGGACGCGTTCGAGCGCATGACCGAATCGGCGCCCGATGCCGATCTGGGTCCCGCCGCGCGGGCGGCCGGTTTCGACGCGGCACTCGCCGAGAGCGCGCCGGCGGTCACGATCGATTTCGGCCCGAACGCGAAGGCGGCGGACGTCACGGCCTTCTCGCGCCAAGTGCTCGGCGAGGTGATGCAGCGGGCCGGCCTCAGCCGGGTGATCATCTCCAGCACCTCGCGCAGTCCGGCCGATCAGGCTCGGGTGATGTTCAACAACCTGGAACGGTTCGGCATCGCCCACCAGCGGGCGCTGTACGGCCCGGCCGGGGACCTCGTCATCGGCGTCTATCAGGCGCGGAAGGCGGCTGGCGCGGGCGCCTCGGCGATCAAGGCGGCGATGGAGCAGGAGATCATCCGCATCGGCCCGACTCGGGTGTCGCGGCACGCCTCCGATCCCAAGGTGCTGAACGTCTTCGACGTGGCGCCGAGTTCGGTGACCCGCAAGGCGGAGTTCGAGCGGGAGGTCACCCGCGACGCGCGCATCTCGAAGTTCATCACGCCGCCGAACGATCCCGGCTACCACCTCGAGATCCCGCAGCCCGGCGCCCCGTGAGGGCGCCGCACTGGGAAACGACACGGAAAAGGCCCGCCGACGTCAGCCGGCGAGCCTCATGGGCAGGGTCCACGTTCCAGGGTACGGGGTCATGAGGTGGCGCGGCTCAATTGCCGTCTCGGCACCGCGCCAGGCTGGTCCGCCCTGGAGCCACTATCCCTGTCGGTAAAGGCCCGGCGGCGCGTCCTCGCCCCCGTCATCGGTGCACGTCGCGTGGGTTGGGCAACCTCTGGAAATCATGGCTGACCTCCTTGGCATCAACGTCGACCGGGGCATGCTGCGCCCGTTCGGGGGCGGTGGTCAAGCGGTCTTAAGCCGGCTTTTGAGGTAACCATTTGGGGGGTGCCCTAACGTCATACCTGCTCTGCGGGAGCCGCATCCGCGACCTCGGCTCGCGCCGGATTCCGGCCGCGGAGCACCGTGCCTCCCGGCGGCGGGACCGTTGCCGAAGGAGTCCGCGCCGCGGCGTCAGACCACGTGCAGGATCGCGTCCTTCACCACGCGGGCCACGACCTCGCAGGTGAGTTCGCTGGCCGCGCAATGCGTCACCTGCCGATCCGCGAGGTCGTGGTCGAGGGCCGGGTCGCAGGCGCTGGCGAGGAAGTAGCCGGTGTCGGTGATGCTCATGACGTAGACCGGCGAGGCGCGGCCCGAATGCCGGTTGATGAGCATGAACTGGGTGTAGGCCTGCTCGAAATCCGGGCGGCCCTTCAGCGGTGGGCCGGTCTCGACCAGGACCCCGTGCGGCCCGAGCTGCGCGGCGGCGGTGGTCAGCACCTCCGCGGCGATCCCCTTGAGGAGCGCGACCCGGCGCAGATCTTCGGGCGTCAGCGGCTCGGCCGGGCCTTCCTCGGCCGGATCGTCCACGGCCTGCCGCTTGCGACTCTGCTCCTCGAAGAACTGGCCGAAATCCGCCAGCACCACCTCCGAGCACCGCGGAGGCGGCGGGGCAGGATCGACGGCGGCTTCCATCTCGACCATCACGGCGCTCCACCAACCCCCGTCCCTGAAACGGCGAACAGCTTAAGTCGGACGCCGCCTGCGGCAAGGCACCGCGGCCCGCGTGGCGGGCGGGGCGCCGGCCATCGGCAGGCAGGCGCCGGTCCTTCGCGTCAGGACAGGGCGGCGCGGGCCAGGGCCGGGGCGAGCGCGCCGCTGCCGGCGCGGGCGGCGTGGTCGGCCTGCACCGCGGCGTAGACCGCGGTGAGCCGGTCGAGGTGCCGTTCCAGGCTCAGCGGGGCGGCCCAGTAGCGGGCATGGGCCGCCGCGCTCATCCGCCGGGCGACGGCGTCGTCGCTCAGGGTGCGCAGATGGGCGGCGAGGGCCGCCGCGTCGCCTGAGGGAAACCACAGGCCGGTCTCGCCGTCCGCCACCGCCTCGCGGCCCGCGCAGGCGTCGCTCACGATGACCGGCGTACCCGTCGCCAGCGCCTCGTAGACCGTGAGCGGCTGCCCCTCGTACCAGACCGACGGGAAGACCAGCGCGCGCGCCTGGCGCATCAGACCGGCCACCTCGGCCGCCGGCTTCCAGCCGAGGAAGACGGCCTCGGGGTAGCGGGCGCGCAGCATCTCGCCGCTCGGCCCGTCGCCGACGAAGACCGGCCGCACCCCCGCCTGCCGGGCGGCCTCCGCGAAGTGCGGCGCGCCCTTCTCCGGCGAGAGCCGGCCCACGAACAGGAAATGCTCGCCCGGGGCCGGCTTCGGCCCGTGATCCACGGCCGGGATCGGGTTGTCCACGCGGTGGAAGACCGTGCCGGGGGGCATGTGCGGGGCGACTACGCGCTCCTGCAGCGCGCTGATGGTGATGACGTGCGGCAGGAGCGTGCGCATCCCGCTCACCCGGTCGAGGGCGAGGTGGCGCACGAGGCGCAGGCCCTTGTGGGCATAGCTGCGCGAATCGCAGTTCGTCGCGATGCAGGCGCCCGACAGCGGGGTGCGGTGGCAGATCTCGTGCCGGCGGTAATCGTAGAACCCGCCGTTCGGGCAGACGAGGAAGAACTCGTGCATCGTGTAGGTCACGGGCAGCCCGCAGCGGGCGAGAACCCGGCCGATGGACGGCGAGAGCGCCTTCGCCCAGCCGTGGACATGCACCAGCGCGCGCGCGGGGTCGCAGGCGGCGAGCCGCGCCGCGAGCGCCCGGGCCGCCGGCGCGTTCCACACCACCTGCGCCGCGAAGGCGAGCTTGCTGGCGGCCGATTGCAGGTCGTCCTGGCCCAGGCACACCACCTCGACGCCGGCCGCCTTCAGGCGTGGATCCACCGGTCCGACCGCCGCGAACAGCGTGACGTCGTGCCCCCGCGCGCGCAGGCCGACCGCTGAGTCGATGGCGACCTTGGCCTGCCCGCCATTGACGTGGGCATGGTCGAGGACGAGGACGATGTGCATCGCGGACGGCGCTCCGAGGGAGACCGGAGGCTGTCACGCGCGGCTTGCAGCGGGGTAAACGCCCGGGCGGGCCGGCCGCAGTGAACCGCGCCGGTCAGCCCGGCACCCAGCCGGCGGCGCATTCGCGGATCAGGCCGCGCAGGAAGGCCTCGCCCGCCTCGAAATCCGCCAGCGTGATGAACTCGTCGGGCTGGTGGGCCTGATCGATCGAGCCCGGGCCGCAGACCACGGTCGGCAGGCCGGCGCGCTGGAAGCGCCCGGCCTCGGTGGCGTAGGGCACCGTGATGGTGCGGTTGCGGCCGGCGAGCCGCAGGGCGAGGCGCTCGGCGGGGGAGCCCGGCGCGGGGCCGAGCCCCGGCACGGCGGCATCCTCCACGGTCTCGATGCGGCCGTAGGGACCGAAGCGGTTCAGGCGCTCCCGGGTCACGCCGTCCGCGAGGGTTGCGAAGCGGGCCGGGATCTCCTGCAGGTCGAGGTCCGGCAGGCCGCGGAACTCCCACTCGACCGTGCAGGATTTCGGCAGGATGTTGCGCGCGGTGCCGCCGCGGATCGTGCCGGCGTGCACGGTGGTGTAGGGCGGATCGAACCGGCCGCTCGCGTCGCCCCGCGCCACCATCTCGTCGGCGATGCGGTTGAGGCCGGCCACGAGGTCGGCCGCCGCCATCACGGCGTTGGCGCCGAGCATCGGCTTGGCGGAGTGCGCCTCGTGGCCGTGCACCGTGGTGACGTAGGTGACGACGCTCTTGTGAGCATCCGCCACGTCGAGGCCGGTGGGCTCGCCCACGATCACGGCGCCCGGCCGCGGCAGGTCCGCCCCGAACCGGGCGATGGCGTCCACGACGCCGAGGCAGGTCGTCTCCTCGTCGTAGGACAGGAGGATATGGATCGGGGTGGCGAGGTCGGCCGCCAGCATGTCGGGGACGAGCGCGAGACAGAGCGCGCAGAACCCCTTCATGTCCACGGCCCCGCGGCCGTAGAGCCGGCCGTCGGCGACCCGCAGCCGGAAGGGATCGCCGGTCCAGTCCTGCCCGGCCACCGGCACCACGTCGGTGTGGCCCGAGAGCACGACGCCCCCGTCGCGCATCGGCCCGACCGTGGCGAACAGCGCGGCCTTGTCCCCCTGGCGGTTGGGCAGGCGCACGAAGGGCACGCCCCAGGCGTCGAGGTAGCCGGCCACGAAGTCGATCAGCGCGAGGTTGGATTTCTGGCTCTCGGTGTCGAAGGCGACGAGCCGCTCCAGCATGGCGAGCGGCGTCAGGCGGGGTGCGGTGTCCGTCATCGGAGCCTTCGGCTGAAGGGGAGCGCCACGGGCGGACCGCTCCGGGCCGCCGCACGATCCGTCAATGCATGACCCGGCGGCTGTGGGGCACGTCGAGGGAGAAGGCGGGGATCGCCGCCTCGAAGCTCTCGCCGTCCGCGGTCGCCATCGTGTAGGTGCCCTCCATCGTGCCGTTCGGCGTCGGCAGCGGGCAGCCGCTGGTGTAGCTGAAGGACTCGCCCGGGCCGAGCACCGGCTGCTTGCCGACGACGCCGGCCCCGCGCACCTCCTGGAGGGCGCCCCGGCCGTCCACGATGCGCCAGTGCCGCGAGCGCAGCTGCACCCGGTCGAGGCCGTTGTTGGTGATCTCGACCGTGTAGGCGAAGAAGTAGCGGCTCTCGTCCGGCGCGGATTCCTCCTCCACGAACCGGGGGGTGACCACCACGCTGATGCCGCGGGTCTCGGCCTTGTACATCAGGGAGCCTCCGGGGACGCGGCCGGCTCTCCGAGCGGTGCGGCCGCACAGCCGCGCCGTGGTACGGTCCGTCTCGGCGGTCGTCAATCGTGGCCGGGCGCGGTCAGCATTCCCCCGCGTCGGCTTCACGCATCCGCAACCCAAGTCGCGGAGATTGCGGCAGGCGAGGACGGGTCATGGTGCGCTTGCGGAACGGGATTCAATCGGCGGAGAGCATCGCGGCGCTGCATGCGGCTGGCGTGATCCGCACGGACGCGCCCTTCGCGGACGATCAGGTGCAGCCGGCGAGCCTCGACCTGCGGCTCGGCCAGCGGGCCTACCGGGTGCGCGCGAGCTTCCTGCCGGGGCGCACGCGCGACGTGCAGGCCTGCCTCGGCAAGCTCAAGCTGCACGAGATCGACCTGCGCCAGGGGGCCGTGCTGGAGACGGGCTGCGTCTACATCGCCGAGTTGCAGGAGGGCCTGGCCCTGCCGCCGACCCTCGCGGCGAGCGCCAACCCGAAGAGCTCGACCGGCCGCATCGACGTCTTCACCCGCGTGATCACCGACCAGGCGCGCGAGTTCGACATGGTGGAGCCGGGCTATGCCGGCCCGCTCTTCGCCGAGATCTCGCCGCGCACCTTCCCGGTGCTGGTGCGCACCGGGTCGCGCCTGTCGCAGATCCGCTTCCGCCAGGGCGCCGTGCGGCTCGACGATGCGGCGCTGGCCGAGCTCCACGCCGAGGCGCCGCTGGTGGACGCGGCCGAGCCCTCGTTCCAGGGCGGCGTCGCGGTCTCGGTGGACCTCGCGGGCTTTGAGGGCCTCATCGGCTACCGCGCCAAGCGCCACACCGGCCTCGTCGACGTCGACCGCCCGCGCAGCTACCCGGCGGCGGATTTCTGGGAGCCGCTGCGCGCCGACGGCTCGGGCACCCTGATCCTCGATCCGGGCCAGTTCTACATCCTGGCCTCGAAGGAGGCCGTGCAGGTGCCGCCGGACTTCGCCGCCGAGATGGTGCCGTTCGACCCCCTGGTGGGGGAGTTCCGGGTCCATTACGCGGGCTTCTTCGATCCCGGCTTCGGCCACGCGGCGGCGGGCGGCGCGGGCGCGCGGGCGGTGCTGGAGGTGCGCTCCCGCGACGTGCCCTTCATGCTGGAGGACGGCCAGATCGTCGGCCGCCTCATCTACGAGCGGATGGCCGAGCGCCCGGCCGCCCTCTACGGCGCGCAGGCCGGCTCGAACTACCAGGCGCAGGGGCTGAAGCTCTCGAAGCACTTCGTGTGAGGCGCGCGCCGCCCGCTTGACAGGCGGGCGGGGCCGCCTACCCTCGACCGCATGGGGATCGCGATCTCCTCACGAGGCTCCGGCTCAAGCATCGCGTCCAACCTGCTTCACCGCACGGACGCGCCATGCCCAGCTCCATCTCCCCCGACAAGCTCGCCCGCTTGATCGGCACCCCCGGGTGCCCTCCCCTCCTCGACGTCCGCACGCACGAGGACGCCGCCGACGATCCGCATCTGATCCCCGGCGCCGTGCGGCGTCCCTGGGCCGACGTGCCGGCCTGGGCCGGCGCGCTGGCCGGCCGGTCCGCGATCGTGATCTGCCGGCGCGGCCAGAAACTCAGCCACGGCGTGGCCGCGTGGCTGCGCCACGCGGGCGTGCCGGCCGAGAGCCTGGAGGGCGGCACGGAGGCGTGGCGCGCCGCGGGCCTGCCGATGGTGCCCGAAGCCAAGCTGCCCGGGCGGGACGGCCAGGGCCGCACGATCTGGGTCACGCGGGCGCGGCCGAAGATCGACCGCATCGCCTGCCCCTGGCTGATCCGCCGCTTCGCCGACCCCGCCGCCGTGTTCCTGTTCGTGCCTCCGGCCGAGGTCGAGGCCGTGGCCGAGCGGTTCGGCGCCACGCCCTTCGACATCGACAGCCCGGAGGTGTTCTGGAGCCACCGCGGCCCCCTCTGCACCTTCGACGTGATGCTGGAGGAGCTGAACCTCGGCACCGAGCCCCTGCGCCGGCTGGCCGCCATCGTGCGCGGGGCTGACACGGCGCGCCTCGATCTCGCGCCCGAGGCGCCCGGCCTGCTCGCCGCCTCGCTCGGCCTGTCGCGGATCTATGCCGACGACCTCGCCCAGCTCGATGCCGGCATGCTCCTCTACGACGCCTTCTACCGCTGGTGCCGCGACGCCACCGACGAGACCCACAACTGGCCGACCAACCGGCCGAAGCCGGGGGCCTGACGATGTCATCCGCCGTGAGCACCGCACCGGGCGCCGGGCCGGACGCGGCCGTCCCCGGGCCGGTCGGCCTCGCCGAGGCCCTGCCGGTCTGGGGGCGCATCGCCGCGCTCTCCTTCGGCGGCCCGGCCGGGCAGATCGCCGTGATGCACCGCATCCTCGTCGAGGAGAAGCGCTGGATCTCCGAGAACCGCTTCCTGCACGCCCTGAATTTTTGCACGCTGCTGCCCGGCCCGGAGGCCCAGCAGCTCGCCACCTACGTGGGCTGGCTGATGCACGGGGTGCGCGGGGGGCTCGTGGCCGGCGGCCTGTTCGTGCTGCCGGGCCTCGTGGCCATCATGGCGCTCAGCTGGGTCTACGCGCTGTACGGGCAGACCGGCCTCGTCGCCGGCCTCTTCTTCGGGCTCAAGGCGGCCGTGCTGGCGATCGTGGTCCAGGCGGTGCTGCGCATCGGCCGGCGCGCCCTGAAGGGGCGGGTCATGGTGGCGCTTGCCGCCGCGGCCTTCGTGGCGATCTTCTTCCTCGACGTGCCGTTCCCGCTCATCGTCCTGGCGGCCGGCGTGATCGGCTACCTCGGCGGGCGCGCCGGCCGGCCGGAGTTCCGGGCCGGCGGCGGACACGGGAGCGGCGGCAAGGCCGCGGACGGCCCGTTCCTGCTCGGCGACGACGCCCTCCCGCAGGAGCGCGCCGCCTCCGGGCACACGCTGCGGGTGCTGGTGACCTGGGGCGCGATCTGGCTGGTGCCCGTCGCCGTCCTCCTGCTCATCCTCGGGCCGGACGACGTCTTCAGCCGCATCGCGGTGTTCTTCTCGAAGATGGCCATGGTGACGTTCGGGGGTGCTTACGCGGTGCTGGCCTACGTCGCCCAGCAGGCGGTGGAGCATTACGGCTGGCTCAGGCCCGGCGAGATGCTCGACGGGCTCGGCATGGCCGAGACGACGCCCGGTCCGCTGATCATGGTCACGCAGTTCGTGGGCTTCATGGCGGCGTTCCGGGCGCCGGGCGCCCTGCCGCCGCTCCTGGCCGGGACGCTGGGCGGGCTGCTGACCACCTGGGTGACGTTCGCACCCTGCTTCCTCTGGATCTTCGTCGGGGCCCCTTACGTCGAGCGCCTGCGCGGCAACGCGGCGCTGGCCGGCGCGCTCTCGGCGATCACCGCCGCGGTGGTCGGGGTGATCCTCAACCTCGCGGTCTGGTTCGCCCTCCACACCCTCTTCGGGCAGGTGCGGAGTGTCGCGGCCGGGCCGCTGCGGTTCGACATGCCGGTTCTCGCCAGCGTCGATCCCTTCGCGCTCGCGCTGGCGCTTGCGGCGGCCGTCGCGGTCTTCCGCTTCGGGGCCGGCATGCTCCCCACGCTCGCGGCCTGCGCGGCCGCCGGCATGGCGCTGCATGGGGCGGGGTTCGTGTGACCCGGTTCCGCGTGCTCCAGTCGAGTCAAGAAGAGGCGCCTCTCCCCTCTCCCGTGTGGGCAGGGCTATCGCATATGGCTGAGAAGGGCGAACAGGTAGGCGTCCTGCCATCCGGCGCGCTTGATCTTGCTGCGCAGGGAGGTCGGGCGCGGATCGGCGCGCAGCAGGTTGAGCACCAGCCTGCGCAGGCGAGCCAGGTTCTCGGCGGCGTGGTCGGCGCGGGCGCGGCTGCGATCCTCGTCCAAGAGCACGTCGAGGGCCCAGTGCTGGCCGTTCTCGATGGTCCAGTGCGCCCGGATGATGCGCAGGGCCTCCTGCGGGGCCATCGGCCGGGAGAGCACGTAGAAGCGGATCTGGCGCTCCTCCCGCCCGCCCTGGCGGCGGCGCGCCTCGATGCGCACGCCCGTGCTCAGGTCGGCAAAGCCGAAGCGCTGCGGCCAGTCGGGCGGCACCGGCAGCGTCCAGGCCCGCCGCTCCTCGTAGCGCCCGTGGGCGACCTCGATGGTGGCGGCTGCCGCGTCCGGATCCGGCGCGCTCAGCAGATCCTGCAAGGCGCGGTGCAGTGGGCCGCGGTTGCCCTTGATCGCCAGCGCGTAGTGCCCCCCCCCGCGCCCGGATGGCCCGGCTCATGGCCCGCGTGCCGTGCAGGGCATCGGCCGTGACGACGCAGCCGAGCAGGTCGAGGGTCGCGACCAGATCGAGGGCGGCCTGGGTCTCACGGCGGCCCGGGGCGCGCTGCACCGCCAGCGCCAGGCGCTGCTCGGCGGCCCAGGCCGTGACCAGATGCACGGGCGTGGCCCGGGCGCCGGCCTCGGCCGCGCAGGCCAGGGACTTGCCGTCGAGCGCGACGATGCCGTCGTCCCCTGCGCGCAGTGCGCCCCGCTCGGCCAGGCGGTGGCGGAAGCCGGCGGCGAAGCGGCGAAACAGATCCTCGAAGGCGTCGGGATCGAGCAGCCGGAACACCCGGCTGAAGGTGTCGTGGCTGGGCGGGCCATGGCGCAGCGGCAGGATCTGACGCAGCGTCGCCAGCTTGGCCTGGGCGAACTCGGCCATGTCGCTGCACGCCTGCGCGCCGCACAGGCTAGCCGCCAGGGCGATCAACAGCACGTCGGTCAGCTTGTGGCGGACGTTGCTGGCGCGCGGATCGGGCAGCACCGCAAACAGGGTGGCGAAGTCCGACATCGGCAGGTCTCCGGAGGTGAACCGGAAACCTTCCAGAGCTCAGGCTACTCCGCCAGGCCATCCACCAACCCATATGCGATTGCCCTGCCCGTGTGGGAGAGGGGCTGGGGGTGAGGGTGCGGGAGGGTGCCGCAAGAAGGCGGAACGCTGCCGCTGCCAGCACCACGGTCAGTGTTTGAAGCTGACCCGTTCTGCTTCCCTCACTACATTCCGTGTCTTACTGCGGCCCCACCTGGACCCTCACGCGGGATCTTCGATCCCCTACCCCTTTCCCACACAGGAGAGGGGATCCCGCGCTTTGGCAAAGGCTCCCGCCGCAGCCTGCCGCGGCGGGGGCGTCCGTCGTCAGATCGTCAGGGTGCCGGCCTTGGCGGCGGCGTAGCGCTGGCCGACCTTGCCCCAGTCGACCACGTTCCACCACGCCTTCAGGTAGTCCGGCCGGCGATTCCGGTACTTGAGGTAATAGGCGTGCTCCCAGACGTCGTTGCCCATCAGCACGCGCTGCCCGTCCATCAGCGGCGTGTCCTGGTTGGGGCGCGAGGTGAGCGCGAGCTTGCCGTCCTTCGCCACCGTGACGAAGACCCAGCCCGAGCCGAAGACGCGCCCGCCCGCGGCGTTGAAGTCTTCCTGCAGCTTGGCGAGGCCGCCGAGGTCGCGGTCGATGGCGGCCTTCAGATCGCCCGTGGGCTCGCCGCCCGAGCCGCCCATGATCTGCCAGAACATGGTGTGGTTGGCGTGGCCGCCGCCGTTGTTGCGCACGGCCGTTCGCACGTCCTCCGGCACGGCGCTCAGGTTCGCCAGGAGGTCCGGCAGCGGCTTCTTGGCGAGGTCGCCGTGCTTGGCGACCGCCGCGTTGAGGTTCGTGACGTAGGCCTGATGGTGCTTGCCGTGATGCAGCTCCATCGTCTCGGCGTCGATGTGCGGCTCGTTCTTGGCCGCCGGATAGGGCAGCGGGTCGAGGGTGAACGGGCCGGCGGGCGCCTGCTGCGCGAGGCCGGGTCGGGACTGGAGCGCTGTCGCGGCGCCCGCGAGGGTCGCGAGCAGCGCGCGGCGGTGGAGCTGTACCATCTCTCGGATCCGGTTGGGACGCGTCTACGCCGCAAGGTAGGGCGGTGCCGGATCGAAAGAAGGATCAGCCCACCGCTTCCCGGTCGAGCAGCCACGCCACGTCGCCCTGCGGTTGCACCCGGCCGGCCGGCAGGTCCTCGCCCGCGGCGAGGCGGGCGAGCGGGTCCCGCTTGCCCGCACCGGTGACAAGGAACAGGAGCGCGCGCGCGGAGCCGAGCGCCGGCAGGGTGAGGCTCACCCGCGGCACGAAGGGCGCGAGGCCCGCCTCCGGCACGCCCACCACCCAGCGCCCGGTCTCCGCCACCGCCGGCTTGCCGGGAAACAGCGAGGCGGTGTGGCCGTCCTCGCCGAGGCCGAGCAGGACGAGGTCGAACAGTGGCCGGGCCGGATCGAGGCGGTCGGCGCCGTACCACGCGCGCAGGGCGGCCTCGTAGGCCGCCGCGCCCGCGTCGGGGCCGCTTTCGGTCGGGATCGGGTGCAGGTGGCCCGCTGGCACCGGCGAATCCGGACCGAAGGCCGCCTCGACCATCCGCCGGTTGCTGCCGGCCTCGGGGCCGTCGCCGACGCGCTCGTCGCCGAAGAACCAGTGCAGGCGCTCCCAGGGCACCCGGGCGCGGAAATCCGGCCCGGCGAGCAGCCCGTAGAGGCGCTTGGGCGTCGAGCCGCCCGAGAGGCAGATCGCGGCGCGCGCGGTCGCGGCGGCGACCGTCAGCAGCCGCTCGGCCGCCTCGCGCGCGACGGCATCCGCGTCCGGCAGGACGATCGCACAGGGAGGCAGCCCCGCCACGTCAGGCCCCGTGGAGCGGACGCCACGCCCGGCCCTCGCGGGCCAGGAGGGCGTCGGCCTCGGCCGGGCCGGTGCTGCCGGCCGCGTAGAAGGCGGGCTCGCTTCCCTCGGCATCGAGGACCGGCTGCACCACGCGCCAGCCCTCCTCGATCATGTCGGCCCGTTGAAACAGCGTCGAATCACCGGTCATCGCGTCGTAGATCAGCGTCTCGTAGCCCGTGCTCGGCTCGATCTTGAAGTAATCCTTGTAGCAGAAGCGCATGTCGACGGCGTCGAGGCGCACCGTCTGGCCCGGGACCTTGGCGCCGAACTGCAGCGAGATGCCCTCGTCGGGCTGCAATTGCAGCACGAGCCAGTTCTCGATCGGGGCCTCGACGCCGGTGCCGCGAAACAGCGCCAGCGGCGCGGGCTTGAAGCGGATCGCGATCTCGGTGTCGCGCCGCGTCATCGCCTTGCCGGTGCGCAGGTAGAACGGCACGCCGGCCCAGCGCCAGTTGTCCACCGCGAGGCGCAGCGCCACGAAGGTCTCGGTGCGGCTGTCGCCCGCCACGTCGGGCTCGTGCCGGTAATCCTTCACCGGCCGCCCCTGCACGTCGCCGGCCGTGTACTGGCCGCGCACGGCGGCCTCCGGCGAGGCCGAGGGCGCGGCGAGCAGCACCTCCTGCTTCTTGTCGCGCACGGCCTCCGCCGCGAAGGAGACCGGCGGCTCCATCGCCACCAGCGTGAAGAGCTGGAAGAGGTGGTTCGGCACCATGTCGCGCAGCGCGCCGGTGGTCTCGTAGAAGCGCCCGCGGCCCTCGACGCCCACGGTCTCCGACACGGTGATCTGCACGTGGTCGATGTGGTCGCGGTTCCAGAGCGGCTCGAACAGGCCGTTCCCGAACCGGAACGCCATGATGTTCTGCACCGTCTCCTTGCCGAGGAAGTGGTCGATGCGGAAGATCTGCTCCTCCGAGAGGCAACCCAGGATCTCGCGGTTCAGGGCGCGGGCCGAGGCGAGGTCGTGCCCGAACGGCTTCTCGATGATGACGCGCCGCCACGCCCCCTCCGGCTCCTGCAGCAGCCCGGCCTCGCCGAGCCGGCGCACGGTCGGTCCGAACAGGTTTGCCGCCACCGCGAGGTAAAAGAGCACGCTGCCGCCCCCGGGGGCCTCCGCGAGCCTCTCCTTCACGCTCGCGAAGGTCTTCGGATCGGCGAGATCACCCGCCATGTAGCTGATCCGGTCGGCGAGGCCGGCCCATACGGCGTCATCGAAGGTCCCGCCCCCGGCCTCGCCCCCCTTCTGGGTGATGAAGCCGCGCACCCGCTCGGTGAGGTCCGCCCGGTAATCCTGCGAGGACATCTCGGTGCGGCTCACCCCCAGGATCGCGAAGTGCGTGGGCAGGAGCTTCCAGCGGGCGAGGTTGTAGAGGGCCGGCATCAGGAGCCGGTGGGTGAGGTCGCCGGTGGCCCCGAAGATCACCAGGGTGCAGTCGGGAGCTGGCGCAGCGTCGGTGCGGGCGATCCGGTCGGACATCGGCGGCCCCTACTTCGGTTCCTGGTGGCCGCCGAAGCCCTTGCGCATGGCGGAGAGCATCTTGTCGGCGAAGGAGGCGTGCTCGCGGGAGCGGAAGCGCGCGTAGAGCGCGGCGGCCAGCACGTTGGCGGGCACCGCCTCCTCGATGGCGGCGTTGAGGGTCCAGCGCCCCTCCCCCGAATCGGCCACGAAGCCCGAGAAGGCGTCGAGGTGCTCGTCGCGCGCCAGCGCCGCGGCCGTGAGGTCGAGGAGCCAGGACGAGACCACGCTGCCGCGCCGCCACACCTCCGCGATGTCGCCGAGATCGAGGTCGAAGCGCTGCGCCGCCGGCAGTTCCTCGGAATTGGCGTGGCGCAGGATGTCGAACCCCTCCGCGTAGGCCTGCATCAGGCCGTACTCGATGCCGTTGTGGATCATCTTGACGAAGTGGCCGGCGCCGCTCGGGCCGGCATGGATGTAGCCCTGCTCGGCGCGCGGATCGCGGCTCTCGCGACCGGGCGTGCGCGAAACATCGCCGATCCCCGGCGCCAGGGTGGCGAAGATCGGATCGAGCCGGTCCACCGCCGTCTTGTCGCCGCCGATCATCATGCAGTAGCCGCGCTCCAGCCCCCAGACCCCGCCCGAGGTGCCGACATCGACGTAGTGCAACCCGTGCTCGCGCAGGGCGGCGGCGCGCCGGATGTCGTCCTTGTAGAAGGAGTTGCCGCCGTCGATGATCGTGTCGTCCCGCTGCATCAGCGGGGCGAGCCGGTTCACGGTGTCTTCGGTGGCCGCACCCGCCGGCAGCATCACCCAGGCGGCGCGCGGGACGTCGAGCTTGGCGACGAGATCCTCCAGGCTGGCCGCGCCCGTGGCGCCCGCCTCGACGAGCGCCGCCACCGCCTCGGGGCTGCGGTCGTAGACGACGGCCGTGTGTCCGGCGCGGAGCAGGCGCCGCACGATGTTGCCGCCCATTCGCCCCAGGCCGATCATGCCGAGTTGCATCGGGACCTCCGAGTCACGGTGTGCAGAGGGTGGCGCCCTCATGCCGGGGTGCAGGGGCGGCGCCCTTTGGGGCGCAGAGCCCCTTCGGGGCGCTGAACCCCTGCGGTGTCAAGCAGGGCGACCTGCTCTTTCCCTGAGTTAGGCCAGGATCTCGCAGAGGCGATCGAGCCCCGCCTGCAGGTCACCCTTGATGTGGACGCGCAGCGCCCGGCGCCCGCGCTCCGACAGCACCCCGAAATCGCCCCGCGCCTGCGCGGCGATGACGGTGCCGAAGCTGACAGAGCGGCCCGGGATCGGCAGGTCGGGATTCGGATCGGCGGTGATCTGCAGGAAGACGCCGCTGTCCGGGCCGCCCTTGTAGGCCTGCCCGGTCGAGTGCAGGAAGCGCGGCCCGAACTCGACGCAGGTCGCGACCCGCCTGCCGTCCCGCAGGCGCACCCGCGCGGCCTGCAACGGGGCGAGATGCGCGGGCTTGCGCTCGACATAGGCGAGCAGGGCGACGTAATCCCCCGCCCCGGCCCGGCCGATCTGCGCGCGCACCCAGTTTTCGGGATCGTCTCCCGCCCCCGCCCCGCGCAGGGCCTCGGCGTTGCCCGCGTCGGTGTAGAGGGCGAAGCGGGCATTTTCCGCCACCGGCGCCTCAGCCGGCAGCGCGCCGTCGCGCTCCGCCGCGTCGGTCAACTCCCGCGTCTTGATCTTGCTCGCCTCGACGTCGGGCTGGTCGAACGGGTCGATCCCGAGCACCGCACCCGCCACCGCCGTGGCGATCTCGAAGCGGAAGAATTCTTGCGGCAGCCCCTCGCGCGAGGCCAGCGCGAGGCGCGCCACCGGATGACCGGCCGCCTCCAGGGCGGCGATCGCGGCGTCCTGTCCCGCATCCGCCCCGTCATCGAGGCGCAGATACACGAAGACGCGGTCGGACCCGTAGACCTCCGGCGCCCCCAGCGGCTCGCCGTCGATCGGGATCAGGCCCTTGCCCTGCTTGCCGGTGGATTCGGCGATGAGCTGTTCGGCCCAGGCGCCGAAGGTCTCGACGCCCTTCGAGGCCACGAGCGTGACCTTGTCGCGGCCCTGGAGGGTGGCCGCGTGGCCGAGCGCGAGGCCGAGCATCACGCCGGGGTTGAGCGGCGGCGGCACGTCCGGCCCGCAGGAGCGCACCATCCGCAGGGCGCTGTCGAGGAAGGCCGCCACGTCGATGCCGCTCGCGGCCGCCGGCACCAGCCCGAAGGCCGAGAGCACCGAGTAGCGCCCGCCGATCTCCGGCACGCCGTAAAAGATCCGCCGGAAGCCGTCCCGCTGCGCGGCCTTCTCCATCGCCGAGCCCGGATCGGTCACGGCGACGAAGTGGCGGCCCGCCGCCTCGCCGACCTCCTCGCGCATGCGGGCGAGGAAGTAGTCGCGAAAGACGTTCGGTTCGAGCGTCGAGCCGGATTTCGAGGCGACGATGAACAGGGTGTGCTTGAGGTCCACGGCCCGCTCGACCGCCCGCACCTCCGCGGGGTCGGTGGAGTCGAGGATGCGCAGCCGCGGGAAGCCGGACCGCCTGCCGTAGGTCTCGGCCAGCACCTCCGGCCCAAGGCTGGAGCCGCCCATGCCGAGCACCACCGCATCGGTGAAGCCCTCGGCCCGGACTTCTTCGGCGAAGGCGGCGTAGTCGCGGGCCTGGGCGGCCTGCGCCTCGACGATGTCGAGCCAGCCGAGCCAGCGCGCCTCGTCGCCGCCGGTCCAGACGCTCGCGTCGCGCTGCCAGAGGCGGCGCACCAGCCCCTCGGCCCGCCAGCGTTCGGCGGCCTTCTCCACCGGCTCGGCGAGCGCGCCGAGGGCGAGATCCTGCCGGTCCAGGCCCGCTCCCAGGAAGCGGGCGCGCTTGCCCGCCACGGCGCCGAGCAGCTTGTCGGCGGCGTCCACGAAGAGCTGCACGCCCTCGCGCACGAGGTCGCGCGCGACCTCGTCGAGGTCGATCCCGGCCCGCGCCAGCTGCGCGAGGACGCGCTCGGCCTCGCCGACATCCTCCTCCAGGCTCGGGCGGACGCGGCCGTGATCGCGAAAGGCGTCCATGGTGGCCGGGGGCATGGTGTTGACGGTGTCGGGGCCGATCAGCTCCTCGACGTAGAGGACGTCGGAATAGGCCTTGTTCTTGGTGCCGGTGGAGGCCCAGAGCAGGCGCTGCGGCTGGGCGCCCTTGGCGGCGAGCGCCTCCCAGCGGGGGCCGGCGAAGAGCCGCTTGTAGCGCTGATAGGCGAGCTTGGCGTTCGCCACCGCGACCTTGCCCTTCAGGGCCTCCAGCGCCGGCCCGTCGCCGGCACCGGCCTTCGCGATCAGCGCGTCGAGCTTCGCATCGACCGTCGCGTCGATGCGGCTGACGAAGAAGCTCGCGACGCTCGCCACCCGCCCGACCGGGCCGCCCTTGGCCGCCAGCTCCTCCAGTCCCGCGATGTAGGCGTTCGCCACCTCCTCGTAGACGTCCTGCGAGAAGAGGAGCGTGATGTTGACGTTGATGCCCTCGGCGATGAGCGCCCGGATGGCGGGCAGGCCCTCGGGCGTCGCCGGGACCTTGATCATCAGGTTGTCGCGGCCGACCGCCGCCCACAGGCGGCGCGCCTCGGCCAGGGTCTCGTCCGTGCGCAACGCGAGGTAGGGCGAGACTTCGAGGCTGACGAAGCCGTCCTGGCCGCCGCTCGCGTCGTAGACCGGCCGCAGCACGTCGGCGGCGGCCTGGATGTCCGCGATGGCGAGCCCCTCGTAGAGATCGATCACCCGGCGGTCGCCGGCCTGCCGCAGCGCGTCGTCGTACTCGTCCGAGTGGCCGATCGCCTTCTCGAAGATCGCCGGGTTCGAGGTCACGCCGCGCAGGCCGTCCGCCTCGACGAGTTGCTTCAACTCGCCCTTGGCGACGAAGCCGCGCGCGACGAAGTCGAGCCACACGGCCTGCCCCTGTTCCGCGTGCAACGCCTTGAGCGGGTTCATGCCGACCTCCTTCACGCCTGCCCCGCCGGAATGTGGCGGCGCGCGGCCCGGTGTCCAGGGGAGATCGGGGCCGGACGTGTCGGAAGACCACCTCGCGCGCCGGCACCGGCAGGCACGTCAGCGGCAGATGGCCCTGCCGAGGGGGGAAACAACTCACTCCCCCTCCCCTTTCCGGGCCCGTTCGGACCTGCACGAGAGCAGCGAAGCGGAAGGAGATCCGGGAAAGGGGAACATGCAAGAGCCTGCCAAGCCCCACGACATGTCCAGCGTACTCACGCTCACGAGGACGTCATCCTAGATGAACTCGATCTCCGCCACTCCGAGGCGCTGCGAGACGACCTCCGACATCCAATTCACACCGCCCGGCCTGAGCCTCAAGCAGATGGAGTTCGGCAAGCGGGTGCCTGCGGGCACGATGATCCTGGCGCCGTGCGCGCTGATTTCAAGCATCGTGCAAGTCAATGCATCAATCTCTTCGGCAGATGAGACCTGTATTGTGTGAGCGACCAAGACGCCGGCCGCGGATCGATTGCTCATCATGTGCCTCGGATAGGCGGAGGGCGCCTCGTTCATCCGATAACTGATTACGTTGCGCCAAAATCAATTGCGCAAGAAGAGCTAGGCCATTCGGCATGGCGCGCCGCCGATCGGCACGGCCGGCGAATTTGGGCGTGCGGGCGTGACGGCCGCCCGGCCGGGTTAAGACCCGTTATGCAGTAACCGTTAGATGGTTCTCACGCGGCGAGCGCCTTGCCACAAGATCTCTGCTTCAGTTGTTCTGAAGCCCCCATCACTGAGCCCGCCGGCAACGCTGTGCGGGCTCATTTCTTATGGGATGGCCGTGCCGCGCAGGACCTCCGGCATGGCCGGGCTCGTCGCGACGCGGGCCGCGGATCGACGCGAGAGACCGGAGGCGCCCCGATCCATGGGTCGAATGCGGCGCGATCCGGCCGAACGACCCCGTCGCTGCCGTGCCTTCGCACCCCGCCATGGCCGGAGATCTTTATCTTCCCTTGGGTCAAACGGTGAAACCGGGACGTGGCTGGAGTGTTGAGCACTCAGACGGAACGGCCCGATGCCCAGTGGTCTCGAGGCCGTCGCGCGCTCGGTTCGATCCGCCCGTGGTGACGGGCCGCCGACCGGACCGGCGCGACCGATGTCGGGCGAGGAACGCGAGCGGAGGCCGCCATGGACAAGCAGTGGAAGACGATCCAGGAGATCGCACGGGATCGCGGCATCACCGTCGATGAGGCGCAAAGGCTCGTTCAGCGCGAGCATTGCCCGGCCACGTTCCACGCCTCGGTGACGCTGTACTTGGTGTGAGCGCCCCTTCGATCGGGGCGCCGGCCTCGGGCGCGACAGGGCCGGCCGCTCTCGGCTGATTGGAGCGGTGCACACCGGCGCAGCCGCCCCCCCCCGCATACCGCCCAAAAGCATGCGTCGCGCACGGGCGGGCCTTGCCTATAGTCGGCCGCGGCGTCGCCAAACGTGGCGGGGCCGTCATGGCAAGGGAGCGCGCCGATGCACGTCACGATCAAGGAAGCACAGGCGGCCATCGAGGCCGCGCGCGCCAAGGCCGTGGAGATCGGCACGCAGATGTGCATCGCCATCGTGGATTCCGGCGGCAACCTGAAAGCCTTCTACCGCATGGACGATGCCTGGGTCGGCTCGATCGACATCTCCCAGAAGAAGGCGAAGACCGCCCTCTACTTCGGAATGACGACGGGCCAGATCGGCAAGCTGTCGCAGCCGGGTGGCCCGCTCTACGGGATCGAGCATTCGAACGACGGGCTGATCACCTTTCCGGGCGGCATTCCGATCGTCGACAAGGACGGCGTGATGTCCGGCGCGATCGGCGTCAGCGGCTCGACCGTGGAGAACGATCACACGGTGGCCGAGGCCGGGGCCCGCGCCATCGGCCGAACCGAATTGCCCGATCACCCCTGGCGGACCTGATCCCACGCCGGAGCATCGGCGGCCCGGCCCGGGGCCGAACGATGCGCCGGCCCTGATCGGCCTATGTCGACGCGGTGGCGCCGCCACCGTGCCGGCGCGGCATCGTCCGATCGCCTCAGCGCCCCTCGGTTGAATGCGGCGTGGCAGGGCGGATCAGCAGCCGAGGCAGATCGAGCCGAGGGTGCGCCGCATCCGCTCGTCCCAGAGGCGGTCGCGCTTCTCGACCTCCTTCTGCCGCGCGATGCGCTGCCGCTCGGCCTCGCGGGCCTCGGCGCGCACCTTGGCCTGGGCTGCCGCCTCCGCCCGGGCCTTCCGGGCGGTCTCCGCCTTGGCGGCCGCGGCCCCCCGGCGCTCCTTCGTGCGCGCGTCGGCTTCCGCGCGCGCGGCGGCTTGCGTCTTGGCCTTTTGCGCCGTGTCGCCCGGCTTCTCCGGGATCTCGGCGGGCGCCTGCGTGCGCGTCTCCGCGGGCGCTTGGACGGCCTGAGGAGCCGCCGGAGACGACGGGGCCTCCGGTGCGGCCAGGGCCGGTAACGCGGCCAGAGACAGGACGAGGATCAATCCGAGGCGCATGGCGTGTCCCATTCACAAGGCTACCCCAACGGCAGCGGCGCGGAGCGGTTCCTCTCGCGGATCGTCACACCCCGCGTCCCGCCGAGCCCCGGCCGCGCCACCGGATCCGCGTCCGGCGACGCAACTCCTGGTCGCGGGAGTCGCCGATACGGCATCGCATTTACGGTCAAGCTTTGTATGCTGACCCGATTCGGTCACACCGACCGGAAGGAGGCAGCCCATGACCACGACGACGCTCTGCGCCGGCCTCGGACTTCTCGCGCTCACGCTATCGGCCCCGGCGCTCGCCCAGGGAACGCCAGCGCAGCAACAGGCCTGCACACCGGACGCGATGAGCCTGTGCGGCGAACACATTCCGGACGGCGCGCGGGTGAAGGCCTGCCTCAAGAGCAAGCGGAGCAGCCTGAGCCCCGCCTGCCGAGCCGCCATCGCCTCGGAAGACCCCCAGCCCCGCAGGCAGCGCGGCCAATCCTGACGCGGCGCCGCGGCTTCGGCCCGCTCCGCCAGGGGGAGCGCGGGACACGACGGGGAGTGACGGTGTCCCGCGTGCCACGCGGTCAGGACATCAGGGGTAGATGACCCGCATGGCCGTCGTCTCCGGCCGGATCTCGGCAGGATCGGGCCCGGTCGGCGCCGCCCGCTTCAGCCGGGCCATCGCCCGGCGGGCCTCGTTGGCCGGCAAGGCCCCGGCCGGAGCGACCATGGCGGCGAGCCGGGCCCGGGTCTTGCGGTCGACCAGCGCGGACCGGCTCACCTCCTCGAAATCGCGCAGGGCATGCCGCTTGCCGGCCGTCCCCTTGAACACGTGCGCCCCGCCGGGCAGGACCACGATGTCGCCGGGCCGCAGGGTCGGATCCTTCAGCAGCGCAGCCGTGGGGCCTGCCGTCATGTCGAGGGGGCGCTGCCGGTCCGAAGCGGGCTCGAGGCCGGCCGCACGGCCCTTCTGCAGGGCGCGCGGCGCGACCGGGTCCGGCTTCGGCAAGGCGGCGTACCGCACCTTTGCCCGCACGGGCACGCCGTCGGCCCGCCGGGCGTGCCGGCGTCCAAAGACGCGGTAGGGCGACTGCGCCTGCGGTGCGGCGGCGGCCGGCGCGGGGCTGGGGACGGGCTCGGGCGCAGGAACCGCCTGCGGAGAGCCGAAGAGGGACTGGAAGAACCCGAGGCCGCCCTCATCGCCGGCCTGAACCGAGACGGCCGTGCTCACGACCGCACCGATGGACAGAACGACCGCGAGCACGCGGCGGCGGCGGAGAGGCACGGCATTCGGCATGAGAACTCCAGGTTGCGCGTGCGCTTGGGGTCGAACAGCGGCCTCTCAACGGGAGTTGATCAGAACAGTTCCGATCTGATCGCATCTTCTGGGGAGGTAATCTGGTCCAGCCGCTTATCGGATGCACCTTGAGCCGCCCGAATGCTGCTCCAGCCGATCGCCGTCCGCATCCCGGCCGCTGGAGCAGGATCCGATCGCGCTGCGGCCGGATCCTGCTCTCAGCTTCTGACCGTGTCGCGTTTTCTGCGACGAACCGGTGACCACTTCGTCGGAGAACGCTCTAACGCTGGTGCCCGAAGGCGGCCCGGCCCGCCTCGTTGATGCGGATCGCAGCGCTCGCCACGTCGTGGTCCACCCAGCCGAGCGCGACGAGGCTCGGCACGAACAGGTCGTCGTGCGGGTAGAGGTACGGGTCTTGGTCCAACTCGGCGATCGCGGTCCATCCCCCGACTTCGTTCAGCAGGATCAGGAGCCGGCATTGCTCCAGTCTCATGACTCGCCTCGCTGGTCGCGCTCGATGACCTCAGCCGGACAACATCGATCGCGCCTTCCGGTTCTCGGACCCGCCGGGTCTCCGGCACGCGCCGACGCTGCCGCCCCCTTGGCCCCCGGCGGTGCCGCTGCGACCTGGCCGGGGGCCGCGGACAGGGCGACGGCCGAGGCCTCGGGACGGCAGCGACCGTCACGCGCCCAGGCTCCGACAGCGACGGCTTGGCGCCACAACGCATTTTCGCTGCAGAAGTCACGACGGCAATGGATCCGTAGGAGCTACGGGTCGAGGATGCGGCTTCATTCGACTCATTATACAATTGCCCGGGCAACGAATCCCTTGTGCATTTTGCGTTTTCGGCCTGGACTGGTATTGGCTATCTTGTCGATAGTGCCCAGCGTGAGCGTGTCTCGCTGCGCTTCTGAGGAGGAGCTTCATGCCGAACGCATTCGTTCGTAAGCTCCAGAGAGGCGTGGAACTCACTGCAATCGACAGGAGCCGATTGATCGAAGCGACGTCTCGCACGCAGGTCGTCGCCCCCTATACGAATCTGCTCCGCGAAGGAGACGTGCAAGACAACGCCTACGTCATACTGAGCGGCTTCGCCTATTGCTTCAAGCTTCTGACCAATGGCGAACGGCAGATCGTCGCTTATCTCGTACCCGGCGACGCGGATGGGCTCTACGGCGTCACCACGGAGAATGCCGACTATTCAGTCGTCACATTGACGCCGTGCACCGTGGCCTTCATCTCGCGCGATACGATCGACGATCTTCTCGCACACAATCCCCGCATCGCCCGGGCCCTGTGGTGGTCTCTCCTGCTGGAGAAGAGTTCTCTCTGCGCCTCCCTGACCAATGTCGGACAACGGCCGGCTCCCCAGCGCTTGGCATACTTGCTCTGCGATCTCCTCTCTCGTCTTCAGGCGGTAGGGCTCGCCAGGAACGGCAGCTTCGAGATCCCGCTCAAGCAGCAAGATTTCGCAGACATCCTGGGCATTACGAGCGTCCACACCTGCAGAATTCTGAAATATCTGCAGAAGATCGATCTGTTGCTTCACGATTATAGAACAATCACGATCGTAGATTTCGATCGTCTGAAGAACTACGCGGATTTCAGTCCGACAGCATATTGAGCAGATGTAGACACAATTAGACGATTTCTCGCCTGCCCGCGTCTTTCTGCATTCGCCCATCCCCATGCGGAACCCTATGTCAGGTTTGCCGTTGCCAAGCTGTGCCTGCTTAGCTGAGCCATTGCCTCTCACGGCTACGCTTTGCACCAAAAGCCGGTCTACATTTCGGCGCTGCGCCAGCTAGGTGCTCGTAGCGCAAGGAGCCCATGGTGACTTCGATGGAAGTAAGCGCATGCTCACAGCCTGTCGTCGTGAATACGGGAGCCGGAGGCCAGGACGGCCTGCTCGTGTTCGTCAACCAGCAGCTCGTCGCAGTGCTCGTCCTGATGAACTCAAATCATGACCTGGACACGACGCTCGACGGCAAATGGTTCCTCGAGGCTGGTTTCGGCCCGTGCCAGGATTGGAACAAGGGACAGATCTTCGCCACCCAGGACGAAGCCATGACGTGGGTTCGCACGCAGATCGTGAGGGACAACATGGAGGCCTACTAGACCAACGCAGCACTCGTCGGCGCTCGGCGCGCCCGCGCCACGGCCGGTGAAGCGGCGGGCACCTGCGACGCTGATCCCAGCCGGATTCGGCCCGGCGACGGCGAATACCTGATCGATTGACATCGCCTCCGTCGCGGTACTTCGTTCGACGGCCGGATGCATCTCGTGGACTTTGCGCGGGAGCCCGCATCACCGGGACGAGGTGCCGCTCGTCACCCCTCCGCAGACGACTTCCACGGCGAATGACCGCCACGCCTGCTGCCCCGCGGCCTTCTCGGGCAGGATTCCGACCGCCGCAGCGGATAAGCTGACACGCGGCGAGGGCCGTCGTCGCTGCCGGCCTGCGCTGATGGGTGTCCAGCGAAACGGTCGCGGCCCCGCCCGCGGCGCTGTGAGGAGGATCGTATGCCGGACTGGCGAGCGTTGTTCGTGCCGGAGCATTCGCTGCTGGAGATCGCGTTCCGCGGCTCCGTCATGTACCTCGCCCTCTTCGTCATCATGCGCTTCGTCATGCAGCGCCAGGCCGGTGCCGTCAGCTTGGCCGACCTGCTGGTGATCGTGCTGATCGCCGACGTGTCGCAGAACGCCTTCTCCAACGAGTACAAGTCGCTCACCGAGGGCGTGCTGCTCGTCCTGACGATCGTGGGCTGGAACTACGGCATCGACTGGCTCGGCTTCCGCTTCCCGGCCTTCGAGCGCTTCATCACCCCGAAGCGGCTGCCGCTGGTCGTGGACGGGGCGATCCGCTGGCGGAACATGCGGCGGGAGATGATCACGCACGCGGAGCTGATGAGCCAGCTCCGGCAGCAGGGCATCGACGATCCGGCCCTGGTCAGGATGGCGTCGATCGAGCCCGACGGCAGCATCAGCGTCATCCGGCACGACGACGACCGGACGGGCAGCGGCGAGGACGAGCGCAAGGGTTACGGCTGAGCCCGGGCCTGATCGCCTGCGGCGACGGCGCCGCGAGGCGCGGTCAGAGCAGCGCCCGGTCGCGCTGCGACTTGGCGCTGCTCTAAGTCTTTGATTTGTCGAATTTTCTGCGACGAACCGGCATCCACTTCGTCGGACAATGCTCTAGCCGCCCAGGGCGGCGGACAGGCGCGCCACCGCCTCGCGGGCGAGGGCCGGGCTGATCGCGAAGCACAGGCGGATGAAGCCCTCGCCCTCCGGGCCGAACGCCGTGCCCGGCGCGACGCCGACCTTGGCTTCGCGCAGCAGCCGGAACGCCAGATCGAGGCTCGGCTCGCCGCCGCCCGCGCGGGCCATGAGGTAGAAGGCGCCGTCCGGCGTCGCGACCGTGACGCCGGGCAGGCGCGACAGGCCCGAGACCAGGATCTCCCGGCTCTCGGCGCAGCGGCCGACCATCGTGCGGATGAAGGCGTCGCCCTCGTCGAGGGCGGCCACCGCGGCGTGCTGGACGAAGGTCGGGATCGAGGTCGTGTTGTACTGGCCGAGCTTGGCGAAGGTCGGCCCCAGGCCGCGCGGAAAGACCAGCCATCCGGCGCGCCAGCCGGTCATCGCCCAGTTCTTGGAGAAGGTGTTGGCGACGATCAGGCGGTCGTGCTCGGTGCAGATCTGCAGGAAGGACGGCGCGATGGCATGGCCGTAGGTGAAATGCGCGTAGACCTCGTCCGAGAGGATCCAGAGGCCGTGCGTGCGGGCGAGGTCGCGCAGCGCCGTCATCTCCGCGAGCGGCATGATCCAGCCGGTCGGGTTCGAGGGCGAGTTCACCACCAGCACCCGGGTGCGCGGGGTCAGGGCCGCCGCGATGTCGGCCAGCGGCAGGCTGAAGCGCCCGTCGGGCTGCACCCGGTAGGGCACCGTGACGGGCACGCCGCCCGCGATGCGCACCGCCTCCGCGAGGTTCGGCCAAGCCGGCGAGGG
This sequence comes from Methylobacterium oryzisoli, assembly GCF_046557895.1. Taxonomy (NCBI): domain Bacteria; kingdom Pseudomonadati; phylum Pseudomonadota; class Alphaproteobacteria; order Hyphomicrobiales; family Methylobacteriaceae; genus Methylobacterium; species Methylobacterium oryzisoli. The sequence continues at coordinate 101,625 of NZ_JBKIBX010000006.1, read as the reverse complement.
AATCACGATCTCGTCGCCCGGTTCGAGGAGCGCCTGGGCGGCCTGCATGATCGCGTTCATGCCGCCCGCCGTGACGGCGAACCGGTCCGGGGCCACCTCCACCTGCCAGTGGCGGGCGTGGTAGGCGCTGAGCGCCTCGCGCAGGCGCGGCAGGCCGAGCGACGTGGCGTAGCGCGTGTGCCCGGCCTGCATGGCCCGGTGCGCCGCCTCGACGATGAAGGGCGGCGTCGGCAGGTCGCCCTCCCCGATCCACAGCTTCACCACCGCGGGATCGTCCCGGCCGCGGTCGGCCACGAGGCCGATCTGGCTCGTGCCGATGCCCTGGATGCGCGGAGAGAGGCCGGCGGCGAGATCGGCCGGCGGCGCGGAGGGGAGCGCATCGGTCATGCGTGGATCGGGCTCATGGTCGTGGCGGCGGCGGGAGGGTGCGTCGGGTCGTCGTCATAGCATCCTCGCCGCCGCGCGGGTTACCGCGGGCGCATGGGGGATGCGCGCCGAAGGGCCTCCCGACCCCGCCGGACGGCCGCCCGATGGTCAGGCCGGCAAGAGCACGTGGATCACCCGCCCGGCGATGAGATCCTTCGTCTTCGCTGCGTAGGCCGCCATGTGGGGGGCGGCCGCATGCGCCCGCAGGGCGTCGAGGCTGGCCCATTTCTCGACCACGACGAAGCTGTCCGGCCCCAGCGGAGCCTGCAAGGGGCCGGCGCCCTCTGCATCGACCGCCGCGCCGTACTCGATGCAGCCCTCCTCGGCGAGAACGGCCGGCAGGTTCGCCCGGTAGGCGTCCAGAACCGCCTCCCGCTGGCCGGGCTTGGTCGTGATGATGGCGAGGACGTGGATCACGGTGAACTCCTTCGGTCCGAGGCCGACCGGACCAAGATAGTCCAGCCCGGCGTCCGGACGCAGCCTCGCCGCGAAGGCGTCCAGGATCGACCGGAGACGCCCCCACCGGGGTGACGGCGGCGCAGGAGGCCGATCCGGCGTGAGGATCGTTCGGCGCTCCTCGCCGCTCCGTGGCGACGGTCCACCGATCACCGTCACCCGAAGGTGAACGCATAGGCGCGGACGCCCGGATCCTCGAAGCGGATCTCGAACGTGCGCTCGGCGGCCTTTTCGGACTGGCGGACCAGCTGGTAGAGGCGCGTCTCCGCCACGATGCCGTGGCCGTCCGGTGCGCTGTCGGCGCCGTGGTCGGCGCCGGGCGGCGCCCCGTCGAGCGTCACCCGGAAGCGAACCGGCTTGGTGCCGGGGCCGAGAACGAGATGCAGGTCGCGCGCCCGGAAGCGGTAGGTGATGGCGCCGTCCGCGCGGTCGAGCCGGACGTGCTCCGGTCCGATCTCCCAGGTGCCGGACAGGGACCATTGGTTGAGCCGCGGCGCGGCGGGCGAATAGGTCTGCGTCCCAGGCGAAAGGCCCTCCGGCGAGACGAAGTTCTCCGCCTTGTCCGACCCCAGATAGGCCTCCGCGGAGCGCAGCTGCGGGAGGTCGGGCGCCGTCTCGGCACCGTCGGCCCGCGGGGTGGTGACCTCTCGGTCCGCGGTACGCCGGCCCGCGGCCTCGGCGAGGAGATCCTGGATGACGGACTCGGATTGGGCATAGCCGCCCTCGCCGAACTGGTGGTGCCGGATGCGCCCCTCCGCGTCGATGATGTAGAGGGCGGGCCAGTAGGAGTTGCGGAGCGCGCGCCAGATCCGGAAGTCGTTGTCGATCGCGATCGGGTACGGGAGCGCGAACCGGCGGACGGCGCGGGCCACGTTGTCGATGTCGCGCTCGAAGGCGAATTCGGGCGCGTGGACGCCGATCACGCGCAGGCCCTGGTCCCGGTAGCGCGCCTCCCAGGCCCGGATGTACGGCAGCGTGCGGATGCAGTTGATGCAGGAATAGGTCCAGACGTGGATGAGCCGCACCGTGCCGCGGCGCGGCGCGGCGGCCTCCGGCCCCCCGTTGAGCCAGTGCGACGCGCCCTCGAGGCTCGGCAGGCGTCCCTCCACCGGAAGGCGGCTGCGGTACGGGCCGGGCGCGGTCTCGGCGCGGGCGGGCGAGAGGCGCAGCGCCGCGGCGAGTTTTTCCTCGGCCGCCGTGACGGGGGCCGTGGCGAGCGGCGCCAGGACCTGCGCGTCGAGCCCGAGGGCGATGGCGGCTACCGCCGCGAGCATCACCGCCCCGGCGATCCGGCGCAGCTCCTCGCCCAGGCCGAGGCGGCGGCGCAGGGCCGCGGTGAGCGCTCCGCCCACCCGGACGGCCAGCGCCAGGGCGGTGGCGGCGCCGGCCGCGTAGGCCGCGAGCAGGGCCGTCGTCTCCGCGCCGGGGCCGTTCAGGGCCGCCCCCGTCAGGACGAGGCCGAGGATCGGTCCGGCGCAGGGCGTCCACAGCAGCCCGGTCGCGGCCCCGAGCGCCAGCCCGCCGGCGATGCCGGCGGAGGCTCCGCCCCCGGCGAACCGCGCGACGGCCTCGCCGAGCCGCACCAGCGGCGCCGAGAGCCACGTCGCGGCGCGGCGCGACAGCAGCGTGACGGCGAAGAGGCCGAGCAGGCCGAGGGCCGCGAGACGCCCGGTCTCGCTCGCCCGCACGACCCACCCGCCGCCGATCGCGGCGAGCGTCGCGGCGGCCGCGAAAGCCGCGACCAGCCCGGCCAGGACGGGCAGCGTGCCCGCCGCGAAGGGCCGGTTGGCCCGCGCGAACACGAAGGGCAGAACCGGCAGGATGCACGGCGAGGCGATGGTCAGCACGCCGGCGAGGTAGGCGGCGAGGTAGAGAATCATGGCGGCTCCCCGGTGCCCTGGTGGCCCGCCCTGCTTCACCAGCCGAATGCCTCCCGCCTGTGTGCGGATTTGCCGATTCCGTATCGGCGTGTAGGGCCCCGCGCCGGTGGGCCGGCGCCTCCGCCCCGGAGAATCGGGTGGACGACCCCCCACCCAAGGCTCGCCGTCGCTACAGTACGGTACGAAGATCGGCTCGCCGCGCGGCCGGCAGGGCGCTATCCGACGAGACACGCGAGGGACCGTCTGTGGATCACATCGATCACGTGCTGATCGTCGACGACGACCGCGAGATCCGCGAATTGCTGTCGAGCTACCTCAAGAAGAACGGGCTGCGGGTCACGGTGGCGGCGGACGGGCGGCAGATGCGGGCCTTCCTCGACGCCGACCGGGTCGATCTCGTCGTGCTCGACATCATGATGCCGGGGGATGACGGCCTCGTCCTGTGCCGGGAGCTGCGCGCCGGCAGGCACAAGGCGGTTCCGGTGCTGATGCTGACCGCGCGCAGCGACGAGACGGACCGCATCGTCGGCCTGGAGATGGGCGCGGACGACTACGTGGTGAAGCCGTTCGCGGCCCGCGAACTGCTGGCCCGGATCAAGGCTGTTTTGCGCCGCACCCGGATGCTGCCGCCCAACCTCCAGGTGACGGAAGTGAGCCGCCTCCTCGCCTTCGGCGCGTGGCAGCTCGACACCACGACCCGCCAGCTGATCGACGAGGCCGGCACCGTCGTCCCGCTGAGCGGCGCGGAGTACCGGCTGCTGCGCGTCCTGCTCGATCATCCCCAGCGGGTCCTGTCGCGCGACCAGTTGCTGAACCTGACGCAGGGGCGCGAGGCCGACCTGTTCGACCGCTCGATCGACCTGCTCGTCAGCCGCCTGCGGCAGCGGCTCAAGGACGACGCCCGCGAGCCGGCCTACATCAAGACGGTGCGCAGCGAAGGCTACGTCTTCGCCATGCCGATCACCATCGCGCAGGCGCGCGAGGGATGAGGGCCGGCCGCCCGGGCCTGCCGCGCAGCCTCGGCAACCGGCTGTTTCTGATCCTGTTCGCGGGGCTCGTCTGCGCGCAGGTGCTGTCCTTCGCGGTCATGCTGCTCGAACGGGACCAGTCGGCGCGGGCCATGATGCTGACGACGCTGCAGCGCGACGTCGCCGTGGCGGTCGCGCTGCTCGACCGCCTGCCGCCCGCCGAGCGGCCCGCCTGGCTCCCGCTCCTCGATCGGCCGACCTACCGCTTCGCACTGGATGCCGGCGCGTCCGGAGAGGCGGCGCTCACCGCCCGCCAGCAGGTGATCGCGGATGAGATCCGCACGGCGCTCGCCCCGCACTTCGCGGTCCGGTTCGATGCCGTGCCCGGCGGGCCCGAGCGGCTGCAGGGCCACGTCGTCCTGTCGGACGGCGCGGCCCTGACCATCGTGGTGCGGCCGGCGGCGCGCCCCGTGGCGTCGTGGCTCCCCGTCGCGCTGGCGGTGCAGCTGCTCGTGCTGCTCGGCTGCGTCTGGCTGGCGGTGCGGCTGGCGGTGCGACCGCTGACGCGGTTCGCCGACGCGGCCGACGGGCTGGAGCCCGGCCGGCCGGCGCGCCGCTTCGCGGAGGCCGGGCCGGACGAGGTCGCGCGGGCCGCCCGGGCCTTCAACGCGATGCAGGAGCGCATCGCCCGCCACCTCGACGAGCGCGTCCGCATCCTCGCGGCGATTTCTCACGATCTCCAGACCCCAATCACCCGCATGCGGCTGCGGGTGGAGACGGGCGTCGAGGGGCCCGAGCAGGAGCGGCTCCTCGGCGACCTCGACGGGATCGAGGCCCTCGTCCGCGAGGGGATCGCCTATGCCCGCAGCGTGCACGGCGACGTGGAGCCGCCGACCCGCCTCGACCTGCGGGCCTTCATCGAGAGCCTCGCCTTCGACTACCAGGATACCGGACGCGACGTGGCGGTCTCGGCACTGCCGGACGTCACGACGGCGACGCGCCCGCAGGCCCTGCGGCGGATCCTGACCAACCTGATCGACAACGCGCTGCGGTATGCCGGCCGGGCGGAGCTTCGCGTCGAGGCCGGTGAGGGCCGGATCGCCGTCTCGGTGCTGGATCGCGGCCCCGGCATCCCGGCGGACAAGCTCGATGCCGTGCGGCTTCCCTTCGTCCGGCTGGAGGAATCGCGCAGCCGCGACACCGGCGGCACGGGTCTGGGCCTCGCCATCGCCGATCAGCTCGCCTCCGCGATCGGCGGGCGGCTCACCCTGAGCAACCGCGCGGGTGGCGGTCTCGACGCCACGATCACCCTGAGGTGAGGCCGCGCCGCCCGGCCGCATCCGCCCGATCGTCGAGGGAGAGCCACCGCGTGATCCGCAGCGCGCGCAGGAAATCCTCGTCGTGGCTGACCACCAGGAGCGCGCCGTCATAGGCCGCGAGTCCCTCTTCGAGGGCGGCGACGGCCTCCAGATCGAGGTGGTTGGTCGGCTCGTCGAGGATCAGGAGCTGCGGCGGCGCCGCGTTGCCGAGGATGCAGGCCAGCGCGGCCCGCACCTGCTGGCCGCCGCTCAGCGCCGCCACCGGCTGGTCCGCGGCGGCGGCCCGGAACTGGAACCGTGCGAGGGCCGCCCGGCAGCCGTTGGCGTCCTCCCCCGGGTTGAGCCGGGAAAAGTTCTCCACCACCGGCCGGTCGTGGTCGAGGAGGTCGAGGCGCTGGTCGAGGAGCGCCGAGCGCACGGCGACCGAGACCTGCCCCGCCCAGGGCCGGAGCCGGCCCGCGACGAGGTTCAGCAGCGTGGACTTGCCCGATCCGTTGCGCCCCGCGAGCGCCACGCGCTCCGGACCGGTGAGCGTGAGCGAGACGTCGCGCAGCACCGGCGCGCCCGGGCGGTAGCCGACCGTCACGCCCTCGACCGCGAGCACGCGCGTCGTGCGCGGCAGCCCGGTCGGCGAGACAGCGAGCGCCGCCGTCCGGACCACCTCGATCCGGCTCCGCGCCGCCGCGAGATCCTGTTGGGCCTCGGCGCGCTGCCGCTCCGCCGCCTGGGCGTTGCCGCCGGCATTCCGCTCCGCATCGTCCTGGCGGGCGCCGATCAGGATCCGGGGCAGGTCGCCGCGTTGGCCCCGGCGACGCCCGGCCGCGTCGCGGCGCTGCTGGCGCTCCGCGGCGGCCTGCGTCCGGCGGGCGAGGTCGGCCGTCCTGCGCTCGGCCACCGCGAGGTCGTGCTCGGCCGCGGCGATCTCGGCGGCCTTGGCCTGCCGGTAGGCCGCGAAGTCGCCCGGGTAGCGGCTCGCCCCCCGGGGCGTCAGCTCCACGATGGCGTCCATCTCGTCCAGCACCGCGCGGTCGTGGCTGACCACGACCGCGCCCGCGCGCCAGTCCCGCAGGACGGCGCGGACCGCGCGCCGGCCGTCGCGGTCGAGGTCGTTGGTCGGCTCGTCGAACAGCAGGAAATCCGGCGCCGCGAACAGCGCCGCCGCGAGGGCCGCGCGGGCACGCTGCCCGCCCGACAGGCGATGCAGGGGCGTCTCGGGGCCGGCCTCCAGCCCCATCCGGGCGAGCGCCCCGGTCAGGCGTTCGGCCAGGGTCCAGTCGGCCTCAGCGAGGTCGTCGGCCGTCGCGTCCCCGGTCTCGGCCCGCCGCAGCCGGGCGAGGCCGGCCGTCGCGCCGAAGAGGTCGGCCACCGTCTCGTCGGGCGAAACCCGTCCGACCTGCCGCAGCAGCGCGACGGTGCCGCACGCGGTGACGCTGCCGCCCGCCGGCCGCAGCCGGCCCGCCAGGAGGTTCAGGAGCGTGCTCTTGCCGACGCCGTTGCGGCCGACGAGACCGGTCCGCTCCCGGGCGAAACCGACGCTGAGATCGGAGAGGACGGCGCGTCCGTCAGACGCGGACCACGCGAGGTTCAGAACGGCGAGGTGAGCTGACATGCAGTGAGACATCCCTGGCGGCAAGGCGGTTCGGCATTGCGGTCAGGGTCAGTCTCATCGGCGTCACGGCTCCGCTGGGCCGGCGCTCGTACTCCCGGGCGGGGGCGAGCGCAAGGTGTTGGGGGCGAGCATTTCGGAATCCGGCCGGTCGTCGGCGTGGCGAGGCCCGCGGGCATCGGCCCGGAGGTCGCGCGCGACGCCGCCGTTCGGGGTTTGACGCCGACACGGGATGGCGGATGTCCTGTTCGCCGCCTCGGTATCCGCGTCGCGGGGCGGGGCCGGGGCGGCTCAGCCTCGGCCAGGGATGCGTCGGTCGCCTCGAGAACAGGTCGACTCAGCCGCCTTGCCCTCCAGCCGCGCGCTTTCCTGCCGAGGAACGGCGCAAGCGGAGGCGGCCGAAACGACCGCTACAAGGGACCCGCATAATATTCAGCAAGCAATTCCCAATCTCTCCCGGACAGCAAGTAGTCATCACGCCGGGAGAATTCAGGCGCATTACGTAGTTGATCTTCCGTGATAGTCGTGCGATAGCCTTGCAGTTTCAGATCGTAATGCAGATAGTCCCATGGAATGGCGTGCGTCTCCGAACCTGCGCCAAGGAATGCGCGGAACGAGGTGACGGCATAAGCGATGTTGCCACTGACCTTCTCGATCACAAGCCGCTTGATGGTTCCGATCTGCTTCCCGTTGACGTCGTACACAACAGTGCCTTCGACACGATCACTCTCGATGAGCGGGTGGGTTGGAGCTGATGCCGAATGCGTCTCCGTCATCGCTCATCTCCTTTGGGCTCGGATCAATTCAGACGGTCAACGCGCATCCTACCTCCGCGTGCCGCCCGGAGGCGTAATCGCGGGGTTAATGGCAGACTAGCAGCTGCTCATTCGTTCATGCCGACAGCCGCTGAGCTTGGTGAATACATTGCGCGCTGTCCTGGATCTGAGGTCCATGGTCCACCCTAATGGACTGGACAGCCTGAGACCGTGCACAGGCCTTGGATCACGAATCGGAGCGGGACCGCGCCGAAGCGATATCAACGACGACGGGGGACGTGCCGACAGTCGACGCCCGCTGCGCATCCTCCGGCAGCGAGAATCCGGAATGGTGACGGCCTGCACCGTGATGGCGGATCCCGGGTCTCGGAGGGGCCATGCGGCTCCGATTACATGGTCAGGCGCGTGACCTCGACCAGAACGTCCTCGAGGTAGGCTTTGATGCGACCGACGGCGGCTGTACCCGGTCCCACGATGCTGAAGGCGATCAATTCGCCGCGTGCGTGTACCTTCCGGATCAGAGTCTCTGCCTTCGTGGCCATCTCGCGCTCCGTCGGCGCGCGCAGAATGCTGCCCGTCTCGGTCGTCGTGACCCTGATTTCGAAAATGGGCGACTCAGGCTCCATGACGAGGATGCGGCAATCCCTTTGCGGCGAAAGCGTGTCCGTATGACGAAGGACTGACTTCTCCCGCCCGATGCTTCGGAGTTGCAGAGCCGTGCGCATTCCACGACATCGATCCGTGCTGGAAACGCCAGCCGTTGCGCCGCAAGCGCCCGCAGTACTTGTCATCATGGCCCACGGGTGCGCCGGCGAGGGCCGCGGGGGCCCGTCAAGGAGGTGTGTCTTCGGAGGACCCCTTGCGGGCCGCAGGCGTTGAGGGCGTCGGAAGGTGCCTGTAGCGCTCGATGGCCATTCGAGCGTTGAACAACAGGCGGTCCGGACCGAGCTCCCGATCGAAGCCTGCGCGCCGCACCATGTCGAGCACATCCGGGTTGCAGTCCACGAGCCAAAAGGTCACGCTGCTCCGCCGTGCACCCTCTTGAAGCATTTGCAGTGCCGAATACTCGATGTCGGGCACGCGGCTGAAGTCAAGGACGACGACGCGCGGGTTGTGCTCGGCGATGAGCGCCCGGATCCGATCACCCACGTTCTGAGCATTGGCGAAGTACAAGCGCCCTTCGGGGCGGAGGATGAGGAGCCCCTCGAGGGTTTCGTCCTCGGGATGGTCCGGCGACAGCGGACGCAGAACGTCGGCCCCGGGCTTGCGGGCGATGACCGAGACACGCGGATGAGCGGTCTGCAGGGCGAGGCCGATGAGGGAGAGGACGATGGCCACGACGATGCCCTGGAGCGTGCCGAACATCAGCACGCCCAGGGTCGCAACGACCGCCCAGCGGAACTCCATCCGCCGAACCTTGTAGATGGCCCGGAACTCCGCCGGCTGGATGAGGCTGGCCGAGTAGACGATGACGACCGCGGCCAGGGTCGCCTGCGGCAGGACGCCGAGGATCGGAGCCAGGAGCAGCATCGTGGCGAGGGCGGTCGCGGCTGTCACGAGCGAGGCCACCTGCGTCCGGCCGCCGGCCGCCCGCACGACCCCGGTCTGCGAGGTCCCGCCGCCGGCCGGCATGGCCCCGAGCAGGGCTCCCCCGAGGTTCGCGCAGCCCGTGGCGACCAGTTCGCGGTTGGCGTTGATGGCCGGGTCGCCCGGGCCCACGAAAGCCCGCCCCGCGGCAATGCTCTCCGTGAAGCTCATCAGGGCGATGCCCATGGCCCCCGGAAGAAGCGCCTGGATCAGGGTCGGATCCGGCAGCGTCAGGGAGGGGAGACCCTGCGGGATCGTCCCGACGGTCGAGACGCCCATCGCGCTCAAGCCGAGCAGCCAGGACATCGCGATCGCACCGGCGACCGTGACCAGCGGGGCGGGCGAGTGCGGCTTCAACCGTTCCATGCCCACCAGTGCGGCCAGCGTGATTCCCGCAACGGCCAGGGTCGGGAGCGATGTCTCGGGGAGATGACGGACGAGATTGACCAGATCCGGAAAGAACGATTGCTTCGGGATGTGGAGCCCGAGGAGCTTCGGCGCTTGATCCAACAGGATCACGAGACCGATGCCGGCTTTGAACCCCGTCAGGACCGGCACGGAGATGAAGCTGGCAACGAAGCCGAGCTTCACCAGGCGCGCCGCCAGAAGCAAGGCGCCGACAAGCGCCGTCAGCGTTGCCGTGGCGGCGAGAAGCCTGGCCGGATCGCCGTCGGGCACCACGTGGCCGAGTTCGGCGCCCGTCAGGATGGCCAGCGTCGTCGTCGAGGTCACGCTGAGGACGCGCGACGAGCCCAGCAGGCCGTAGATGATCAAGGGGACGAAGGCGGTGTAGAGGCCCACCGCCACCGGCAGGCCGGCCACCGTGGCATAGGCCATCGCCTTGGGCAGGACGACGGAAGCGGCGGTCAGGCCCGCAACGACGTCGAAACGAAACGCTGTCGGCTCGCCTTTCCAAGAGGCCCACGTCTCCGATCCGAGACCTCTCATCCGCGCTCCTCCGCGCTCAGCGTGGGCCCTGCGCCGATCCTACCATCGCTTCGATGAGGACCGCAGAGGGCGACGAGCGGCTTGGCTCTGGCCCGGTTGCATGCCGAGCGGGCCTCTCGGAGAACGGAGGGCCGGGCCAGCGGCCTCGCTGCCGATGAACTCAGTGCGCGCCTTCCTCCATGAGGATCAGGGTGCGCCGGAGGATCTCGAAGATGACGGCCGTCGACCAGCCGAACAGCAGGATCCCGTTCATGGCGGCGGCAGGACCGAGGAGACGCCAGCGCTCAGACGGAAGGATATCGCCATATCCCAGCGTCGTGTAGTTCACGAAGGCAAAGTACAGAAAATCAGACCCGGCCGGGGCGATGTCGACAGCTCTGTATATGATCGCCCAGATCATGATCTCCAGGGTGTGCGCCATCATGAGGACGCAGACCGCAGATGTCATGATCCCGGCCAGCGCAACACTGCTGTACCCGCGGAGGATGCGATGAGCGCGGGCCACCTTCAGAACGAGGGCCATCATGAACGAGTGGATTGTGATGCTGCAGACGCTTGCAACGGCACCAACCATCAACTGAGCCAGCATCTCCGATCTCCACCGGCATTCGCACATGAGCACCGTCGCAGCATGCAGCAGATGATCTGGGTCCGATGCACGATCCTCGTCTTTCCGAAACCGGCAGGAACGTGGCCGCACGTCCGTGATGGGTGTTCACGGCCTTGAAGGGCTCGGCAGCTGAACGGTTGAATGATTTGACCACCTCGGCTGCGGAGCATGACGGCCAGAGGGAGCAGATATTGCAGCCGCCGCCTCCGCCGCTCTTGTGCCGCTGAGGGCAGCCTGTCTTGCTATGGCTGATTCAAGCTCCGTCCTGTTTGCGGATTCATGACCGAGGCGGCGTGCTCGACGGGATGGCTGCCACACGCTGCAAGGCCGCGTCGGCACGGCCCGGCCTGGAGCCCCGCAGCCGATGGGCGCATCATGGTGCGCGAGCGCCGCCTGCCCCCAACCGGCCGGCCCCCGACTTTGTAAGCGTCTGTAGCTTGGCGGGCTCGGGCGTACAGGCGATCACACCCAGGCGGCGGGACCACACACGCGGGACAAGCGCAGCCGGCATCCGTCGCGCCATCGGCATCGCGGAGAACCGAACCATGAGTGAGACGAACGAGGCATCGCGCAGGGACTGGCTCAAGGCCGCCGGCGCGCTCCTGGCCGCCGGAACCATCGGACCCGCCGGGGCGGCCTGGGCGCAGCCGATCGGCGCCGCCTCCGGCAAGCTGCCGGCCGTGGCGGCGGGCGCCCACACGTCGTTCGGCCCCCTGCGGCGGGTCCGCGCGGGCGACCTCGACGTCTCCTACGCGGAGATCGGTCCCGCCACGGGCAAGCCCGTCCTGCTCCTGCACGGCTGGCCCTACGACATCCACAGCTACCTCGACGTCGCCCCGGCGCTGGCCGCCGCGGGCTACCGCGTGCTGATCCCGTCCCTGCGCGGCTACGGCGAGACGCGCTTCCTGTCGGAGACGACGCCGCGCAACGGCCAGCAGGCGGCGCTGGCGGCCGATGCCCTGGCCTTCCTGGATGCGCTGACGATCGAGACCGCGCTCGTCGCAGGGTACGATTGGGGCGCGCGCACCGCCTGCATCCTCGCCGCGCTCTGGCCCGAGCGCTGCACCGGCCTCGTCTCGGTCAGCGGCTACCTGATCGGCAGCCAGCAGGCCAACGCGATGCCGCTGCCGCCGAAGGCCGAGCTGCAATGGTGGTACCAGTTCTACTTCGCCACGGAGCGGGGGCGCGAGGGATACGCGCGCTACACGCGCGACTTCACCCGGCTGATCTGGCAACTCGCCTCGCCGCAGTGGCGGTTCGACGAGGCCACCTTCGCCCGCTCGGCCGCGTCCTTCGAGAACCCCGACCACGTCGCCATCTCGATCCACAACTATCGCTGGCGGCTCAACCTTGCGGAGGGCGAGCCGCGGTTCGACGCGATCGAGCGCAAGCTCGCGGGTTTTCCCACCATCGCGGTGCCGACGATCACGCTGGAGGGCGACGCGAACGGGGCGCCCCATCCGGATCCCGCCGCCTACGCCAAAAAATTCACCGGCCGCTACGCGCACCGCCTGATCACCGGCGGCATCGGCCACAACCTGCCGCAAGAGGCACCGCAGGCGTTCGCGCAGGCGGTGGTCGACGTCGATGGCGCCTGAACCCCGCCGCTCCTGGCTGCTCCCGGCCGCCGCCCTCGTCCCGATCCTGGCCTTCGCGGCGGCTGCTCTCGCGCAGCCGGAAGCGGGCAAGCCGGCCTCGCCGATCTACGGCGTCACGGTGCCGGACGGCTACCGGGCGTGGCCGCTGATCGCGCCGGCCCTCGAAGGGGCGCCGCTCAACGAGCTGCGCGCCGTGCTGGGCAACGACGTCGCGGTGAAGGCCTACGCGCGCGGCACCCTGCCGTTCCCGGACGGAACGATCTTGGTGAAGCTCGCCTGGCAGCACGTGCCCTCGCCCGACTTCGAGCCGGCCACCGTGCCGGGCCGGGCGACCACCGTGCAGGTGATGGTGAAGGACGCCCAGCGCTACCCGGCGACGGGCGGGTGGGGTTTCGGGCGCTTCATCGACGGCCAACCGGTGGACGAGGCGCAGCACGAGACCTGCTTCGCCTGCCACGAAGCCCGCGTGAAGGACCGTGATTTCGTCTTCACGCGCTACGCCCGCTGACGTCCCGGCCGCTCCAAGTCTTTGATTTGCCGCATTTTCTGCGACGAACCGGAATCCACTTCGTCGGAAAATGCTCTAGGCATGCAATGCCGGGCGGCCTGGGATACCATGGCGCCATGCCTCCGTTCCAAGCCGGTTTCTGGATCGTGGCGCCTGCCGTGGGGGTGCTGGCGGGCCTGGTCTACGGTCTTCTGTTCAACGTCGAGTTGCTGGTCTCGGCCACCCGCGGTGCGTTCATCGGCGCGCCCATCCTGCTCTACGAGCGCAGCCTGCTGCTGCGCGGCTGGCGCGACCTGATCCGCCGGGCCGCGACCCCGCTCTTCGCCGTGGCGACGTTCGCCACCTACGTGGCGATGATCGTCGTGGGCAATGCGGGCGCCGGGACGGTGCTGCACCACGGCTTCGGCTACATGCCGAATGCGCGCGCCGCGATGATGATCTCGGAGACCGGCTTCGTCTACGCGCTCGGCTTTTCCGCCGTCGCCGCCTTCGTCTTCCGCGTCCGAGACCTGATCGGCCCGCGCGTGTTCGCGAACCTGCTGATCGGCCGCTACCACCGACCGATCAGCGAGGAGCGCATCTTCCTCTTCCTGGACGTCACCGGCTCGACGCGGTTCGCCGAAGAGCACGGCGACCTGATGGCCCAGCGCTACCTGGGGGCGATCTTCGGCGCGCTGGCCCGGCCGGTCCACCGCTCGCGCGGCTCGATCGACGACTACGTGGGCGACATGGCGCTCGTGAGCTGGACGATGGAGCGGGGCACGCGGGACGCGGCCTGCCTGCGCTGCGTGTTCGATATCGCCCGGACGATCGCCGCGGAGTCCGACCGCTGGGTGGCGCAGTTCGGCCAGGTGCCGGGCTTTCGCGCCGCGCTGCATTGCGGCTCGGTCGTCACGGCCGAGATCGGGCTCGAACGCCACAAGATCGCGTATTTCGGCGACACGCTGAACACGACGAGCCGGCTCGAAGCGGTCGCCAAGGAGCTCGACGTCCCGATCCTCGTGTCGGGCGATCTCCTCGACCGGCTCGGCCCGCTGCCCGACGACATCGTCGCCGAGGATCTCGGGCTGCGCCGCGTGCGCGGTCGCAACGAGCCGCTCCGGATCGCGGCGATCCGCCACGACTCGATCCCGGGGGCCTCGCCGGCGCCTCGCTCCGCACCGGACCGCCCGGCGCCGCGCGCCCGGCAGCACGGCGCCTGACCGGCACGCCGGTCGCCACGGCGGGCCTCGCGTCGCGGGCGCTAGCGGCGGGCCAGCGGCTTGGCCTGCCACAGGTCGGATTGCGCGAAGTCGAGCATCATGCGCTCGGACAGGTTGGTCACCGCCAGGGTCGCGCGCGACGAGGGCCGGTTCAGCGGCATGGCGAGGTAGATCTTCCGAGTGAAGCCCGGCGACACGACGCGGAAGGTGTGGATGCGCTCGGCCGCCAGCGAGGCCGGCAGCGTGCTCTGATGAAGGGCGGCGAGCGAACAGATGGTCGCGGCGGAGAGGCGGTGGATGACCTCGAAGATCTGCGTCGTCGCGTCGATCTCGATCGTCACCCGCAGCACGTGACCGAAGCTTTTGGCGGTCGCCTCGGCCAGGATGCGCAACCCGTGCTGGAGCCCCGGCATGACGAGATCGAGCCGCGCCACGTTCGCCATCGGGATGCAGCCGCTCTCGTCCAGGAAGGGCTGCACCAAGTCCGGCCTGTAGGTGGCGACGTAGAGCTCCTCCTCGGCCACGGCGCGCAGCGAGGCGGAGCGGTGGTCGGCCGCGCCGCCGCCGAACACGACGGCCGCGTCCAGGGTGCCCTCCCGGAGCCAGTCGGCGATGTAGCCCGACATGCTCTCCACGACCTTGAGCCGGACCTGGGGCAGTTCGCGCACGCAGCGCTCGATCAAGGGCCCGGTCAGCAGCCCGATGAGCGATCCCGGGATGCCGAACCGCACCGCGCCGACCACCGGGCTGTCACGGCCACTCAGGCTCGCCTTCGCCTCCTCGGCCTGCTTGAGGATGGCGTAGGCGTGGGCCAGGAAGGTGCGGCCGTCCTCCGTCAGCACGAGCCCGCGCGCGCGGCGGTGGAAGAGCTGGGTGCGAAGCTCCTCCTCCAGGCCCTTCAGCCTCGCGCTGAGCGAGGGCGGGCCGACGTGCAGGACCTCGGCCGCCCCCACCAGCGAGCCCGTCTCGGCGATGGCGACGAATACCCGGAGATCGCGCAGGTCCATCGCACCATTTCACCGGATCGGCCGGCGCTGTCCATGCCCGGCCGGCCTCCCGACGGGTTTCGCGGTTCGGCGACGGCGATCGGCGCCGTTCCACCCGTCCAGGCGGACGGCGCGGTGGGGGCCGGCGCCGGTCGGCCCGGAGGTCAGCCGGGGCCGGCGTTGCTGTCGAGCGCGTCGGCCTGCGCCAGGACGTTGCGGGCGCGCTCGGCCACGGGCCGGTCGATCATCGCGCCGTCGTAGGTCGCCGCGCCGCGGCCCTCGCGGTGGGCGGCATCCAAGGCCGCGAGCACGCCGCGCGCCCACGCGATCTCCGCCGGGGACGGCGCGAAGCCCGCGTTGAGGATCGGCACCTGCTTCGGGTGGATGCAGAAGCCGCCGGTGAAGCCCATGTCGCGCGCCTGCGCGATCTTGGCCGCGAAGGCCGCCTCGTCGGCGAAATCCGCCACGGTGCCGACGTAGCCGATGGGCTGGATGCCGGCATTGCGCGCCGCCACGACGGCCTGCGCGTTGGGGACGAAGAGCGTGTCGAAGGTGGGACGCGCGCCGAGCGCCACCGCCAGATCCTCGGCGCCCACCGTCATCCCGCACAGGCGCGGATGGGCGGCGGCGATGGCCGGCATGGCGAGCAGGCCGTCGCAGGTCTCGATCATCGCGACGAGGCGGGTATGCCCGCGCGGCAGGCCGCGCTCGGCCTCGACCTCGTCGAGGATCTCGGCGATGGCCCGCACGTGTCCCGGATCCGGAACCTTGGGCAGGGTCAGGCAGCACACGTGCGGCCCCACCGCGGCCTCGATGTCGGCGATGGCCTGGCGCCAGGGCCGGTTGATCCGCACCACCACGTCGAGGTTCTGCGCGGCGAGGCGCTGCGCCGCAGCGGCGACGCTCTGCCGGGCCGGCTCCTTCAGCTCCTCGGGGATCGCATCCTCGAGGTCGATCTGGATCGCGTCCGCGCCCCGCTCCGCCGCCTTGGCGAGGAAGCGCTCGTTGAGGGCGGGGATGAACAGCATTGAGCGCCATGCGCCCGTCCGTGTGCCGGTCCTCGCGGTCATCGCGGGTCTCCTTCCGTGAGGCCGAGTTCGCGCCGGATCTCGTCCGTGTGCTCGCCGAGCCGGGGGGCGGGCCGGCGGAAGGGCTGGGGCATGCCGGAGAAGCGTGGGATGACGTTCGGCATCGGCACGCGCGTCATCTCCGCGTCGGGCGCCGCGACCAGCGCCTCGCGGCCGTGGACGAAGGGATGGTCGATCAGGTCGGCGACCGAGCAGACCGGGCCGACCGTGACGCCCGCGGCCTCGAACAGGGCGAGGTTCTCCGCCTGGCTGCGCTCGGCGACGAAGGCGGCGATGATGGTGTCGAGGGCGTCCCGGTTGCGCACCCGCGCGGCGTTGTCGACGAAGCGCGGATCGCTCTTGAGGTCGGACCGCCCGATCGTCTCCAGGATGCGCTCGGCCATCGACTGCATGGAGCCCGACATGGCGACGTAGGCTCCGTCCGCGCAGGCATAGACGTTGCGCGGGGCCGTGTGCGACGACTGGTTGCCGGCCCGCATCGTGGGCTCGCCGGTGAGCGCGAGGTGGGCGGCCTCCGCACCGATCATCGCGTGGATCGGCTCGAACAGCGACAGGTCGAGCACCTGCCCGGCGCCGCCCCGCTCGACCGCCCGCAGGGCGGCGAGCGTCGCGGCGGCGCCGTAGAGGCCGGCGATCATGTCCGCCAGGGCGAGCGGCGGCAGGGTCGGCGGCTTGTCGGCATGGCCGTTCATGAAGGCCCAGCCCGACATCGCCTCCACGAGGGTCCCGAAGCCGGGCTTGAGCCGCCAGGGGCCGGTCTGGCCCCAGCCCGAGACGCGCAGCATCACGAGGCCGGGATTGCGCCGGTGCAGATCCTGCGGGCCCAGGCCCCAGCGCTCCATCGTGCCGGGCACGAAGTTCTCGACCAGGACCTGCGCGCTGTCGATGAGGCGCAGCAGCGTCTCGCGGTCGTCCGGCTGGTGGATGTCGAGCACGATGCTGCGCTTGTTCCGGGCGTAGACCTTCCAGAAGGTCTCGATGCCCTCCACGCGCCAGTTGCGCAGGTCGTCGCCCTTGCCGGGGCGCTCCACCTTGATGACGTCGGCGCCGTAATCGGCCAGCACGTGCGTCGTCATGTTGCCGGCCACCAGCCGCGACATGTCCACCACGCGGACGCCGTCCAGCAGGCCCTTCGCGTCCGGCGCGTAGCTGATCGTCTTCATCATGCCTGCGCGCGCTCCTCGACCACGATCAGGGGCTTGATCTCCTGCAGGGCGTGCATCCGCTCCAGGGCGAGATTGACCTCGTCGAGCGCGTACCGGCCGGTGATCATCCTGCCGAAGGGGATCCGGTCGATATGGGCCGAGGCGAATTGCAGCGCCTTCCAGTAGGACTTCACGTCGCCCGAGAAGGACCCGATGACGCGGATGTTCTTCTTCACGATCAGGGAGGGGCTGAAGGTCGTCTCGCCCGCGCCGAGCTGGCCGACCGTGAGATAGCGCCCGCCCTTGCGCACGAGGTCGAGCCCCTGGCCGAAGGCGTCCGGAAACCCGGTGAATTCCAGCACCATGTCGGGCCCGCGCCCGTCCGTGAGCGCGCGCAACGCGGTCGCCCGCTCCTCGTGGGTCGTGCCCTCGATCGAGAAGACGTGCGTCGCGCCGAACTCCCGCGCCAGTTCGAGCCGCGCGGCGGGGGCGCCGATCACGCTGACGGTGCGGGCGCCCGCCACCCGGGCCACCGCCGCGGCGAGCACGCCGAGCGGGCCCGCTCCCTGGATCGCGACGTGCTCGGACGGGTCGATCGGGCCGAGATTGTCGAAGGCGTTCATCACCGAGCGGAAGGCGCAGGAGCACAGGCTCGCCACCGCATCGTCGAGGTTGTCGGGCACCCGCACGCGGCCCGATTCCGGCAGGACGTAGCCGTACTCCGAGAATCCGCCGAGCAGGTAGGGCGGCGTCTCGATGTTCTCGTACATGTAGGCGCGCCGGTTCTCGCACAGCGTGGGCTGGCGGGCGACCGTGCAGTAGAAGCAATGGCCGCAGGCCGTGTGCGTCCACAGGATGCGGTCGCCGATCGCGAGTTGTTGCCCGACGTTGTCGCGGTCCGCGCCCTCGCCGATCGCCACCACCCGACCGACCATCTCGTGGCCCAGGATCACCGGCAGGTTGACCTGCAGCGAGAGGTTGCCGCGCGACAGGTGGACGTCCGTGCCGCAGATCGAACAGGCCGTCGTCTTGACGATGAGCGCGCCCGGCTCGGGGCCGGAGGGCACCGGCACGCACTCGATCTTTACGGGTTCGCCGAACCGGCGCAGCACCGCCGCGCGCGAGGTGGGCGGCAGCGAGGGCGCGGGCGGGCGCGGCGCGGCCGGGGGCGTGTCAGACATCTCGATCACCTAAAGAAGCGGAACCACAGGGTCACGGCTGGGACGAAGGTCAGGACGAGCTGGCCGACGATGGCGACGAGGAAGAACCACCCGAGATAGGGAAGCATGTCGCCCATCCGGCAGCGGGCCGCGCGCGCCGCGACGTAGAGGTTGGCGGCCATCGGGGGCGTCAGCAGGCCGATCTCGAGGTTGGTCGCCAGCACGATGCCGAAATGGACCGGATCGATGCCGAACCGCTGGGCGGCCGGCGCCAGCAGCGGCCCCATCAGCAGGATCGAGGCGTTCGTCTCCATGAACGTCCCGACGAGCAGCAGGACGAGGTTCACCATCAGCAGGAAGATGATCGGGCTGTCGATGAAGGTCGCCACCCAGGCGGCGATGTCCTGCGGCACTTGGTTGAGCACCATCGCCCGGTTGAACACCCCGGTCATCGCGATGATGATGAGGATGCCGGCCCCCGTGACCACGGCGCTGCGGAAGGACTGGGCCAGCATGTCGAGCTTGAGCAGGCGGCGCGTCAGCGCAGCGCCGATCGCGTAGAGGCAGCCGACCGCGGCGGCCTCGGAGGGCGTGAAGACCCCGCCGTAGATGCCGCCCAGGATCAGCACCGGCAGCATCAGCGCCGAGGTGGCGCGGGCGACGACGACGCGGCGCGGCAGCGGCGGACCCGCCGTGAGCTTGGACGCTTCGCCCGCCCGCAGCTCCACGCCGTTCCGCAGCAGCCGCCGGGACAGCTGCCGGTGGACGACGAGAAAGAGCGCGCTGAAGAGCAGGGCCGCCGGGAGCGTGGCCAGAAACAGGTCGGAGACCGAGACGCCGACCGTCGCGCCGTAGAGGATCAGGGGAATGGACGGCGGGACCAGCACGCCGAGCAGGCCCGCCGAGGCGGTGAGCGCGGCGGTGTAGCCGTTCGGGTAGCCTCGGCGGAGCATCTCGGGGCTGACGACGCCGCCGACCGCGGCCACGGTGGCGACGGAGGAGCCGGTGATGGCCCCCATCATCGCCGAGGCCGCGACCGTGATGTAGCCGAAGGCCGCGCGCACCCGGTGCAGCACGAGGTCGGACAGCGCGATCAGCTCCCCCGCCATGCCGGAGCGGTTCATCAGGTCGCCGGTCAGCATGAAGAGCGGGATCGCCACCAGCGCGTGGTTCGACACCTCCTCGTAGGGAATGCCGCTGAGGCCCGTCGTGGTCAGGCCGTAGCCCGCCATCAGCGTGAAGATGGACAGGCCGAAGGCGACCGCGAGCGGCGCCCCGACCAGCAGGAGGGCGCCCATCAGGACGAAGGTGGTCAATGCCACGGGTCAGCTCCTCCCGGCGGCCGGCCGGCCAGGGCGCGCCAGACATCCATCGCGCCGTGGAGCGCGATCAGCCCGGCTCCCGCCACCATGAAGCCGGCCGGCACCGCCACCGGCGTCCCGAGATCGGTCAGCTTCTCGCCGGACGACCAGGCGTAGTCGAACAGGTCCCAGGCGATCACGACGAAGACGGCGCCGAACACGAAGCAGAGCCCCGAACTCAGCGCATCGAGACCGCGGCGCAGCCAGCCGTCGGGCAGCGTCTCGACGATGTCGGCGGTGAGATGCTTGTGCAGGTGGCTGCACAGGGCGGCGCCCACGAAGGTGAGCGGCGACATGGCGACGAGCGCCCACTCGCCGGTGTCGGGGATGGGCAGGGCGAAGGCGCGGATGGCGATGGAGCCGGCGACCGCCAGCATGGCCACCGCCAGGGCGGTGATCGCCACGGCGGTCTCGATCCGCGCCAGGACGAGTTCGACCCGCATGGCACGGCCGAGCAGGCTCCCGGGCGTGGGCAGGGTTGCCCGCGCGCCGTCCGGCTCGAGGAGCGTCTCCGTCGTCATGGGTTCGGTGGTCATGGGTTCGGTGGTCGTGGGCTCAGTGGTCACGGGCTCATTTGCCCCTGGCCGCGTCGACTTCCTTCCTGAGCGCCGAGATGCGCGCCTCGCCGTAGACGGGCGTCAGCCGCTCCCAGCCCACCTGGCCGGCCTTGACGAAGCCCTCCATCGCCTCGGGCGTCGGCGTGACGATCTCCAGGCCCGCCGCCTTCATCTTGTCGATGAAGCCCGCGATGGCGGCGCGGTTGGCCTTGATCTCGTCGCGCGCCACCTCCTCGGCCGCCGCCTTGACGATGGCCTTGTTGGCCTCGCTGAGACCGCTCCAGAAGCGCTGGCTGACCGTGATCGTGCCCATGGCGTAGACGTGGTTCGTCAGCGTCATGTGGCGCTGGGCCTCGAACAGGCGCGAGTTGAAGGTGATGCTCGCGCCGTTGTCCTGGCCGTCCACCGTGCCCTGCTGAAGGGCCACGAAGAGGTTGTTGAAGGGCATCGTCACGGCCTGGGTGCCGGCGATCTCGAAGAAGCTCCGGATCGCGGCCGAGCCGGGAACGCGGATCTTCAGGCCCTTGAGATCCTCGACGGTGCGCACCGGCCGCTTCGAGTTGGTGACGGCGCGGAATTCGAGTTCGAAGAAGCCGAGCGCCACCATGCGGTGCTTGGCCAGCGTCTCGGTCAGGGTGCGCTGCAGGATCCCGTCGGGATTGTAGAAGATCCTGTCCGCCTCGGCGTCGGTGGTGACGATGTAGGGCAGGTAGTGGATGTCCAGCAGCGGATCGAGGCCGGTCAGCGAGCCGGGGTTGAGGAAGGCGAACTCCACCGCCCCCCGGCCGACGTCCCGGCCCAGCGCCTCGTCGCTGCCGAGCTGGCTGTTGGGGAAGACCGCGATGTCGATCTCGCCCTTCGTTCGCTCCTTCACCAGCCGGGCGAACGCCTTGCTGGCCTCGTCGGCGGCGTTGCCGGGTGCGAAGACGTGGCCGAGCCGCGCCTTCGTCTGGGCCAGGCCCGGATTCGCCGCGACCACCAGCAGTGCGGCCGCCGCGACGGCGGCGAGTAGCTTCTTCATGGTCCGTCCCTAGATCTCTTGTCGTTCTGTCGTTACGTGCGGTGGTCGATCACCACGGTCTTGGCGACCGTGTACTCGCGCAGGGCCTCGAAGCCCTTCTCACGCCCGTGGCCGCTCTTGCCGAACCCGCCGAAGGGCAGCTCGACGCCGCCGCCGGCGCCGTACCCGTTGACGTAGACCTGCCCGACCCGCAGGGCCTTGGCGAGGCGCAGCTGGCGACCGCCGTCGCGGGTCCACACGCCGGCGATGAGGCCGTATTCCGTCCCGTTGGCGAGGCGGACGGCATCCGCCTCATCCTCGAAGGGGAGCGCGGCGAGGACCGGTCCGAAGACCTCCTCGCGCGCCAGTTCGTGGTCGCGCGGCACCGCGCCGTACAGCGTCGGGCGCACGAAGTAGCCCTGCTCGTCCACGCCCGGATCGATCGCGCCCTGGGCGACGACCTCGACCCTGTCGGCCTCGGCCCGTTCGAGGAAGCCCCGGATGCGCTCGCGCTGGACCTGGCTGATCACCGGACCGCAATCGAGATCCTGAGCCGGGTAGCCGACCCGCGTCGCGGACATCCGCGCGGCGAGCTTGGCCATGAACGGCTCGTAGATCGCGCGCTCGATGAGGACGCGGGAGCCGGCCGAGCAGGTCTGCCCGGCGTTCTGGACGATCGCGCCGACGATGATCTCGCAGGCCTTCTCTTGGTCGGCATCCGCGAACACGATCTGCGGCGATTTCCCGCCGAGTTCGAGCACGCAGGGGACGTGGTTGCGCGCCGCCGCCTGCTGCACCAGCACGCCGACCTCGGGTGAGCCCGTGAAGGACAGGAGGTCGATGCCGGGATGGCTCGACAGGGTGGCCCCCGCCTCCTCGCCCAGCCCCGTCACGAGGTTGATCGCTCCCCGCGGGAAGCCGGCCTCCTCGGCCAGTTCGGTGAAGCGCAAGCAGGAGAGCGAGGCCTCCTCCGCGGGCTTGAGCACGCAGGCGTTGCCCGTCGCGAGCGCCGGCCCCAGCGTGCGGCCGAACATCGAGGCGGGGTAGTTCCAGGGGATGATGTGGCCGGTCACGCCGCGCGGCTCGCGCAAGACGATGACCTGATAGCCGGTCAGGAACGGGATGGTGTCGCCGTGGACCTTGTCGGCGGCCCCGCCGTAGTACTCGAAGTAGCGGGCGGTGACGCGGATGTCGTTGCGCGCCAGCTTCATCGGCTTGCCGGTATCGGCCGCCTCGATCTCCGCGAGTTCGTCCAGCCTGTCGAGGATCAGCTGACCCAGACGGGTGAGCAGACGCCCGCGCGACACGGCATCCAGCGCCCCCCATTCGCCGGCGAGCGCCGCACGCGCGGCCGCCACCGCCGCGTCGATATCGGCCTGTCCGCCGCGCGGGATCGCGGCGATCACCGCGTTGGTGCTCGGATCGTGCGTGGGCAGGTAATCGCCGCTGGCCGGAGCGATCCAACGTCCGTCGATGAACACCTTGTGCCGGATCACGCGCTTCCACCCCTGGTACCATTCGTTCGGCCGCAGGATTTTTCGGATCCGACAATTCGGCAACGCCGAAAAGACTGAAGGACCCTTCGCGAAAAACGAATGCATGGCTGAGGCACGGGCGGCGGATCCGGCGCCGCTCCCGTGCCGGTCTCACGCCCTGCCGTCCTCCCGCCGCGGGCCGCGCCGGTCCTCGCCGGATGCGTCGTGGGCGCGATCGGACATCGCTCGCGATCGCGCGAAGCGCTCGACCAGGAAGTCGGCGAAGGCCCTCACCTTCGGGCTGGTCACACCGCCCGGCGGGTGCAGGACCCAGACCTCGATGTCCCGGTTGGGGACGCTGCCCCAGGCCGTGAGGCGACCGGCCGCCACGTCGCCCTCGATCAGCCATGCGGGCAGGAGCGCCGCCCCGGCGCCGGCCAGGACCGCCTCGTGGACCAGCATCATCGACGAGCACCGCAGAACCTCTCGGGGCGTCACCGTGAGCTCGCCCGCCGGACCGAGGACGGTCCAGGTCGACGGGCCGCGCCCGGCCGACAGGACCACCGCGTCGACGGGCTCGTCGGGCCCCGCGGGCCGGGCCACGCCCGGCGCGGCGGCCAGTACGCTGCGGGTGCGCAGGCACAGGCGCCCGACGAGGCCGGTATCGGGCGAGGGATTGGCCCGGACCACGACGTCGTAGCCCTCGCTCACCGGGTCGACGAAGCGATCGTTGACGTCGATCTCCAGTTCGACGGCCGGATAGGTCCGCACGAAGCGGGCGACGAGTTCGCCCATGCCGAACCGCGCCAGCAGCACCGGCATGCTGACGCGCAGCCTGCCGCGCACCTGCCCGCTCCAGTCCCGCGTCTCGGTCCAGAGCGCATCCAGATCGGCCAGGAGCGGGGCGGCGCGGGCGAGAAGGGCGCGCCCGTCCTCGGTCAGGTCGAGGCGGGTGCCGCCGCGGGAGACCAGGGGCAGCCCGATCCCCGCCTCCAGGTCGCGGACCCGCCGCGACAGCGTCGCCTTCGGGATGCCCGTCCGGCGCGACGCGGCGTTCAGGCCGCCCTCCCGCGCGACCGCGACGAAGCCCGCCAGGGCAACCATGTCCGGCCGTTCCATCGATGGACCACTCCGTTCCGGATGACGGCCTTTCGGTCGTCGGTACGGAACAGTACGTCAAGGCTCCGAACCGGGCCAGCGCCCGCATGGATCCTCAGGAGAGCACCGTGACCGACATCTGGACTCCGATCACGCTGGGCCGTGCGGCCCTCAGGAACCGGCTCGTCATGGCGCCCATGACCCGCAGCCGCGCCGAGCCCGACGGCACGCCGGGCCCGCTGGCCGCCGCGTACTACGCGCAGCGCGCCGGCCTCGGCCTCCTCGTCAGCGAGGGCACCCAACCCTCCGCGGAGGGGCAGGGCTACATCTTCACCCCCGGCCTCTACACCGACCGGCACGTCGACGGCTGGCGGCAGGTGACCTCGGCCGTGCACGAGGCCGGGTCGCGCCTCTTCATCCAGCTCATGCATGTCGGCCGCATGGCGCACCCGGACAACACGCCCGGCCACGCCCCCGGCGTGGCGCCCTCCGCGGTCGCGCCGGCGGATCAGATGTTCACCCTGGCGGGCCTGCAGCCCATCCCCGCGCCGCGAGCGCTGAGCCTCGACGGGATCGCCCGCACGGTCGACGACTTCCGGCACGCGGCCCGCCGCGCGGTCGAGGCCGGCGCCGACGGCGTCGAGATCCACGGGGCCAACGGCTACCTCGTCCAGCAGTTCTTCGCCCCGAACGCCAACCTGCGGACGGACCGCTACGGCGGCGGCATCGTGAACCGGGCGCGCTTCGCCATCGAGGTGGCGCGCGCGGTCGCGGCGGAGATCGGCGGCGAGCGCACCGGCATCCGCCTGTCGCCCGGCGCCACGCTCGGCAGCCTGGACGAGGGTCCCGAGGCGCCGGACCTCTACCGCCACCTCGTCGGGGAACTGGACCGGGCGGGCCTGGCCTACATCCACGTCATGCATCTGGGGAACGAGGCGCTCCTGGCGGACATCCGCCGCCTCTGGAGCCGTGCCCTGATCGTCAACCGGCCGGGCCGCGCGCTGCAGGATGTCGGTTCGGACATCACCGCGGGCCGCGCCGACCTCGAATCCTACGGTCAGCTCGTCCTGTCCACGCCCGACTTCGTCGCCCGGTTGAAGTCCGGCGCGGCGATGAACCCGGCCGACAAGGCCACCTTCTACGGCGGCGGCGCGAAGGGCTACACCGACTACCCGATCCTCTCCGGGGAGGCGGCGTGACGCGGCGGATCGGGCTCGGCCGCCGCGCCGGTCCGGGTAGCCCTTCGACGAGGGAATGACGAGGTCCGCTCAGCCGACCGCATGCCGCGGTGCCTCGGTCGAGGGCTCGCCATCCCCGCCGCGATCATCCCGCCCTGGCGGGGACGGGCGTGTTGAGTAGCTGCTGCTCCCATAGGAACGCGATGCCGCTCCCGCCCGCATGCTGCGTGATCACCTCCGTCAGCGCGACGGCTTGCTCGGTCCGGGCCCAGTCGCGCTGCCATTCCGCCGCCAGGGCCAGCCACGTCATCATGTTCGCTCCGGCGGCGATCATGCGCTGGATGGCGACTTGGTGGGCCTCGACCGAGACCGCCCCCGACGCATCCGTGATCACCGTCACGTCCCAGCCCTCGCCGAGCGCCTGGATCGTCGGCATCGCGACGCAGACCTCGGTCCACAGCCCCGCGATGACCAGTTGCGTGCGGCCCGTGGCCTTGACCGCATCCACGACCTTCCTGTCTTCCCAGGTGTTGATGAACGTCCGATCGATCACCTCCTGGCCGGGAAAGACGTCGGTGATCTGGGGGAAGAGCAGCCCGCCCCGCTCGGCGAGAACGGTCGTCAGGATCGTCGGCACGCCGAAGGCCTTGGCGGCTTTCGCCAGACCCGCCGTGTTGTTGATCACCATCTGCGGTTCGTGGCTGTTCACGTTCGCGAGCTGGTAGGGCTGATGGTCGATCAGAACGAGCACCGAGTCTTCGGGCCGAAGAAGCGAGCTGAGACCGTTGCGAAAGGTCATGATCATCCTGTGCTGCCGGTGTGAGCGAGGCTGATGCGCGAAAGGCGTGCGCCGGCTGTGCGCTGCGCAGGCGATCCCTGTCATTCCCACTCACGGTACGGTAGTGCGCGTTCGGGCCACTCTGTGTCGCGCAACGGGGAACGCCGACGTGGATATCGACGAGCTGCGGACGTTCGTGGAGGTTGCCGATGCCGGGGGTGTGTCGGGCGCCGCGCGGCGGCTCGGCGTCTCGAAATCCGTCGTCAGCCGGCGGCTCATCCGGCTCGAAGCGGAACTCGGCGTGCAGCTTCTGGCACGCACCACCCGCGGCGCGGCGCTGACGGAAGCCGGGACCACCTTCCGGGACTACGCCGCCAGAGCCTGCGCCGAGATCGATTCGGCACGGGAAACGATCCTGCCGGCCGGCGACCTGCGTGGCCGCCTGCGCATCGCGGCACCGCTGTCCTTCGGTCCGACTCACCTCGCGTCCGTCATCGCCGACATGGCGCGGCGCCATCCTCAGCTTCACATCCACACCTGCTACACCGACCGCTTCGTCGATCTCATCGCGGAGGGTTATGATTGCGCGATCCGGATCGGCTATCTTCCCGATTCCAATCTGCTCTCACGACGCGTCGGGCCGATCTACGGCAAGTTCGTCGCGAGCCCAGGCTATGTCGAAGCCCACGGGTCGCCCGAAACGCCGGACGAATTGCTGACGCATCAGGCCCTCCTGCAGGGCACCGAGTCCTGGCAGCTCCTGGACGGCGACCGGATCATCACGGTTCGCCCGCAAGGCCGGTTCAAGGCCGACAACGGCACCGCTCTCGTGGCGGCCGCGGCGGCCGGCCTCGGGATCGCCTATCTCCCGGATGGCCTGACCCATGACTTCCTGGTCTCCGGCGCGCTCGTGCCGGTGATGAGGCGCTATCCGCCGCCGCCGGCCGGCATCTATGTCGTCCGCCCGCCGGACCAGCACCCCGCACCGAAGGTGAGGATTCTCACTGAGCTGCTGGTCGCCTGTTACGAGAAGACTTCGCCGGTGGGGTGAGCCCCGGGCCGGTCCTCCCCGCCACTCACGAATCTGGCTGACAGCTTTCGGGCGCTGCTGAGCGGTGGAACAGCCCGCTCCCACCCCCTCCCCTTCTCCCGGACGACTGAAGCGTCAGCGGAAGGAAATCCGGGAACCAGGGCGAAGAACCGTCGCGGAGCGTCTCCGCATCCGCACCGCTGGAGGCGGACGGACGCTTCGCGCCATCTTGCGCTGGCTCCCGGATCTCCTTCCACGTTGTTTCAGTCGTCCGGGAGCAGGGCCGGCACGTGAGCCTGCTCGACAAGGTCGACGGTGACTATTCCGCTACCGGCAACAATGAACTGCCGAGAACGAGCATTCCCGGTATCGGCCGATCACATCACCCTGTCCGGACGGATCGGGACGATCCCCGTCCAGGCCAATCGGGACAGACGATCATGAAGCTCTACCACCATCCCCTGTCGGGCCACGCGCACCGGGCGCGCCTGATCCTCGCGCTGCTCGGCGTGCCGCACGAGCTCATCGAGGTCGACCTCAAGGCGGGCGCCCACAGGACGCCGGATTTTCTGGCCCTCAACCCGTTCGGTCAGGTGCCGGTGCTGGACGACGGCGGCACGATCGTCTCGGATTCCAACGCCATCCTGGTCTACGTGGCGCGCAAGCTCGGCCGGACCGACTGGCTGCCGGAGGATGTGCAGGGCCAGGCGGCCGTGCAGCGCTGGCTGTCGGTGGCGGCCGGCGAGGTCGCGTACGGCCCGGCAGCGGCGCGCCTCGTCACCGTGTTCGGCGCGCCCTTCAACCCCGAGGAGGTGATCGGCCGCGCCCACACGCTGCTGCGCCGGCTGGAGACCCATCTCGCGGATCGCGACTGGCTCGTCGGCGAGCACCCGACCATCGCCGACGTCGCGCTCTACAGCTACGTGGCGCAGGCGCCCGAGGGCAATGTCGACCTGTCGGGGTATCCCGCCGTCAACGCCTTCCTGCGCCGGATCGAGGCCCTGCCGGGCTTCGTGCTCTTCGCCCGAACCCCCGCCGGCCTCGTGGCCGCGGCGTGACCATGCGGGTCCGGGCGCGCCGCTGCCGGCGCGCCGGACCGAACCGGACGGGAGAGCGGTCATGGCTGATGCGATGTCCATGGGGACGCTGGCCACGTGGCACGCCGGCGAGAAAGCCCTTCAGGAGAAGGTCGGCGTCGCCGAGCGGATGGAGGCGGTCGGCCAGCGGGTGGTGCGAAATTACATGCCCGACCAGCACCGCGCGTTCTTCGCGCAGATCCCCTTCATCGTCCTGGGCAGCGTCGACGGACGCGGCGATGCCTGGGCCACCCTCCTGGCCGGGCGGCCCGGCTTCATCGCCTCGCCCACGGCGCAGACCCTCGACATCCGGGCGCGGCCCGATCCCGGCGATCCGGCCGCCGAGGGCACGCGGGACGGCGACGCCATCGGCCTGCTCGGCATCGAGCTCCACACCCGCCGCCGCAACCGGCTGAACGGGATCGTCCGGAGCACGGCGCAGGGCGCCCTGCATGTCGCGGTGGACCAGAGCTTCGGCAACTGCCCGCAATACATCCAGTTGCGCGACGCCGCGTTCGTCCGGGATCCGCACGAGCCCTTCCCGGGCGCGGTCGAGGAAACTTCCGGGCTCGATGCGGCGGCGCGGGCGGTGATCGAATCCGCGGACACCTTCTTCGTCGCCTCCTATGCCGACCGCGAGGAGCGCCGCCAGGTCGACGTCTCGCACCGTGGCGGCAAGGCGGGCTTCGTCCGCATCGCCGCGGACGGCACGCTCACGATCCCGGATTTCGCCGGCAACCTCTTCTTCGCCACGCTCGGCAACATCCTGCTCAACGGCAAGGCCGGGCTCGTCTTCGCGGACTTCGAGACGGGCGATCTCCTGCAGATGACGGGCGATGCCGCGGTGATCCTCGACTCGCCCGAGATCGCGGGGTTTCAGGGCGCCGAGCGTCTCTGGACCTTCCGGCCGCGCCGGGTCGTGCGCCGGCCGGGCGCCCTCCCGCTGCGCTGGACCTTCCGGGCCGAGGGCTGGTCGCCCAATTCGCTGATGACCGGCGACTGGCGGGAGGCGGCCGACCACGTCCGGGCGGCCAGGCTCGCCGCGCGCTGGCGACCGCTCCGGGTGACGCGGATCGTCGACGAGAGCCGCGCGATCCGCTCGTTCCACCTGGAAGCCGACGACGGTGCCGGCCTGATCCCGCACCAGGCGGGGCAGCACCTGCCGATCCGCCTGACCCTTCCCGGGTCGGACAGGCCGGTCATCCGGACCTACACGCTGTCGGTGGCGCCCTCGGACGGCTTCTACCGCATCAGCGTCAAGCGGGACGGGGCGGTGTCGCGCCACCTGCACGACACGATCCGGGTCGGCGACATCATCGAGGCCCGCGCGCCGGGCGGCGCCTTCACCCTCGACGCCCGCGAGACGCGGCCGGCGGTGCTGCTGGCCGGCGGCGTCGGCATCACGCCGCTCCTCGCGATGCTGCAGCACGTGGTCTACGAGGGGCTGCGCACGCGACGCGTCCGCCCGACCACGCTGGTCCATGCCGTGCGTTCGACGGCGGATCGCGCCTTCGAGGCTGAGCTGGCGCAGCTCGCGGAGGCCGCGCAGGGCGCGGTGCGGATCGTGCGCGTGGTCGGGGACGGCGTTGGCACGGAGGGCATCGATTACGACGCCGCCGGGCGGATCGACATGGCGCTCCTGACCCGCTTCCTGCCCTTCGCCGATTACGACTTCTATCTCTGCGGACCGCCGGCCTTCGCGCAAGCGCTCTACGACGGCCTGCGCGGCTACAGCATCGCGGACGAGCGCATCCACGCGGAGGCGTTCGGTCCCTCCTCGCTGGTGCGGAGCCTCCCGGCCGCCGCGACCGCGCCGACGCGCCGGCCGCCCGCGACACGGCCGGTCCCGGTGTCCTTCATCGACTCCACCAAGGAGGCGCGCTGGACGCCCGAATCCGGAACCCTGCTCGACCTCGCGGAGGCGCGGGGGCTCAGCCCCGAGTTCAGCTGCCGGACCGGGAGTTGCGGGACCTGCCGCACCAAGCTGCTCGCCGGAGCGGTGACGTATGTCCGCGAGACGAGCGCGCCCGTGGCGGAGGACGAGGTGCTGATCTGCTCGGCGGTGCCGGCCGAGGATGCGGACCGGATCCAGCTCGCCCTCTAGCTCTGCATCCGGTCGCGAGGCTATCGGATGCAGCGCCAAGTCTCTCGTCCTCGTCGTGCCGCGTGCTCCCGCCCACCAACCTCAGCAAGGAGACGATCCATGTCCCGCCCGCCGCTGCCGCCCTTCGACGAACGGAGCGCCATCGAAAAAGTCCGCCTCGCCGAGGACGGCTGGAACAGCCGCGATCCGGCCAAGGTCACCCTGGCCTACACGACCGACACGCGCTGGCGGAACCGCGTCGAGTTCCTGAACGGCCGGCAGGACGTCGAGGCGTTCCTGACCCGCAAGTGGAACCGCGAGCTGGATTACCGCCTCATCAAGGAGCTCTGGGCGTTCGCGGGCAACCGCATCGCCGTGCGGTACGCCTACGAGTACCACGACGACAGCGGCCAGTGGTTCCGGGCCTACGGCAACGAGAACTGGGAGTTCGCCGAGGACGGGCTGATGCGCGTTCGGCATTCCAGCATCAACGAGCATCCCATCGCGGAGGCGGACCGCAAGTTCCGCTGGCCGCTGGGCCGGCGGCCGGACGACCATCCGGGTCTCAGTGAATTCGGCTTCTAAGCAGGTTTCGCAAAAGTGACCGCCGGTTTTGCAACAAGAACCTGCGGCAGAACACGAATCTCAGCGGACGAAGCGTTGGCCTGCCAACGGTCCACGACGGCATGACGGCGGGTCTGGTGCAGGGGCGAGACGGGCGGCGGACGCCCCCGCGCTCCTGGCGGACGCTTGATAGGGAGGCTGCATGGCAGAGACTGTCTCAGCGGCCATCCCATTGGGATCCCGCGCTTCGTTCGGCGAGGGGGAGGGTTTGCACGGAAACCGGAAACCCCCGCCTCCCGCGGGAGCCGCGCGCCCTGACGGCGCGGGCCGTGGCCCTGACCGTCGCGACGCGCGGGAGCGAGGATGAGCGCCGGGCCGAGCGCGCGCGGGCGGTCCGGCTGGGCATCGCCGACGAGGTCTGCCGCGCGATCGAAGGATTCGCGGGGCATTTCACCGCCTTTCCCGCCATCGAGCCGCGGGGACCGCATCACGGTTGATCGCTGCCCCTCGACCCGAGACGCGGGGCCGACAACGGCTTTATCCCTCGCGATCGTCCGGTGACCCTGGCCCGGATGGCGGCAGAGAGGATCGTGATGGACCGGTGGCAGGCCATGCGTATCGTCGTGAAGGTCGCGGAGACGGCGAGTTTCGCCGAGACAGCGCGCCATCTGCACATGAGCCCGCCGGCCGTGACGCGTGCGGTGGCCGGGCTCGAAGCGGCGATCGGCGCCCGGCTGTTCGTCCGCACCACGCGCTCGGTGAAGCTGACGGAGGCGGGCCGCCGCTACGTCGAGGATTGCCGGCGCATCCTGGCCGACATCGTCGAGGCCGAGGCTGCCGCCGCCGGCTCCTACGCGACGCCGTCCGGGACGCTGGCCATCACGGCCTCGGTCCTGTTCGGGCAGATGCATGTCCTGCCCATCGTCACCGACTATCTCGACGCCTACCCGACCATGGCGGCGCGCACGCTCTTCGTCGACCGCCAGGTGAACATCCTCGAGGAAGGCATCGACGTCGCCGTCCGCATCGGCCACCTGCCGGATTCCGGCTTCGCGGCCGCCCGGGTCGGCTCGGTCCGCCGCGTCATCTGCGGCTCGCCCGGGTATTTCGAGCGGCACGGCGTTCCGACGACGCCGACGGATCTGAAGGATCACCGCATCGCGATCTCGACCGGCGCCTTCGCGTCGCCCGAATGGCGGTTCGCGGGGGATCAGCGGGTCACCATCCACCCCACCCTGCAGAGCAACACCAACGAGGCCTGCATCTCCGCCGCCCTGGCGGGCTGGGGACTGACGCGGGTGCTGCACTACCAGATCGGTTCGGCCCTGCGGGACGGGCGGCTCCAGATCGTGCTCGCCGACCACGAGCCGCCGCCGCTGCCGATCCACGTCCTCTCCCCGGAGGGCCGGCAGGCGCCGGCCAAGGTGCGCAGCTTCGTCGACATGGCCGTGGCGCGCCTGCGCGCGAACCGCCTGCTGAACTGAGGGGCTGGCCAAGGCTTCGGGCGACCGCGACGGCGTCCGTGTGATCCGCTTCACGGAAGGCGCCGGCCGCGCCCCGCATCCTGCTCTCACCTCGCAAGAGAAGGAGCAAGAGATGGTCAAGACGATTTTCGGTGCCGCCCTGATCTCGGGCATCGCGGCTGTCAGCTTCGCCGGGTCCGCGGAAGCCCGCGGCTTCGGCGGGTATCACGGCGGAGGCTACCACGGCGGCTTCCACAAGCACGGCTTCCACGGCGGACGGTTCTACAAGTTCCACCGCTTCCACGGCGGGCGCGGCTTCGGCCGCGGCTTCCGGCGCTTCGGCTTCGACACGTATGGCGGCGCGAGCAGCGGCCGCCTCGCCAGCGCGGGCGAGTCCCGTCCGAGCGTGTGATCCTCCGGCAGCGCCGCCCGCGCACCCGTCGTGCGGGCGGCGCTGTCCGACGACCAGAACCGCGACATCGCAAGCAAACCTTCAGGCTTCTCGTGCAGCGTGCAATTTGATTGCGGTTGTAAGAGGCCCCGAGCGGGTGATGCGAGTGATGACGGTGCGCGGCTTTTCACCAAGGATCGGGACGACCCTTCAGGGGCTCTTCGGGGCCATGACGGTGCTCGGCGTCGCGGCGCTCGGCGTCCCGGTCGTCGGCGAGATCCGGGGATTGCGCGACAGCCAGCGGGTCGTGGCGGTGACCGAGGCCGGCCGCGAGGTCTTCGCGGCGCTCCAGAACTCGCGGGTCCAGCGCGGTCCGACGCGGGTGGCGCTCGGCGCCAAGCAGCCCGCCTCCGACGCCTTCCTCACCATGCTGGCCACGGCCCGTCAGAAGGCCGATCCGGCGATCGCCCGCGTCCTCGACCTCTGCGGCACCATCGACTGCACGGGCGGCAAGGCCGAGATCGCCGCCGGCCTGTCGGGCAGCGTCGCCCGGCTCGCCACGCTCCGCACCGAGGCGGACGCCGCCCTCCGGGTGCCTGTGGAGCAGAGGCGCCCGGGCCTGAGCGGGGAGTTCAACGCGGCGGCGACGGACGTCATCGACCGGCTGGAGAAGATGTCGGTGGCGCTCGGCGAGGCCATCCGCATGGTCGACGTCGAGACGGCCGAGCTCATGGCGATCAAGCAGGCCGCCTGGCTGACCCGCGACGGCATCGGCCTCGAGCGCACGACGCTCGCCGAGGCCCGCGCCAAGGGCGACCTCTCGCCGGCGCTCGACCGCACCATCGCGGATCTGCGCGGTCGCGCACTCTCGCAATGGGCGGTGCTCACCGAACTGCTCGCGCGTCCGGGGGCCCCCGCCGACCTGACGGCGCTGGCGAAGTCGGCCGGCACCACCGTGTTCGAGACCTACGAGCGGATGCGCAAGGCGGCCTACGAGGATGTCGCGGCCAAGCGGCCTCCCTCGGTCGGCAACGACGATCTCGACCGGCTCGGCAACCAGGGCCTCGACGCGCTGGCGGCGATCCCGACCGCCGCGATGGCGATCGCGCATGCGCACGCGCAGGAGCGGTACGAGGCGGCCGTGAGGGAGCTTCAGGTGCGCCTCGCCCTCCTGGCGCTCGCCGGGATGCTGGCCATCGCCGGGTTCGCGGTCGTGCGGTGGCGCGTCACCAAGCCCCTGACGGGCATGACCCGGGCGATGCGGCGCCTCGCGGACGGCGATCTCGGCGTTTCGGTCGCGGGCGCCGATCGCCGGGACGAGCTGGGCGACATGGCCGGCGCCGTGCAGGTCTTCAAGGACGGCCTGATCCGGATGCGCGCGCTGGAGGTCGAGACGGCCGAGGCCCGCTTGGCCGCGGAGGAGCAGCGCAAGGCGGGGATGCGCCAGATGGCCGATGCCTTCGAGCAGGCCATCGGCGGGATCGTCGGCATGGTCTCGTCGTCCGCGACCGAGCTGCAGGCGACGGCCCAGAGCATGACGGGCACGGCGCGGCACACGGCGGGCCAGTCCACGGGCGCGGCCGCCGCGGCGGAACAGGCGGCCTCGAACGTCGGCACGGTGGCGGCGGCGGCCGAGGAACTCGGCGCCTCCGTGCAGGAGATCGCCCGGCAGGTGGCCGGCTCCGCATCGCTGGCCCAGGCCGCCGTCTCCGAGGCGGACCAGACCGGCCGTCTCGTGCAGGAGCTCTCGGCGGCGGTGAGCAGGATCGGCGACGTCGTGGGCCTCATCGCCACCATCGCCGGCCAGACCAACCTGCTGGCGCTCAACGCCACCATCGAGGCGGCGCGCGCCGGCGAGGCCGGCCGCGGCTTCGCGGTGGTCGCCGCCGAGGTCAAGGATCTGGCGGCGCAGACCTCGCGCGCCACGGAGGAGATCGGCGGCCATATCGGCCGGATCCAGGGATCGACCAGCGGGGCGGTCGCGGCCATCGGCGGGATCACCGAGCGCATCCGCGAGATCAACGCGGTCTCCTCGTCCATCGCGGCGGCCGTGGAGGAGCAGGGGGCGGCGACCCAGGAGATCGTGCGCAACGTGGCCCAGGCGGCGCAGGGCACCAGCGAGGTGACGAGCAACATCGCGCACGTCGCGGGCGCCGCGGAGGAGACGGGCGCGGCCGCCGCCCAGGTGCTCGCCGCCGCCTCGGAACTCTCGCGCCAGTCCGATCAGCTGACCACCGAGGTCGCGCGCTTCCTCGGCACGGTCCGGGCCGCCTGAGGCGCCCTTCGGAGGCGCAGTTCCAGGTCCCCTTCGGCCGGCGCGATCGTCGCCGGCCGGTCGTTTCGACACTTGCCGGCGGCGGCCCGTCCGCCATGTAGAGGCCATGGCCGAGTCAGCCCCCCAGGCACGCGCGGAACCCCACCCCAGCAGCGGCGGGCCGATCCTCGATGCGGCGACGCGGGAGCGGCTGGGGCGGGAGCTGCAGATCCTCTACGATCCGGTGCTCGACGAGCAGCTCGATCCCCGCCTGGCCGCGCTGCTGACGCAGCTCGACGAGGACCGGAAATCGGTGCGGGAGACCCGGCGGTCCGCGGCGCGGCGCTGATCGCGCGCCGGACGCCCCGGGCCGATGACGGGTTTGTCCGGCGGGACGTGGGGGCGGGTGCCGGGCGTCTGGCCCATCGCGGTGCCGCTCACCGCCTGCCCCGGAGCAGCGTGACCGGATGACCCGCCTTCGCTCGGCCCTCCTCCTGACCCTCCTCCTGGCCCTCTCGTGGTGTCCGGCCGCGGCGCTCGCCGAGCCGTTCCGGCTGCGCCTGCCGCTCGCCTGCGAACCGGGCCGGACCTGCTTCGTGCAGCACTACGTCGATCACGACCCCTCGGCCGGCGCGCGCGACCACACCTGCGGCTCGCGGACCTACGATGGTCACGACGGGACCGACTTCCGGCTGGCCACGCGCGCGCTCGCGGCCCGCGAACCGGGGACGGTGCTCGCCGCCGCGGGCGGTCGCGTCCTGCGCACCCGCAACGACGCGGAGGACCGCTCCCTGCGCGAGGTCGGCCGTGCGGCGGTGGCGGGCCGCGAATGCGGCAACGGCCTCGTGATCGCGCACCCGGACGGCTACGAGACGCAGTATTGCCATCTCGCCAAGGGCAGCGTGCGGGTGCGGCCCGGCGAGACAGTGACGGCCGGCCAGCCGATCGCGCAGGTGGGTTTTTCGGGCGCGACCGAGTTTCCGCACCTGCACCTCACGCTGCGCCGCCACGGCACGGTGGTCGATCCCTTCGCGCCCGGCCTCGCGGCAGACGGCTGCCGGCCCGAGGCCGCGACGGCGGAGACCGTGTGGGAAGAGCCCGTCCGGGCGGCGCTGGCCTATCAGGCCGGGGCCGTGCTCACGGCAGGCTTCGCGGACGGGCCGGTCACCCAGGATGCCGTCGAGAGCGAGGCGACGCGCCGGCCCGGACGGGACGCGGCGGCGCTGGTCGCGTTCGTGCACGCGATCGGCCTCGACACCGGCGACGTGCAGCGGCTGACGGTGACGGGGCCGGACGGGCGCGTGCTCGCCGAGAACCAGGCCGCGCCGCTCCTGCGGCCCCGGGCCGAGTCCCTGCTGTTCGCGGGCCGCAGGCGCCCACCGGACGGCTGGGCGTCCGGCCCCTACACGGCGACCTTCCGGGTGATGCGCGCCGGGGCGGTGGCGATCGAGCGCGTCTTCACGGCGGCGCTGCCGTAGGTGCCGGCGGCGCGCCGAGGGCCGCGGTCGATCGCGCGGCCCTAACCCGTTATTGTTCTGCGCTCTCGTGCGCCGAACTGGTATTCCTGGCGGCCAGAACGCGCGAGAGCCGATCGCCCGATACGCGAACCTGATCGAGTCCCGCTCGTTGCCCTCCGGTACGGCACTGGCAGGAGGCTCCATGCGGATCACGACGGCGAGTGCGGTGCTGGCGCAGAGCGGAGCGGCTCCGGTCCAGGCCGCGGAGGAGCCGCGCGCCCTTCCGGAGGGCGCGAGCCCGACCTCGTCCGCCACCCGCGTCGATGAGAGCAAGGGCCCAGTGGAGGCCGGCCCCGGACGGCGGACGGTCGACCCGACCGGCAGGCCCGAGCCGACGGAACCGCTGGTGCAGGACCGGCAGAAGCCGAACACCGCGCCGGCCGTCTCGAGGTCGATCATGTGGATCACCCCGGCCCTCCTGACTCTCGGCGTGGTGCTCGCCGTCCCGAGCGGGTCGCTGGCGCAGACCCCCGCCCCGGCTGCGCCTCCCGCCGGCACGTCGGACATCTATTTCGCCTACGTGCCGCCCCGACCGGACGGCTCCGCCTTCGTGCCCCGGAAGCCCGAGACGACGGGCACCGTTCCGGCCCCGGTCGCCCCCAGGCCGCCGGAGACCCGGAGCCTCCCGAACCAGCAACTCACGGGGATCAAGGGACTGAAGGTGGTGCGGGACATCTGCATCGGCTGCTGACCTCAGGGCCTTGTCCGACGAAGCCGGTATGGGTTCGTCGCGGAAGCGGCGTGGAGGCAAGCCCTTCCCGCCCCCTCCTCCTTTCCCGGACGACTGGAGCGTCAGCGGAAGGAGATCCGGGAAAGGGGCGCGTGCTCGTTTGCCCGACCAAGTTTTCGGCTTCATTCCAGCCGCCACCCCATCCTGAGTTGCCTGCACAGGAGGTCTCTTCGGAGCGATGGTCCCGTCGGCGCGTCGCTCAGGCCGCTCGCGCGATCGGCAGATCCTGCAGCTGCTCGCCGTTCCACAGGATCATGACGTTGTCGTACCTCCCGTACTTCTCGATCTTCTTGAAGTGCACGGGTTTGGTCGCCGGCACGTGGCCATCGTGAGGGTGCGCCGCGGCCCGCAAGGTCAGGACGAGTGTGTGCGGGCCGAAATCGCTCGTGCAGATCTGGCAGAGGTACGGCTCCGCGTTGTCGTGGCCCACCTCGACCTCCGCGCTGATGATCACGAAGGGAATGCTGCCGTAGGCGCTAAGATCAACCTCCTTGGCGATCCAGCTGCGCGTGCGTGGCGTGTGGTTGCTCATGGTCGGAATGCCTGGGCCTTGATTAGGCCTCGGCATGGAATGTGGGCACGGCGACTTGCGATCGACGTGTGCCATCGCACCGCGCAGCGAGCGCGCCGCAGAGGCCCGTCCGGCCGGGTCAGGCGATCCCGTTGTCGCCCAGGGCCTTCGCCATGCGGCGGCGGAGCGGCCCGTCCCGGAACGGGAACGAGGCGAAGAAATGCGCCTGGGAGCTGCCGCCGCGGCGGCGCACATCCGCGGTCCAGATCGCCGCGCGGTCGCGGTTCCCGTCCAGCGTCTGGGCGATGACGGCGATGAGCGAGATCATCACGTGCGCCCCGGGGGATTGGGCCGCCCTTTCGGCCCAGGCGGCCGCCGGCCCGGTGGAGCCCTGGATCAGGCAGGTCAACGCGCGCGTCGCCAGCATGGCGTAGTGGAGGGGATCGAGGGGGCTGAGCGCCATCGCCATCTCGACGTTCTCGATGCCGGTGCGATCCCGTTCGGTGATCGCGTCCGCCCAGGCGCGCGCGTAGAAACCCTGGGCGAAGCTCGGGCTGAGCGCCGTCGCCCGCTCCAGCCACGGATAGCTCCGGTCGACCTCCCCGGTCAGCCAGAAGGCCCGGCCCATCGTGAAGTTCGCGACCGGGTCGAGCGGATCGAGGTCCAGGCTGCGCTCGGCATGGGCGCGCGCCGCCCTGGCATCGCCGGCCGCGTCGCCGGAATAGCGCAGGAAGGCGCTCTGGAAGTGGGTCGAGGACAGCCCCGCATGGGCGCGGACGAAATAGGGGTCGAGGGCGAGGGCGCGCGCGAAGAGGCCCGTCGCGACGGCGTTGTCCTGGCGGGTGAAGCGGTGAAGGTGCCTGAGGCCCAGGTGGTAGGCCGACCAGGCGCTCAGGCAATGGGGCGAGGCCACGCTCGCGAGGGCCGCCTCGTGCAGCGGGATCTGGATCTCCAGGGCCGCGATGACGCTCGCGGCGATCCGCGCCCGCAGGGCGTGGATCGCCTCGATCGGACCGGTGCACCGGTCCGCCCACAGCACCTCCTCGGAGCGGGTGTCGATGAGTTCGGCCGTGATCACCACGCTGCCGGCCATCGTCTCGACGATCCCGCACAGGCAGTAGCTCGCGTTGAGCAGCCGTCCGGCCCGGCAGGCGTCCGGATGTCCCGACCGGAAGCGGAAGGAGGAGCCGCGCGCGATGACGAACAGCCAGCGCAGGCGCGACAGGGCGACGATGAGGTCGTGCGCGACGGCCTCCCCGAGGGCCGGATGCAATTCCGAGGCGGCGACGAGGCGGAAGGGAAGGATCGCGATCGACGGCCGGGCGGAGACGGGCGGCGGAGGTGCTTCCGGACTTGGGCCGGCGGGCGGCAGCGCGCGCGGCTCGGCCGCCGTCACGTCTGCGACGAAGCGGAAGCCCTGGCCGTGCAGGGTGCGGATGAACCGCCGCTCCGGCCCGTCGTCGCCGAGCGCGCGGCGCGCCGACTTGATGCGGCTCGACAGGGCGGAATCCGACACGGCGCGTCCGCCCCACACCGTCCCGATGATCTCCTCCTTGGAGACCATGCGGTCCCGGTTCTCGACGAGCAGGAGGAGCAACGCGAAGACCTGCGGCTCGACCGGAACGATCAGGCCGTGGCGGCGCAGTTCGACCCGGTCGGCGTCGAGTTCGAACCCGTCGAACCGGTAGGGCATCGCCGGCCCTCCATGGACGAGCGCATGCGCGGCGCGGTCATCCTAGCACATCTCCACGAACTCTCCCGAGATCGTCCAGACCATCTCCCAGCATCGCTCGCGGCGTCGGGGTTAGATGCTGCCGGATCGCTCCCGCGGCGGTGCGGGACGGAGATCAAGGAGATGCACCATGCCGCTCGTCGACATTCAACTCATCGAGGGCGTTTTCACGGACGCGCAGAAGAAGGGGATGATCGAGAAGGTCACCGATGCCATGGTCGAGATCGAGGGCGAGGCCATGCGCGGCGTGACCTGGGTGCGGGTCCAGGAGTTCAGCAGCGGCGCCTGGGGCATCGGCGGCAAGGGCCTCACCACCGAGGACGTCAAGGCGCTCCGGTCGTGATCGGCCGCGCGCCGGACGGGAGCGGTCCGGCGCGCTGACGGCCCGGCGCCCCGGCGGGGCCTCCCGCCGGTTCAGCCCCGCCCGGGCGCCCGATGGGCGGGCGGACCGGGGCTCGCCGCGGCCGAATGAGCGGCCGACTGGGCCGCCGTGGCGGCATGCGCCGCCGGCACCGCGTGGCCGGGGCCGATGCCGAGCGCGGCCGCCAGCATCCACAGCGCCATCAACACCATCATCAGGTTCTCGGTCAGCGACACGAACCCGAGCGGGACGTTGCTGCTGCCGCCCACGCAGGCGCATTTCAGCTCGCGCCGGTCGATGTAGACCGCCTTGAACACCGACACCGCGCCGATCGTGCCGATCGTCAGGGCGAGCGGGATGCTGAGCCAGTTCAGCGCGCCCGCGATCATCAGCACGCCGGCCAGCCCCTCGGCGAAGGGGTAGAGGGTGGCGTAGGGCACCCAGCGCCGCGCGAGCAGGTCGTAGTTCAGGAACATGGTCGAGAAGCTCTCGACGTTCTGGAGCTTCAGGAGCGCGAGCACGGCCATGCTGAAGGCGATGAACCACTCGGCCGCGCGCAGCGTGAAGGGCGTGCCGTAGGCCGCATGGCTCGCGGCGAGCGCCATCAGCAGCGTCATGCCGAACAGCGCGACGACGGGCGTATAGGTGGTCGCCTTCGGATCGGCGACCGCCATCCCGAGATGCCGCCGCAGATCGTCGTAGCCGCCGATCCGCTCGCCGTCGATGAAGGTCTGCGGGGTGGTCTTGACGCCGTGCTCGGCCTTGAACGCCTCGGTGGCCTCGCGGCTGGTCAGCCAGCGGTCATCGACCGCGAAGCCCCGGCTGCGCAGCAGGTGCCTGGCCTTCAGGCCGTAAGGGCAGACATGGTGATCCATGACCATGCGATAGAGCATGGCCCGGCGGGGGTGGGGTGTGGACAGCATCGCAGCAATCTTCTTCCGTTTGGCCTCGTCGCTGCTGCCGGTATAGAGTCCGTACCATGGTACGGAGTCAAGCGATGCCGGAGATGACGATCGCGGGGCTCGCCCGGGCGGGCGGCGTCGGCGTGGAAACGGTGCGCTACTACCAGCGGCGCGGGCTGCTCGACACGCCGCAGCGCCCCGGCGGCGGTCACGGCGGCGGCGTCCGGCGCTACGGCGAGCAGGATGCGCGCCGGTTGCGGTTCATCCGGTCCGCGCAGTCCGCCGGGTTCACGCTGGAGCAGATCGCCGAGCTGATCGCGCTCGACGCGACCGACGACCGGGCGCGGGCCCGCGCGCTGGCCACCGAGCGGATCAGGGCGCTGGACGCCAAGATCGCCGAGCTGCAGGCCGCGCGGGAGGCCCTCGCGCGCCTCGCCCGGCAATGCGGCGGCGGGTCGGCGGGGCCCTGCCCCATCATCACGGCGTTCGCCGATCCGTAGGGGCCGATGGTTGCGGGTCCGCCTCAGCCCGGCGGCACCGTTCGGTGGAGCGTGAGCCAGTCGTCGTGGTCGAGCCCGCGGCAGACGGGCAGGTCGCTGTAGGCCGTGAGTGCGAAGTCCCGGCCGGTCCAGAGCCACGAGGCCGCGGTGCCGCAATCGGCGATGCCGCGGCCCTTCGCGAATTCCGAGATTTCGCCCCGGGCCGGGTCGACCTCGTCGCCGCCCAGGATGTGCCGCGGCACGACCGGACTCGCCTCCATCCGCCCCCGCTTCTGCGGTCGGGGCAGCACCAGGGGCTCCGCCCGGCCGGAGCCGGTGTGGTGCAGGTAATAGGCGCGGCTGCCCTGGTAGGCGCCCTGCCAGCAGGGCAGCGCGTAGAGCACGAGGCCCGGCGCCAGACGGGCGACCACCCGTTCGAGCGCGCCGGTCCCCTCCCGGCTGCACTGATCGGCCTTGAGATCGGCCTCGTAGAGCCGCCGCACCGGGGCCGGCAGCGCGGTCTTGGCGGAAAGCGTCGTGACCGGCCTGGCGGCCGGCGGGCGGGGCAGGGGCGGCGGGGCCGGCACCTCGGCGTCGGGCCGGTCGCCGGGCCGAACGAGCGCCCCCGCGGTGCCGATCCGCTGCTGGCGCTCGTCGACGAGGAGCAGCGCCGCCGCGGCGCCCGCGAGCGAGAGGGTGGCGAATGGCGGCTCGCCCGCGCGGGCGACGGTGAGCACCTTCGCGGTCCGCAGGGCGCGCAGGAGGGCGCCCTCGGCCGCCGCATCCCGGATCCGCGCCCGCCACGTTTCGGCATCCGGATCCTCGACCTGAAGGCCGCTGCCGATGGCGAGCGGCGGCAGCGGCGCACCGTCCGCCGCGAGCTGAAGCGTGCCGTCGAGCGGGCGCGCACCCGCCTCGGGCTTCGGCAGCACGAGGCGGATCACGGGCCGCGCCGCCGGCTCGCCGCCGCGGTCGAGGATCAGCGCCGTCCCCTCGGCGGCGGACTCGGCGGGCAGGCCGATGGCGCGGCAGGTGCGGGTGTTGTCGCAGCCGACGATCCAGTCCTGGAACTCGCCCTGGAGGCCGATCTCCGCCTTCGCCGGGTCAGGTCCCGGCCGCGCAGACTGGGCGGCCTGCGCGCCCGGCGGCGTGAGGAGGGCGACGAGCACGGCCGCGCGGACGGCAGCGCGATGAAGACGGACCGGGTGGCTCACCGCTCGCCCTCCCCGCACTTCGCCGTCCGATCCGCGGATGTCGAGGGCCACGCCGCGATCAAGCCGCCGCAGGGTCAGGCTGCAGTGCTGCGGCATGCACGTCAGGGCGAAGCCGTCGGGCCGGCCGTGAAGGTCCTGATCCACCCGCTCTCCCCCGCGCAGCGTGCCGCCGAGCCCCATCCGGGTGAGTGTCCATCCTCGGCCGAGAAGCCATGCCACGTCAGCCGGAGACTCGCCACGGTCTGGTCCGGGTGGCGGCGCACATTCACTGCCTCGTCGCGCCGCTCGAAGCAGGCCTCGCCCGCCGCGATCCGCTCCATCCCCTCGTCGGCCACCGTCATTCTCGGGCGCTCGGCCCTCGGATCCCGGTGAAAACAGATCAACCGGCCGTGTCCCGTCCGGAATGACCCTGGAAAACGAAGACGTCTTGAGCGATGATCGGACCATCACGGTATTCACCGCTGCGGCTGAGCCCCTGTGGACCCTGTCGAGGAGCGGCAGGTCCACGCGACGTCACGAGATACAGTATTCCGAGCTTATCGAACCGGCCGCAGCCGGTTCGGCACAGGTGATGAAACCCGACGCTCATCGTTGACACAGGTCTTGCCTGGAGGAGATGGACATGGCTGGGGCGCATCTCGTGGCCGCGATGGGGCTCGGCCTGTTCCTGACGCCGGCCGGGATATCGGCCGCGCTCGCGACGGAGGGCGGTCTGGCGGCCTACCAGGGCGCTTGGGTGCTGGAGGGGCGCGACTGCGCAGAGGTGTATTCTCCCACCGGCAAGGGCACCACGTTCAAGAAGCCCATCGACATCTTCGCGCCGGCCTTCGTCATCGCCGGGCGCCGCCTGAGAACCCCGGGGGCCTCGTGCCAGATCAAAGCCGTCCGGCCGACCGGCGACCGCCAGTTGCTCGTCCTCGACTGCGCGAACGCCGTCGCGGCCAACGAGGTCAGGACGATCATGGCACCGTCGAACGGCATCCTGAAACGCTACTACAGCGAGCAGGACACGACGGGGGTCGGCTATCGGCGCTGCTCCCGCTGAATCGGCGAGCATCCCGCTCTCGATCGCCCCTGATCCGGTCCGCCGCGCGGCACCGGGCCGTCATCGAGGCCGACGTTCATTGAGGCCGACGCTCATCGAGACCGACGTTCTTGGCGCCACGCGCTCGGGGTGGTGCCGCTCCAGCGCCGGAAGGCGCGCGTGAAGGCGGCGGGCTCCGAGAATTCCAGCGCAGCCGAGATCTGGGCCAAGCTCATCGTGGTGTCGGTCAGCAGTTGCTTGGCGATG
Source organism: Methylobacterium oryzisoli (assembly GCF_046557895.1). NCBI lineage: Bacteria > Pseudomonadati > Pseudomonadota > Alphaproteobacteria > Hyphomicrobiales > Methylobacteriaceae > Methylobacterium > Methylobacterium oryzisoli. The sequence continues at coordinate 58,317 of NZ_JBKIBX010000006.1, read as the reverse complement.
CCGAACCGGGTCTCGTCGGCGACCAGCCGGAAGCTGGTGCCCTCGGCCTTCAGCCGGCGGCTCAGGGTTCGCCGGTGGATCGCCAGCATCTGGGCGACCTGCCGCTTGTCGATGCGTGCGCGGTTCGCAGCGGCGCGCAGGCGCCGCCGGATCACGTCCGTCATGTCGGCCGGCAGGGTCGCCTCATGGCGCTGGATGCGCCGCTCCAAGACCTCCCGCGCGAGCGGGTTCGCGCCGGCGATCGGGCGCCTGAGAAGCCGGGCGGGGAAGACGAGCGCCGCATTCTCCTGATTGAACCGGACGGGTGCGCGGAAGAAATCCCGGTAGGGCGCGGTGTCGGGCGGCTCCAGGCGCGGCATCAGCACCTCGTAGGGGGACCAGTCCGGGCTGCCGAGGGCGCGCAGCACGCTGGTCAGCGCCGCGACGGCCCGCTCGCAATGCAGCGCGATCCCCTCCGCTTCTGGCTCGTAGGGCGCATAGGTCACGACCGCGTCGAGGCCGGCGGTCGCGAGGCTGATCACCGCGCCGCGGTTCAGCACGCCGTAGTGACGCTCCAGGGCTTTCAGGGCCTCGCCGATCGTCGGCGAGTGCCGCATCAGCGCGCCGAGGAGGCCGAGCGAGGCGAGGGTCGTGCGCTGACCGACGAGGAGGCCGAAATGGGCGCAGCCGGACTGGCTGGCGGCCAGGGCCGTCAGCCGGCCGAGGGAAGCGTACGAGATGGCGTCGGCGATGCCGACCATCTGCGTGCGGACGCCCGCCTGTTCGAGAATATCGTCCGGATCGACATCCAATTCGCTCAGGATCTCGCAGATTGCCTGAACCGCCTGGATGTTGACGAAGTCGAGCGGAAGGGAGGAGCCGATCGACTTCGGTTCGGGCCGGCCCGACTCGGAGGCGGCCGGGACACTTTGGTCTGGCAAGATGGAAGAGACCACAGCCATGCCTCCCGTGCCCCCGCCGGAACGGCACAGCTTAAATCATGAATTCGCCACGCTTGGAATAACTTTCATCAATCGGTTCGGAATTCTGTCCCATTCAATTGGCTCATCGCTAGCCTCTATATACTCGCATACAGTATTTTGTGTTGATAATAAACCGACTAAATTCATCCTCATGACCTTGTTGCAGGGGTAACAGCAGTCCCGAGAGCGGCTTCATGACCCGGTTCCAATCGATCCGGACCGATCGCCCTGCGCCTTGGTCGGAGCATCGAGCGGCGATAGACGAGATAAAATGATGCATAAAGTCTCTTTTATGAAATATTGTTTCGAAACATAAATAGATTTTTCTGACTATGATCGATACAGTGGGAAAAATCGGCTGTAAAAATTAGCAAATCGGGTTAATTATTTGCACTGAGACACAATAATCAACGCAATCGATCCATCATATCTCCACAATTTATCATTTAAACATATGCGACCTAGATATGATCCAGCGATAAATTTGGGCGAGCTGATCCGATCTGTAGATTTTCCACACTCGCGACATCGCAACGAAGGATGCCGGCCGCATCGATGCCAGGCAGGGCGCACCGCATCCACGCGCTGCGGGACGGCCGGGCGGCCCGGCTCGGCAGGCGGCCTGGAGGCTCGGAGCGCTCCTCAGGCCGTTCCGGCCTCGGTTCGCTCAGGGGCGCGGGTCGGCCGTGCGGCGCCGTCGCCGGTGGCGCGGACCATCCCCGAAAAATCCACACGCTGCGCCGCACCCGCCCGCAGCGTCACGGGAATGCCGGCGATGGCGACCTCCAGGCTCTCGCCCGTCAGCAGCGCCGCCTCGACCCCATCCGGTGCGATCCGGATCGCCACCGTGCGATCCCGCCACCGCGTCCGGAACGACAGCGACCGCCAGTGCGGCGGCAAGTGCGGGTCGATCTCGACGCGCTCATCGGTGAGGGTCAGGCCGCCGAAGCCGCGCACCACCGCCTGCCACAACCCGCCGAGCCCGGCGATGCGCACGCCCCCCGCGCTGTTCGGGTCCGGGTCGAGGTCGAGGGCGGCGGTCTCGTGCATGTAGCGCAGGGCCAGCTCGGTCTGCCCCAGGCGCGCCGCCACGAGGGCGTGCATGGCCGCGCTGAGCGAGCTGCCGTGGGCGCAGCGCGGCTCGTAATGGCGAAAATTGATCTCGGCGCGCCCGCCGGAAAATTTTTCCGGCAGGAGCGCGATCAGCGCCACCACGTCGGCCTGCTTGACCACCTGCGAGCCCTGCGTCCGCTCGCGGCCGATGACGACGTCGATGGGGAGCGCGTGGTCGGCGTAGTCGGACACATCGAGCTCGGCGAGGGTGTGGAAGCCCGCGAACTGCTCGTACAGCCCCGTCTCGGGGTCGAACCCGTCGACGATCCGGTCGATCGCGTCCCGCCACTGCGCGAGTTCGTCGTCGCCGAGCGCGAGGGAGGCTCGGAGCGCGGTCGCCTGCTCGGGCCAGCGCGCCTGCAGGATCTCCGCGGTCTCCAGGCCGCGGGCGATGGTCCAGCGGGCCATCACGTTGGTGAAGGCGTTGTCGTCCACGTCCTCGTGGTACTCGTCCGGCCCGATCACGTGCCGGATGTGCCGCCGGCCATCGGCCTCGGGCACCGCACGGGAGACCCAGAACCGGGCCGTCTCCAGCAGGATCTCGGCGCCGCCCTGCAGGAAGAACGTGTCGTCGCCGGTGGCGCGCCAGTAGTGCCAGACCGCGTAGGCGACATCGGCGCTGATGTGGTGCTCCATCCGGCCGGTCAGGATCTCGACGGGGGTGCCGTTGGGGCCGAGCACCGACTCGGGCGTGGTCTCGGCGCCGGTATCGGCCGATTCCCACGGGTAGAGCGCGCCGCGGTAGCCCAGGCGCGCGGCCTTCTCGCGCGCGCCGGGCAGCGTGTGGACGCGGTACATCAGCAGCGCCCGCGCCGCCTCCGGCCAGACCGCGGTGTAGAACGGCAGCAGGTAGATCTCGGTGTCCCAGAAGACGTGGCCGAAATAGGCGTCGCCGGTGAGCCCGCGCGCGCCGATCGACACGCGCTCGTCATCGGGGTTGGCCGCGCTCGTCAGGTGGTAGACGGCGAAGCGCAGCGCCCGCTGCAGATCGTCGTCGCCGTCGATGACGACGTCGCCCATCGTCCAGCTCTCCGCCCAGGCGGCCTCGTGCGCCCCCAGCACCGCGCGCCAGCCCAGAGCCGTGCTGCGCTCCAGCGCCGCCGCGGCGGCAGGCGCGGGGTCCTCCTCCGGCCGGTCGGCCCGCGCCACAGCGACCAGGCGGGCGAATTCCGCCGCCTGCCCGCCCACCGAGCGCCAGCGCCAGACCCAGCGCAGCGGAAAGGGCCGCTCCGGCTCGGGCGCGCCGCCCTCCAGCATCGCGGCGCCCGCCATGCCCACGGCCTTAGCGGTGCCCTCCGTGCGCCACGCGGCGAGGTCGCGCTCCAGCCGCATCGGCTCCATGCCGAGGCCGGCGAGGCCGAAGCTCGCCTCCAGCCGCACCTCGACCCCGTCGCGATCGAGGGCGAAGCGCAGGAGCTGCAGCCCGACGGCACGGTCGGCCAGGGACAGGAGGCGGAGTTCCTGGCCGGTGAAGGTCACGCCCGACGGCATCCGGTGCGCCCAGTCGGCGAGGAGCACGCCGCGCCGCATGTCGAGCGTGCGCGTCCCGTGCACCAGCGCGCCCTCTCGCGCCGCCAGCGGCGCGCCGTCGAGGATGATGCGCACCCGCGACCAGTCCGCCACCGGCACCAGCGCGGGCACCGGCGGCTCGGTGTTGGGCATGTCGAACAGGCCGGCGACGTAGCAGCGCGGCCAGGAGGCCCAGCGGATGTAGCCGAGCCAGCTGGCCCAGGTCGGCCCCCGGCTCACCGAGCGGGCGGCCCGCATGCCGAGGAACCCGTTGCCGAAGGCGAAGCGGGATTCGACGGCGCTCTCGGTCGTCACGCTGTAGCCCTCATGCGTGAGGGTCCAGCCGGGATCCATGGTCGGGTGCAGCGCCTCACGCATGGGCGGTCTCCGCGCCGGCCCGCGCCCGCAGCACGCCGCCGCCCAGGGCGGCCACGTCGAGTTCATCGAGGCTCGTCACGACGAGGTCGGCGCCCGCCGCCCGCAGCAGCGCCGCGTCGCCGAGCCGGGCGATCCCGAGCGAGGCCATACCGCCCGCCCGCGCGGCGGTGATCCCCGCCGGCGCGTCCTCGACGACCACGCACTGCGCCGGCGGCACGCCCACGGCCTCGGCGGCGAGCAGGAAGAGGGCCGGATCGGGCTTGCCGCGCGGCACGTCTCGGCCGCTCAGGTCGGCGTCGAACAGCGACAGCAGCGTCCCGCCATCCGGCAGGCTCACGCGGGCCAGCATCGCGTCGGCGTTCTTCGACGAGGAAGCGAGCGCCATGGGCAGTCCCGCCTCCTTCAGCGCGACCGCGAGGCGGATCGCGTCCGGGAAGGCGACGAAGCTGCCCTCGGCGATCAGCCGGTCGATCAGCGCCTGCTTCCGCTCGGCATAGGCGGCGGCGTGATCGGCCGCCCCCTCGCCGCCGAGGCGCTCCAGCACCGCCCGGGCCCCCTCGGCGCGCCGCTTGCCCGCGACGTGGGTCTGGTAGAAGTCCGTGGTGAAGCCCGCCGGATCGGCGAACCCGGCGAGCGCCTCGCGCCACGCCCGCTCGTGGGGCGAATCCACCAGCACGCCATCCACATCGAAGATCGCCGCGCGCAGAACCCGTGTCATGGCCGCCGACGCGCCCGGGCGCGTCCCTCCCGAAGGCAGGCATCCGGGCGGCGGCCGGCGGCGCGTCGTCCGAAGACCTGCGTCAGACCCATGTGCCGGCGCGGCTCCGCCTCGGCGGATCCCCCGAGGGCCGGTCCGCCGACCGCGTCCTTGCGTCATTCCCGCCGCCGACGCGGCGTCCGCTGCTCAGAGGTTGTCGCCCTCCGTCGAGGTGCCGCCGGGAGCGACCGCGTTGCGGCCCCACGCCCAGCCCGAGACCTCCGGCATGTCGTCGCCGTGACGGGAGATGTACTCCTTGTGGTCGATCAGCTTGTCGCGGATCGCCTGCTTGGCGTAGGCGGCCCGCGTCGCGAGGCCCGGCACGCGGTCGATCACGTCGCTGACGAGGTGGAAACGGTCGATCTCGTTCATCACGCACATGTCGAACGGCGTGCTGGTCGTGCCCTCTTCCTTGTAGCCGCGCACGTGGAAGTTGGCGTGGCCGGTGCGGCGGTAGGTCAGCCGGTGGATGAGCCAGGGATAGCCGTGGAAGGCGAAGATCACCGGCTTGTCCGTGGTGAACAGGGCGTCGAAGTCGAGGTCCGACAACCCGTGCGGATGCTCCGTGTCGGGCTGCAGCTTCATCAGGTTGACGATGTTGACCACGCGCACCTTCACGTCCGGCGCGTATCGGCGCAGCAGGTCGACGGCCGCGAGGGTTTCCAGCGTCGGCACGTCGCCGCAGCAGGCCATCACCACGTCCGGCACGCCGCCGCGGTCGTTGCTCGCCCATTCCCAGATGCCGAGCCCCGCCGTGCAGTGCTTGACCGCCTGATCCATGGTCAGCCACTGGGGGGCGGGCTGCTTGCCGGCCACCACGACGTTCACGTAGTTGCGGCTGCGCAGGCAATGGTCGGTCACGGACAGGAGGCAATTGGCGTCCGGCGGCAGGTAGACGCGGACGACCTCGGCCTTCTTGTTCACGACGTGGTCGATGAAGCCGGGATCCTGGTGGCTGAAGCCGTTGTGGTCCTGGCGCCAGACGTGGCTCGACAGCAGGTAGTTCAGCGACCCGATCGGCCGGCGCCAGGGGATGTGATTGCAGACCTTCAGCCACTTGGCGTGCTGGTTGAACATCGAGTCGATGATGTGGATGAATGCCTCGTAGCACGAGAAGAAGCCGTGACGGCCGGTGAGCAGGTAGCCCTCCAGCCAGCCCTGGCACTGGTGCTCGCTCAGCATCTCCATCACGCGGCCGTCGGGGGCGAGGTGGTCGTCCCAGGGCAGCGTCTCGGCGACCCAGGCGCGGTTGGTCACCTCCAGCGCGTCCTGCCAGCGGTTCGAGTTGTTTTCGTCGGGGCTGAACAGCCGGAAATTCCGCGCCTCGGCGTTGAGCGCCATCACGTCGCGCAGGAAGCGGCCCATCTGGCGGGTGGATTCCGCCACGGCCGCACCGGGCGCCGACACCTCCACCGCGTAGTCGCGGAAGTCCGGCAGGCGCAGGTCGCGGAGCACCGCGCCGCCGTTGGTGTGCGGGTTGGCGCTCATGCGGCGCTCGCCCTGCGGGGCGATCTCGGCGAGTGCGGGCCGCAGCCGGCCGGTCTCGTCGAACAGCTCGTCCGGCCGGTAGGACTGCATCCACTCCGCGAGGATGCGCACGTGGGCGGCGTTGGCGTGCATCTCGCCCATCGGCACTTGGTGCGAGCGCCAGTAATCCTCGGTGCGCTTGCCGTCGACCTCCTTGGGGCAGGTCCAGCCCTTGGGGGTCCGCAGGACGATCATCGGCCAGCGCGGGCGTTCCGTGAACCCGTTGCGGCGCGCGTCGGTGCGGATGCGCTGGATCTCGGCGTGCACCGTGTCGAGCGTCGAGGCCATCAGCCGGTGCATCGCGGCCGGGTCGTCGCCCTCGACGAAGTGGGGCGTGTAGCCGTAGCCGCGAAACAGGCTGTCGAGTTCCTCGTGGCTGATCCGGGCCAGCACCGTCGGATTGGCGATCTTGTAGCCGTTGAGGTGCAGGATCGGCAGCACCGTCCCGTCGGTCACCGGGTTGAGGAACTTGTTCGAGTGCCAGCTCGTCGCCAGCGGCCCGGTCTCGGCCTCGCCGTCGCCGACCACGCAGGTGACGATCAGGTCGGGATTGTCGAAGGCGGCCCCGTAGGCGTGCGAGAGCGCGTAGCCGAGTTCGCCCCCCTCGTGCATGGAGCCCGGCGTCTCCGGGGCCACGTGGCTCGGCACGCCGCCCGGGAACGAGAACTGCTTGAACAGCCGCTTCATGCCCGCGGTATCGCGGGAGATGTTCGGGTAGACCTCGCTGTAGGTGCCTTCGAGATAGGCGTTCGCGATCAGGCCGGGCCCGCCGTGACCGGGGCCGGTGATGTAGATCATGCTCAGGTCGTGCTTCCGGATCAGCCGGTTCAGGTGCACGTAGATGAAGTTCAGTCCGGGGGTGGTGCCCCAGTGGCCGAGCAGGCGCGGCTTGATGTGCTCCTTGCTCAGGGTCTCCTTCAGCAGGGGATTGTCGTACAGGTAGATCTGGCCGACCGACAGGTAGTTGGCGGCCCGCCAATAGGCGTCCATCAGGCTCAGTTCGGTGCCCGACGCCGCGTCCTTCGTCGACCCACCCTCGGCCGATCGCTCCGCGGCCGTTCGATCCTTGCGCGATCGGGCGGCGGTGACGGTGGGTGGGGCGGCCGTACTGCGGCGCGCCTCGGCGCCGCGGCGCCGGGAGGGTCCGGGTGCCGTCATCGTGGGGTCTCCGCTGGAGCCTTACGCCTCATCGGAGGGCGGGCCGGGCCGTCGATGCGGCCCCGCCGCCCTCACGCCGAGCCGAGGCGCGACGCTGTCGTCGCGCCGGAGCGTCGCTCAGTAGGAGCGGCACACGCCGGAATAGCTGTCGAAATAGGCGTAGGGACCGCACCGGCCGTAGGTCGCGCCGTAGTAGCCGGCCGCCGCCGCGGCGGCCCCGACACCGGCCGCGGCCAGTCCGTAGCCGGGACGGTAGCCGTACCCGTAGCGGCCGTACCGGCCGTACCCGTATCCGTAGCGGCCGTACCCGCCGCGGTAGCCACCCCGGTAGCCGCCGCCCACGACGCCGCGATAGCCGCCACCACGGAACCCGCCGCCATGGAACCCGCCGCCCCGGAAGCCCCCGCCGTGGAACCCGCCGCCGCCGCGGAACCCACCGCCGCCGCCGCGGAAGCCGCGGGCATCCGCCGCCACGCTGGTCAGGATCAGGGCGGCCATCGCCGCCAGTCCGAGGATCAGGCGCTTCATAGGTCTGCCTCCATTGATGGTGTTGTGGTGAGGCGAGCAGCGCACGGCGAAGCCGTTTCAGCGTCAGTATCGATCGCCGACGCCGTGAGCGCACCAACAAATGCAGACGTTATAATATTTAAAGCTCGACCCGCCGCTTGATCGAAAAGGACATCCGCCGCCGAGCCAGATCTTTTGCGACGCGATATCCCGACACGTCAGATCCAGCGTGACCGCAGGCGCGACGATGACCGTGGGGAACGCAGCTCTCGCCCGCGCCTGGTGGTGCGCCCAGAAAACACCATCAATCCCAGGCTGTCTCGCCGGGCCTGTTCGCGCAGGCCGCGCAGCGATGGGCCTGCAGCGGATGGGATGGACGCACGATGTCCCTCGATCTGGCTTTCGCCACCAAGGTGTTCGCCGCCCTCTTCGCGATCATGAACCCGATCGCGAACGTTCCGGTCTTTCTGTCGCTGACCGAAGGAGCCTCGGCCGCCGTCCAGCGCCGCGTGGCGCTCATCGCGGCGGCCGGAACGACGATCGGCTGCCTCCTGGCGGTCCTGGCCGGACGACCGATCCTCGATGCGTTCGGCCTCTCGGTGGACGACTTCCGCTTGGCCGGAGGCCTCCTCGTCCTGCTGATCGCCCTCTCGATGGTCCAGGGCTCGGCGAATCGGGCCCATGCGGCCACCCCGTCGGAGGCGGCGCACGACCTCGATCCCGCCGAGGTCGCGATCTACCCCCTGACGGTGCCGCTGCTGGTCGGCCCCGGCACCATCGCGACGCTGATCATCTTCGGCGAGACGGCGCGGATTGCGGGCAAGTCCGTCGAGCTGGCCGCGGGCGTGGGCGCCTTCCTGGTGCTCCTGACCGGCGCCCTCCTGTCGGCGCCGTTCATCGGGAGCCACCTGTCCTCGACCGCCACCGCGATCACCCGCCGCCTGATGGGTATGATCCTGGCGGCGGTGGCGGTCGAGATGATGGCAACGAGCCTGCGCGCGCTCTTTCCCGGCATCGCCCGCTGAAGGGGCTGGCCGTGGCCCTCAGCCGACCTCGTGCGCGGTGGTCGCCGCGTTGCCGCGGATCAGTTCGCGCCCGGCATAGATGCCGCCGACGATCTGCAGGTCGAGGCGCTCGGCGTCGCGGCGGCGCACCTCGGCCATCACCTCGCTCGCGGCCGTCGGATCGTCGCCGATCGTGAGGAGCGCCTGTTCGCCGAGGACGAGCGCCGATTCCACCGTCTCGCGGATCTGGAACGCGACGCCCGCCTGGATGAGGTCGACCGCGTGCTCCCGGTCCCGGGCGCGGGCGAGAACCGGCACCAGCGGAAAATCCGCCTTGGCGATCTCGGCGATGCGCTTGGCCATCTCGCGATCGTCGACGCAGATCAGGATCGCCCGCGCGGTCGCGGCCCCGGCCGCGTGCAGGATGTCGAGCCGGGTGCCGTCCCCGTAATAGACCTTGAAGCCGAACCCCTCCGCGAGGCGGATGTTGGTCGGGTTGGTGTCGATGATCGAGACGGAGCACCCGCGCGAGATCAGGGGTTGGCTGACGATCTGGCCGAAGCGGCCGAACCCGATGATCAGCGCGCTGCCGACGAGGTTTTCCGGCACCGCGAGCCCTTCCGTCGAGACCGACGGTTTGGGTCCGAGGCGGTCGAAGGCGATCACCATCAGGGGCGTCATGACCATCGACAAGATGACGGTGGCGGTCAGCACCGCGTTGGTGGTGCCGTCGATGATCCCCGTGCTCGTCGCGGCGGCGTAGAGCACGAAGGCGAACTCGCCGCCCTGGGCCATCAGGGCCGCCCGCTCCACGGCCTCGGCGTTCGAGGCCCGCAACGCCCGCGCCACCCCGTAGATGATGAGGCTCTTGACGACCATGTAGGCGGCGACGCTCGCCAGGATCAGGTGCCAGTTCGCGCCGATCACCGCCAGATCGAGGGACATCCCGACCCCCAGGAAGAACAGGCCGAGCAGGATGCCGCGGAAGGGCTCGATGTCGGCCTCCAGCTGGTGGCGGAAGCTCGACTCGGAGAGCAGGACGCCCGCCAGGAAGGCGCCCATCGCCATCGAGAGGCCGCCGAACTGCATGGCGAGCGCCGAGCCGAGCACCACCAGCAGCGCCGCTGCGGTCATCACCTCCCGCGCCTTGGCGGCGGCGAGCAGCCGGAAGAGCGGATTGAGCAGCCACCGGCCGGCGGCGATCAGGGCCGCGACGGACCCGAGCGCGATCGCGATGGCGATGGCCCGCTCCGCGCCGCTCGTCTCGCCCCCGCCGGGCGCCAGGACCGCGACGACCGCCAGGAGCGGCACGATCGCGAGGTCTTCCAGGAGCAGGATCGCGACGATGCGCTGGCCCTTCGGGGTCGAGAGCGTGCCGCGCTCCTCCAGCACCTGCATGACGATCGCGGTGGAGGTCAGCACGAAGCCGGTGCCGGCCACGAAGGCGACCGTGAGGGAGAACCCCATCGCGACGCCCACGAGCGTCAGGGCGCCGATGCAGCCGCCCACCTGCACGAGGCCGAGCCCGAAGATCTCGCGCCGCATGCCCCAGAGCCGGGACGGCTCCATCTCCAGGCCGATGATGAAGAGGAACATCACCACGCCGAGTTCCGCGACGTGGAGGATCGCGTGGGCATCCGAGAACAGGCGCAGGCCGAAGGGCCCGATGATCAGCCCCGCCACGAGGTAGCCGAGCACCGAGCCGAGCCCGAGGCGCTTGAACAGCGGCACCGCGACGACGCCCGCCGCCAGGAGGGCGACGACCTGGACGAGCTCACTCGCCGCTCCGGACGCTTCTGCAGCCATGGCCTGATCTCACCTCGATCGCTACGCGCGCGGCCGGACCGGCGCGCGGGACAAATTGCGGGCCGGCGGTGGCGCGGCCGCGCGGTGGAGCCGTGCGGCCCGTTTCAGGGATAGCGCACCGGCGGCGGAGCGTCGGGCAGCGGGATGAACTCGGATTCCCCCGGCACGCTGTCGAAGCGGCCCTGGCGCCAATCCTCCTTGGCCTGGGCGATGCGCTCCGGCCGGGAGGAGACGAAGTTCCACCACAGGTGGCGTGGCCCGTCCATCGGCTCGCCGCCGAGCACCATGAAGCGGGCCTCGTCGCGGGCGCGCACGCTGATGCGGTCGCCGGGCCGGAAGACCAGGAGCTGGCCGGGTCCGAAGCCGTCCCCCGCGATCTCGATCGCGCCCGCCACCGTGTAGATCGCGCGCTCGTCGTAGGTCGGATCGAGGGGCAGGACCGCACCGGCCTGCAGCGACACGTCGGCATAGACCATCGGGCTCGACGTCCGCACCGGCGAGCGCGCCCCGAAGGCCTCCCCGGCGATCAGGCGCACGGTCTTGCCCTCGCCGGTCAGGACCGGCAGCGCGGCGGCGTCGTAATGCTCGAAGGCCGGCGCGGTCTCCTCGTCCCGGGCGCTCAGGGCGACCCAGCTCTGGATGCCGAACAGCGTCGAGCCGGTCTGCCGGAGGTCGCTTCCCGTGCGCTCCGAGTGGGTGATGCCGCGCCCGGCGGTCATCCAGTTCAGCTCGCCCGGGCGGATCGGCAGCTCCGTCCCGAGGCTGTCCCGGTGCATGATCTCGCCCTCGAACAGGTAGGTGACGGTCGACAGGCCGATATGCGGGTGGGGCCGCACGTCCATGCCCTGGCCGAGCAGGAACTCGGACGGGCCCATCTGATCGAAGAAGATGAACGGACCGACCATCCGGCACTCGGCGGAGGGCAGCGCCCGCCGCACCGCGAACGAGCCCAGGTCGCGCGAGCGCGGGACGATCAGGGTCCGGATCGCGTCGCAGGAGAATCGGTCGCCCGGGATCGGGTCTTCCGCACTGTGCCAGCTCATTGCCGTTGCTCCTGATCCGACCGAGGTCGGCCGCCGGGGAGGCGCCGCGCCCACCGCGATGCGCCGATCGGGGGTACTCTGACGCCGGTCGGCGGGCGTGAGAATGGAAACGAACGAAATGCATCGTTTCCGAATCTGCCGCCTACGATGCGACGTCCCGCCGGCGGGAGCTCGACTGCTAGAGGGAGTGGGGCGCAACGGCAACCCGCAAGCGCGGCGTTGGCCGGTCGCGAACCCTCGGCGGCTGCGCCTTGGTGGCCTGCGGCAGGAGGGAGAGTTCGGCCGCGTGCTCGGCCGCAGGCCCGCGCCGGTCACGGCGCCGTCGCATCGCTCTTCCAGGCGCGAACGGCCCGGGGCGGGCTCGCCACGCCGACGTGGCCTGCACGCGGAGGCGGCGACCGGGCGGGCGGCGCGACGCTCGCCGCGGGGCGGCAGGAGCGGGCCGGCCAGGCGAGGGTCGGGCTCGACGATCCGGCAGGGGCGCCCGCGCCGCTCGCGGCGGTCGAACGCGTCGCACGGCGCGGTCCGTACGGATCAGGCGCGTCAGTTGAGGCTGTACACGCCGGAGACGTCCACGGTCGCCAGCACCGTTCCGTCGTCGGTGCGAACCAGGAACTGCCAATCGTCGCCGAACTGGATCAGTTCGCCGCTCTGGCGCATCTCCTCGACGGCCTCCCTGGCGTAGAGCACGGCCATGCTCAGGCCGTACACCTCGACGCCCCGATCGTCGCGGATGGTGGTGAGCCCATCGGTGAGATCGAAAAAGTAGCGCTGGTACATGTGACCTCCGCATCCATCCGGCTCGAAACCCTCATGCGACATCGGCGTGCGTCGACGGGGGCCAGATCGACAGACAGGCGCGCCGGGCCCGTCCCTCGAGAGCAGATCCTGACTTCGCCCCGATCCCACCGCCGCGTCGGCGCACGTCCTGCGCGGGAAGGGCACGGCGTGCCGTGCGCCCTCCCCTCGTCGGGACCGCGTCGTGCCGCGAAGCGTGGGTTCGAGGACGAGCGCCGGAGAGCCGGTGCGCGCGATCGATCGCGCGCACCGGACCCCTCAGGGCCGGCTCCGCCGCTCCTTCACGAGGTGACCCGGTCCCTTCAGCAGAAGGATCGATCCGGGCCCCGTGCTGCGGCGTTCGATGGCGGCGGCCATGAGCCGGTCGCCGTGCTTGCTGAGGCTGTCGCCGAGATCGGCGAGGGCGTCGGCGGTCTCCTCCGGCAGGTTCGTCGCCTGGAGGGCGATCTCCACCAGCACGTCGAGGCTGCGGGAGATCTCCGTCATGCCCTTGACGATCGGCGGCAGGACATCCGCGACGGTGTCGATCGACGGTGGTTGATTGGCAAGGTGGGTCATGCGGCGTACTCCGAAACCTGTGGTGTCGCCAGCACCGGGGTGGCGTCTCCGCGCATCGACCTCAGACGCTTGAGGGTGCGCATGTCGAATTCGGCCCGCACCGCGATGGTGCGCTCCCCATCGATCACCGTGGGAAGGCCGAGCGGTACGGCGCGGAAATGCGTGTCGAGAAATGGCAGCAGGTACAGCAGGGGCATCATGGTCACGAGGCTCGTGACGCCGTTCGCCATGCCCCATTCGACGATGCCGGCCATCAGCCGCACCGTGACGAGCCGGGACGTGCCGCGCGCCCGATGGGCCGGCGCGACCGCTTGGCGCGTCCATTCCCAGATCCGCGGCCCCCGCGGCAGGTCGCCCTCGCACAGATGCGGGAAGACCTCGGACAGAAGATGTGGCCGTATCGTGGGAAGAAGACGGCTGTACCCGATGACCTTGCCGCCTTCCATCGCCAAGAGATGCACGGCCTCCGGCGTGTCGAACTGGTCCATTTCTCGGCCGTCCGGCTTCGCCAGCTCTGTCCAACCCTTCTCTTCGACGAACACCTTATGGCGCAGGTGCCATACTTCCTCCATTTCGCGGCGGTATTGGTTCATGTTGGCGGCATCGACGATATGGATCATCTGCTAGCTCCGTTGTCGGAGCATGATCCATACCGCGTGGCGCGCAGGTACTAGGGATTTTCCTAGGCGATGAGCCCCATCCGCAGGGCCGTGGCGACGGTCTGGACGCCGTTATGGGCGCCCAGCTTGCGGCGCGAGGTCCCGAGGTGATGCTCGACGCCCTTCTGGGAGATGCCGAGGATCTCACCGATCTCCCAGGCGGTCTTCCCGTCGGCGGCCCATTGCAGCACCTCGCGCTCGCGGGGAGTGAGCCGGATCGGCGCCTTGCCCTCCGTCCCCTGCAGGAGGAGCAGGTGCGCGAAGGCGTAGGTCGCGATGAGGTGCAGGGTGCCGATCTCCTCGGGCGGCACGTCCATGTGCCGGCCGGAAAAACTCGCGCCCGCCAGCTTCGCGTCGAGGGTCAGGAGCGGGATGGTGATGCCGGCCCGGATCCCGAACTCGCCCGCCTCCTGCATGACGCGCACCGAGATCGGGTCGTCCTTGTACCGCCCGGCGATGGCGCTCCACGTGAAGGGCTCCTGCGAGAGCGCCATGTGCCGCACCGTGGCGTCCCGGTAGAGGTAGCCGCGCAGGGCGTAGCGCCTGATCCACTCGGTCGGCATCCCGTCGAGGAGCGCGTGCCCGTATTGCCGCCCGGGCGGCGTGCCGGGGTCGGGGATCGTGCCCGCGAGCATGTGCTCGACGCCGTAGCGATCAAGGACCGTGCGCAGCAATGCAGCCACGTCGTGCGCGCTCGCGGTACGGTCAAGCGAGCGCAGATAGGCGAGCGTCAGGTCGAGAGTTTTGCGGCTCATCGTATTTCGTCACCCCACGATCAACGTAAGATTGCAACAGCGGGAGGTGGAAGGAAAGCGATCTCGGGCGGCGCGGTGGATCGGCGGGACGGGCCTGTGGACCGGGGCACGATCTCATGTCCGGCTCGGTCCAAGAGCGGGCCGGCGCGGCGCGATCCAGATCAGCGCGTCGCTCGACCATGGCTCGACGCCGCCTGGTCCTGATCCGGAAGGTCGAACTGCGGTGCGACGCAAGTCCAGGGGAGGCATCACGCAGTCCTTCGACCGAGGTGCACCCGCCGGAGGCCGCGAGCGACTGGCGCGTGACGATCCGCGCGGCGCGGAACCTGGCCCAAGGCGCGGATCGCGGCCCGTTACGGCCAAGGTATCGGCTCCGGAGCCGATCGACGGTCGATCCTAACCCTGCCTCAGCAGCGCGAGAACCGCATGGATGATGGTGGTGCCGCCGATGGGCGCGACGAAAAGGAGCACCACGTTCACGACGATGAGCCAGAGAAAAACCCGCTCCTGGCGCTTCGTGAGGCGCGGCTCGCGGGGCGGCGGCTCCCAGGCCGGCTTCCAGCCTCCCTCGACGTACATCGGCGCCTCCCCGTCACGATCAGCCCCCCTGATCTAACGGCCGGCGCCGATCGTGCCAGGACCCGGATCGGGCGTCACCACATGGTTTGCCTCGCCCGGTCGGCCCAGGCCCGGTCGTAGGCCTCGCCGCCGACGCGACCCTGGCTCATCTCGGCCAGGATCTGCCCGGGGGTCGGCAAGGTCCGGGGATCGACCTGGGCGTCGGCTCGCCACAGGCCGGAGCGGATCAGCGCGCGGGCGCACTGGAAGTAGACCTCGCCGACCGCGATCACCACCACGGTGCGCGGCGCCTTGCCCTCGACCGCGAAGCTCTCGCGCAACGCCGGGTCGTCCTCGATGACGGCCCGGCCGTTCACCCGCATGGCGTTGCCGATTCCCGGGATCAGGAACATCAGCCCGACGCGCGGGTCCCGCACGATGTTGCGCAGGCTGTCGATCCGGTTGTTGCCCCGCCGGTCCGGCAGCAGCAGCGTCCGGGGATCGGCGACGCGCACGAAGCCCGGGACATCGCCGCGCGGGGAGCAATCCAGGCCTTCGGGGCCGGATGTCGCCAGGGCGAGGAACGGGGCCGCCTCGATGAAGCGCCGGTAGTGCGGCGTGATGTGATCGGCGACCTTCGCGGTCGACGCCTCGCCGACCGCGCCGAACGCGCCGTAGATCCGCTCCAGCTCTTCCGCCGTCCGGACGATCGCCATCGTGCGAATCTCCCCCGTGCCCCGCCTCTGCCGAGCCGCTGATACCGGTCGCCGGACGGCCTGCCCAGGGCTGGGAAGGCCCGGAGGCTCGGCCGCGATCGGCAGACGGGCCGTGCACCCTCGGCCTTGCCCTCCACCACAGTCATCGCCGACGAGGGCGGGGCCGAACTATTGCTCCATATCAGCTTTGCCGCACAGGTCTCACCTCCCGGGACTTCGGAACGGGGCGTCGTTCCGATCGTTTGTTGTCGTGGTGTGGACGCTTCGTTCAGGAGTGCCGACGATGGGCTTCATCCTCTTCCTGCTCTTGGGTATCGCGATGCCCGCGCTGCTGGCGCTCTACGTTCGCCAGCGCGTTCCCGAGGAGGCATGGTCGGCCGTTCCGCTAAAGCCGCCCGCCCCCGTGCCGGTCGCGCGCGACGCCGAGCGTTCAGGCTATCTCGGTGGGAACAAGGGCACGGGCGCGACAAAGCAGGATGTGGAGCGCAGCTTGGCCACCCAGGGCGCCGACATCGAGCACGGGCTGGCGCGGAACACCGTCCGGGTGGACGGCAGCGACCGCCGGCAGGACGGCACGACTCCCATCGGGAGCGCTCCGGGCCAAGAGCGACCTCAGGAGCGGGGCCAAGAGCGGGACAGCGGCAGCCAGGCAGAGACGAAGCCGCCCGGCATCGCGGAGGCGAACGAGCGCAAGTCCCCTGAGGGCAAGTCCCCTGAGGCCAACTCCCCTGAGGCCAAGCCCCCTGAGGCGAACACTCCCTGAGGCGAGGGCGGCCCGGTCGGCGTCGCGGCTACGCGGCCCAGGACAGACCGATCATCAGCATCCCGACATGGGCGGCGTTCGTGATGCCGCCCGAGAGGGCGAGCTGTCGCGCCTCCTCGCGCGGGACCCGCACGACCTCGATGTCCTCCGACGCGTCGGGATTGGGCTGCCCGCGCGTGACGCCGCGGGCGAGCACCAGATGCTGCCGGTTGGTGTAGCGCGACGGATCGATGCTCAGCGTCGTCACGTGGGACAGGTCTCCGTCCCTGTAGCCGGTCTCCTCCTGCAATTCCCGCGCGGCGACGCCGAGCAGATCGGTCTCGCCCGGATCGACCAACCCGCCCGGCAGTTCGAGGCACAGGCCGCCGAAGCCGTGCCGGTACTGGCGCACCAGGATGACGTGGTCCTCGGTATCCAGACAGACCACGTTCACGAAGTCGGGCGACTCGAAGACGTAGAACGGAGACACGACGGCCCCGGACGGGGTGACGCAGTCATCCGCCCTGACGCTGATCCAGCGACTTTCCAGCGGACGGTTCGACCCTCGGACCGACCATGTCTTCGCGGTGCTCACGGCGCCTCTCTTCAATGACGAGCCGTTGTCGGGCGCGGGCGCGGCGACGCGCCTTCCCCCGGCGCGGTCACCCGCCCACGCTCGGACCGATGCCAGACTCGCATGAACGGCGCGCCGGCGCATCCGGGGCAAGGGGCTTAGAGCTTGGGGCTTAGAGCTTGGGGCTCAGCCGACTGACGGGCGACGCCGTGCGGTCACCCGCGGCCGGTCTCCTCGCGCATGAAGCGGACGAAGCGCGGATCGCCCAGATACGCGATGTTGACCCGCATCATCGGCGGACCGGCCGCCTCCTCGGGCAGGAAGAGCCGACCTGGGGCGATCAGGATGCTGCGCGCCGCGGCGCGGCGCGACAGGGCGTCGAGGTCGCACGCCTCCGGCAGCCCGCACCAGACGTAGTAGCCCCCGCGCGGCTCGCCGAAGACCGGCAGCCCGAGATCGTGCAGGGTCGCCCGGCCCTGGAGCGTGGCCGCCTCGATCCGTCCGCCGAGGCGGCGCAGGTGGCGGCGGTAGCGCCCGCTCTCGATCAGGTCGTGGATGATCCGCTCGACGAAGCCGGAGCTGTTGACGCTCGTCACCATCTTGAGGTCGCGCAGGGCCTCCACGAGGTCCGGGCGCGCCGCGATGAAGCCGCAGCGCAGGCTGGCCGAGAGGGTCTTGGCGAAGGTGCCGACGTAGATCACCCGCTCCAGCTGGTCGAGGGCGGCGAGCCGCGGCTGCGCGGCGGGCAGCACGTCCGCGAAGGGGTCGCTCTCCACGATCAGCAGGTCGAGGGCGGCGGCGCGCTGCAGCAGCCGGTGGGCGACCGGCAGGGTGAGCGAGCAGCCGGTCGGGTTGTGGGCGAGCGAGTGGGTGAAGAACAGCCGCGCGCCGCTGGCCGCGGCGGCCTCCGTGAGGTGCGCCACGTCCGGCCCGTCCGGGTTGCGCCGCACCCCGACGATCCGGGCCTTCGCCAGCCTGAGCTTGCCGAACAGCGGATAGTAGCCGGGCGAGTCGACCAGCACTGGCTCGCCCGGCGCCACCAGCTGGCGGATGATCAGGTCGAGGGCGTGGTTGGCGCCCGCGGTGAGCAGCACCCCGGAGGGCTGGGCGTGGATCGCCCGCTCGGCCAGCAGCAGCGCGAGGCTCTGGCGCAGGGGCAGGTAGCCGTCCGGGCTGCCGTAGCTCTCGCTCGACGCCCCCCGCGACGGCCGCAGGTGCCGGCCGACCTCCGAGCCCTCCATCCAGGCCGGGGGCGGGCGCCCGTCGCCGATGCGCACGTCGTAGTGCCGGTTCAGCTGCTCGCGCAGCAGCCAGACGCTGTCCACCGCCTCCACCGAGGCGGGACCCGGGGTCACGGCCGGCGCCGGCTGGCGGCCCGAGACGTAGAAGCCCGAGCCCGGCCGGCTCTCCACCCGCCCCGCAGCGACGAGGCGCTCGTAGGCGTTGATGACGGTGTTCTTCGACACCGCGAAGGTGGTCGCCGCCGTCCGGATCGAGGGCAGGCGCTCGCCCGTGCGCAAAAACCCGCGCTCGATCCGCTCGGTCAGATCCGCGGCGACCTGCTCGACCCGGCTGCGGGGTTCTCGATGCGGTGAAGCGACTGTACCCATCCGGTGAAGGGTACGGTCACTCCCGGATTGGCGCAAAGCGTTCCTTGTGGGCGACGACCGCGCCGGTACGGTGCGGACAACGGGCTGGTCCTGACGACGCCCGGACGAGGGAGAGACGCTGCCGCCGCCGCACCTGCGGTCGCCCATGACGCTCCTCTCCCGATCCGGCACCGCGGACGGCCCCACCGCGGCGATCATCGGCAGCAGAAACCCATGCAGAGCACATCCGGAGCGAACCGCACCTCGCGCATCGCCGGCTTCCACAAGAAGACCCCGCGCGAGCGCCTGGACCTCGTCGCCGCCTTCGCGGACCTCTCCTCGGCGGAGGTCGCGCACGTGGCGGAGTTCGGCAACCTCGCGCCCGACCTCGCCGACCGGCTGATCGAGAACGTCGTCGGCACCATGAACGTGCCGATCGGCATCGCCACCAACATGAAGATCGACGGCGAGGACGTGCTGGTCCCGATGGCGACCGAGGAATCCTCGGTGGTGGCCGCGGTCTGCAACGCCGCGCGCCAGGTCTACGAGACTGGCTTCACCACCTCGGTCTCCGGCAACCTGATGATCGCCCAGGTGCAGGCGGTGGGAATCAGCGACCCGCACGCGGCCCGCCTGCGCATCCTGGAGCAGCGCGAGGCGATCCGGGCGATCTGCGATGGCTGCGACCCGGTGCTGGTGCGCCTGGGCGGAGGCTTTCGCGATGTGGAGGTGCGGGTGCTCGACACCCTGGGCGGCGCGATGGTGGTGACCCACCTGATCGTCGACACCCGCGACGCGATGGGGGCGAACGCCGTCAACACCATGGCGGAGGCGGTGGCCCCCCACATCGCGGGCTGGAGCGGCGGGCGGGTCTACCTGCGCATCCTCTCGAACCTCGCCGACCGGCGGCTCGCCCGCGCGCACGCAGTCTGGCCCACCGATGCGATCGGCGGGCCGGAGGTGCGGGACGGGATCGTGAGCGCCTACCACCTCGCCGAGGCCGATCCCTACCGCGCCGCGACCCACAACAAGGGGATCATGAACGGGATCGACGCGGTGGTGCTCGCCACCGGCAACGACACGCGGGCGATCGAAGCAGGCGCCCACGCCTACGCGGCGCGCTCGGGCCGCTACACCAGCCTCACCCGCTACGAGGTCACGGCGTCGGGCGATCTGAGCGCCTCGATCGAGCTGCCGCTGGCGGTGGGCCTCGTGGGCGGGGCGACCAAGCTCCATCCGACCGCGCAAGCCTGCCTGAAGATTCTCGGCGCGACGACGGCCGAACGCCTCGCGCGGATCATCGCGGCGGTGGGCCTCGCGCAGAACTTTTCCGCCCTCAAGGCGCTCGCCACCACCGGCATCCAGAAGGGGCACATGGCGCTCCACGCCCAGAACATCGCCATGATGGCCGGTGCGGTGGGCGAGGAGATCGAGGCGGTCGCCCGCGTGCTGGCCGAGCGGCACCTCGTGCGCCTCGACGTGGCGCAGAGCGTCCTGGACGACATCCGCCGGCGCTGAGACCGGGGACGATCCGACCCCCGCTGGCACCAGCCAACGGCAAGAACCCAACGGAAACGATCAACGGGAGGAAACCATGTCCGAGACCGCCGGGACCAGAATCGTCGGGAGCCGAACCGCGCGCGCCGGCACCCGCCTGCTTGCCGGGGCCGCCCTCCTGCTCGCGGCCGGTGCGGCGCGCGCCGAGGTGACGTCCCTGAAGCTCGGGGTGCTCACCGATCTCAGCGGCTTCGCCTCCGATTCCACCGGCGAGGGCTCGGTGGTCGCGGCCCGGCTCGCGGTGGAGGACTTTCGCAAGGAAAAACCCGAGATCCGGGTCGAGGTGATCCAGTCCGACCACCAGAACAAGCCCGACATCGGGTCCGCCACGGCCCGGCGCTGGATCACGCAGGAGCAGGTGGACGCCATCCTGGACGTGCCCTTCTCCTCCGTGGCGCTCGCCGTGCAGGAGGTGGTGCGCGATTCGAAGGCCGCCTTCATCGCGTCGGGCCCCGGCACCTCGGACCTCACCGGTCCGAAATGCTCGGCCAACACCGTGCACTGGACCTACGACACCTGGGCGCTGGCGCACGGCACCGCGCTCGCGCTGGTGCGCGCCGGCAAGACCAAGTGGTTCTTCCTCACCGCCGACTACGCCTTCGGCCACGCGCTGGAGGCGGACGCGGCCGGCGTGCTGAAGCAGGAGGGCGGCACGGTGGTGGGCTCCGTGCGCCACCCGACCGCGGCGGCGGACTTTTCCTCCTTCCTGCTCCAGGCCCAGGGCAGCCGCGCCCAGGTGATCGCGCTCGCCAACGCGGTCGGCGACACGGTCAACTCGGTCAAGCAGGCGGCCGAGTTCGGCATCACGGGCGGCGGCCAGGACCTCGCGGCGCTGCTGATGCAGCTCTCCGACGTGCACGCGATCGGGCTCAAGGACGCCCAGGGCCTCTACCTCACGGAGGGCTTCTACTGGGACACCAATCCCGGCACCCGCGCCTTCGCGGACCGCTTCGCCCAGCAGATGAAGGGCCGCCGGCCCACCGCCAACCAAGCCGGCGTCTACGCGGGCACCCTCGCCTACCTGCGCGCCGCTTCCGCCGCCGGCAGCGCCGACGGGCGCACGGTCGTCGCCCGGATGAAGGCGGGACCGACCAACGACCCGCTGTTCGGCGAGGGCACGGTGCGCGAGGACGGCCGGCACATCCACCCGATGTACCTGTTCCAAGTGAAGAGCCCGGCCGAGTCGAAGGGGCCGTTCGACTACTACAAGCTCGTCCAGACCATCCCGGCCGCCGAGGCCTTCCGGCCGCTCGCCCAGGGGCGCTGCCCGCTGGTGAAGGCGCCGTGACCCTCCCGCGCCGGGTCCGCATCGTCGAGGTCGGTCCCCGGGACGGGCTGCAGAACGAGCCCGTCACCGTCTCGACCGCCGTGAAGGTGGAGCTGATCGAGCGCCTGCTCGCGGCCGGCCTCGCGTCGATCGAGGTGGGCAGCTTCGTCTCCCCGGCTTGGGTGCCGCAGATGGCCGACACCCGCGCGGTGCTGGCCCGGCTGCCGCCGAACCCGCACGGGCGCTACGCGGTGCTGGTGCCGAACCTCAAGGGGTTCGAGGCGGCGCAGGAAGCGGGCGCGGGCGAGGTCGAGGTGTTCGCCTCCGCCTCCGAGGCCTTTTCGCGGGCCAACATCAACTGCTCGATCGCCGAGAGCCTGGAGCGCTTCGCGCCCGTGGCGGACGCGGCCCGCGCGGCCGGCATCCCGGTGCGCGGCTACGTCTCCTGCGTGCTGGGCTGTCCCTACGAGGGCGCGGTGGCGCCGCAGGCGGTGGCGGGCGTGGCCCGCCGCCTCGTCGAGCTCGGCTGCTACGAGGTCTCGCTCGGCGACACGATCGGGGCCGGCACGCCGGATCAGGCCCGGGCCTGCGTCGCCGCGGTGGCGGCGGCGATCCCGCCCGAGCGGATCGCCCTGCATTGCCACG
Source organism: Methylobacterium oryzisoli (assembly GCF_046557895.1). NCBI lineage: Bacteria > Pseudomonadati > Pseudomonadota > Alphaproteobacteria > Hyphomicrobiales > Methylobacteriaceae > Methylobacterium > Methylobacterium oryzisoli. The sequence goes on along the minus strand of NZ_JBKIBX010000006.1, from coordinate 36,135 downwards.
ACACGGGGGGCCTCGCGCTCGCCAACATCCGGGCCTGCCTCGACCTCGGGGTGAGCGTGGTCGACGCTGCGGTGGCCGGGCTCGGCGGCTGCCCCTACGCGGCGGACGCCACCGGCAACGTCGCCACCGAGGCGGTGGCGGCGGCGCTCGACGGCCTCGGCATCGCCACCGGGGTCGATCCCGTCCGCCTCGCCGAGGCCGGCCGCTTCATCACCGGGGCGCTGGCCAGGGCCCGGGCCGATGCGGAGCAGGACGCCGGGACGGGATAGGGCATTTTCCGACGAAGTGGATACCGGTTCGGCGAGAAAATGCGGCAAAATCAAAGACTTATAGCCCTGCCCGATCGCAACGCGATCGGGCAGGGCTCTAGCCGGACCGCAGCGGATTCCGCCTCAGGACGGCGGCCCGCCCGCCCCGTGGCACCGCGTGAAGGCGCTCAGCGAGACGCGGGCGACCTCCCGCAAGGCGTCGCGGTTGGCGCCGGACGAGGCCAGCACGCCCATGCCCGAGGCGACCGTCGACAGGAAGCGGGCCAGCGCCGCCGGATCGGCGTCCTCGGCCAGATCCCCCTCCTGCTTGGCCCGGACGAACCGCTCCCGGAGCTCCGCCTCCGTCTGGGCGCGCCGCGACGCCAGCTCGTACGGGATGTTTTCCGAACCGGCCCCGCAGGCGAGCCCGCCCTGGACCAGCAGGCAGCCGGGCGGATTGGCCGGATCCGTGTGGCTCTCGGCGATGCTGCTCAGGAACCGCTCGGCCACGTCGCGCGCGGTGGGACCGGCCAGGACGTAGCGCATGTGCTCGGAACGCTTCTGCGCGTAGCGGTCGAGAGCGGCCTTGAGCAGGCCCTCCTTGCTGCCGAAGGCCGCGTAGAGGCTCGGCGGCTTGATGCCCATCGCCTTCGTCAGCATGGCGAGGCTGGCGCCGTCGTAGCCGTGGCGCCAGAACACCTCCATCGCCTCGTCGAGGGCCTTGTCCGTGTCGAAGGACCGGGGCCGCCCCATCACCATTGTCCGCTGGCTCCAACTTTTGTATCGAGTGGTAGATAAAGCACTTGACCTCCGGCGTCCACGCCGACATGTGTAGCGACCTCTACAGATGCCGGAGCCGGCCGTGAATCCTGAGCGTGACACCTCCCCTCCCCGCTTCCGCGTCCGGCGCCTCGGCGCCGGCCTCGCGGTCGCGATCCTGGCGGGCGTATCCTATCACGTCGTCTCGACCGCGATGGTCCCCGGAGCGACGGCCGTTGCCGCGACAGCACCGGCCGAGCAGGCGGTTCCCGCCGCGGTGGCGGCGGTCGAACCCCGCGACGTGATCCTGTGGGACGAATTCTCGGGCCGGCTGGAGGCGGTCGACCGCATCGACGTGCGGGCGCGCGTCGGCGGCGCGATCCAGGCCACGCATTTCACCGAGGGCGACCTCGTCAAGGCGGGCGACCTCCTGGTGACCATCGATCCCGCCCCATACGCGGCCGAGGTGCAGCGCCTGGAGGCGCAGGTGGCCGGCGCCGAGGCGCGCCTCGCCCTGACGGCGAGCGACCTCGAACGCGGGCAGCGGCTGTCGGACCAGCGCATCGTCACGGCGCGCGACCTCGATGTGCGGGCCAACGCCTTCAAGGAGGCGAAGGCCAGCCTCGACGCGGCGAAGGCCACGCTGGAGGCGGCGCGCCTGAACCTCGGCTACACCGAGGTCCGGGCCGCGGTCGGCGGGCGCGTCGGCCGCCGCGAGATCACGCCGGGCAACCTCGTCGCCACCGGCGCGGGCGCCCCCGTGCTGACGACGCTCGTCTCGATCGATCCCGTCTACGCGAGCTTCGACGCGGACGAGACCGTCATCCTGAAGGCGCTGGCGTCGATCGCGGCCCCGTCCGGCGGGCGCGGCAAGCTCGACCGCATCCCGGTCGAGATGGTCACCGCCGATGGTGCCCGCGCCAAGGGCCGGCTTCAGTTCATCGACAACAAGGTCGATGCGCGCAGCGGCACCGTCCGGGTCCGCGCGACCTTCGCCAACGGCGACGGGCGCCTCATCCCCGGCCAGTTCGCGCGCATGCGCCTCGGCCAGGCCGTTCCGGAGCAGCTCCTGCTCGTGGACGAGCGGGCGGTGGGCACGGACCAGGACAAGAAGTTCGTCCTCGTCGTGGGCGCGGACAGCCGGGCCGAGTTCCGTGCCGTCACGCTCGGGCGGGCCGTCGACGGCCTGCGCGTCGTGACGTCGGGCCTGTCGAGCGGCGAGCGCATCGTGGTCAACGGGTTGCAGCGCGTCCGCCCCGGCACCCTCGTCAGCGCCTCGCCCGTCACGATGGGCGCGCGGGCGACGCCGGAAGCGGCCACGGGCAAGCTCGCGCAGCGCTGACACGCTGTCGGGCGGAGGCGGGGCGCCGAGGCATTCCCCGCGATCCTCCAAGCATCCATCTCATATGTTGCCAGTATCTCCCAAGTAAATCACGCCTCCCCTCTCCCGAGTGGGAGAGGGGCCGGGGGTGAGGGTGCTGCGCTGCCGAGTTAAACTCGAACTGTCCCGTTCACGGCACCCCGATCAGTGCCCGATCCGGAACCGCTCCACCCTCACCCCTGCCCCTCTCCCACTCGGGAGAGGGGATCCCGCGCACTTCCTCGCCCCCGGAGGGCGGCATGAATTTCTCAAAGCTCTTCATCGACCGCCCGATCTTCGCGGGCGTGCTCTCGGTGCTCATCTTCATCGGCGGCCTGCTCTCGCTCTTCGCGATGCCGATCTCCGAGTACCCGGACGTGGTGCCGCCCTCCGTGGTCGTCCGCGCGACCTTCCCGGGCGCCAACCCCAAGGTGATCGTCGAGACCGTCGCGACGCCCATCGAGGAGCAGATCAACGGCGTCGAGGGCATGCTCTACATGTCGAGCCAAGCGACGACGGACGGCATCATGACGCTGACCGTCACCTTCCGGCTCGGCACCGATCCCGACAAGGCCCAGCAGCTCGTCCAGAACCGCGTCTCGCAGGCCGAGCCGCGCCTGCCGGCCGTCGTGCGCCAGCTCGGCATCGTCACGGTGAAGTCGTCGCCCGACCTGACCATGGTCGTGCACCTCGTGTCGCCCAACGGGCGCTACGACATGACGTACCTGCGCAACTACGCGGTGCTGAACATCAAGGACCGTCTCGCCCGCCTCGACGGCGTCGGGCAGGTGCAGCTGTTCGGCTCCGGCGACTACGCGATGCGCATCTGGCTCGACCCGCAGAAGGTCGCCGAGCACGGTTTGTCGGCGAGCGACGTGGTGCGGGAGATCCAGGCCCAGAACGTGGAGGCCGCGGCCGGCGTCATCGGCTCGTCGCCGGCGGTGCCGGGCCTCGACCTGCAACTGTCGCTCAACGCCGAAGGCCGCCTGAACAGCGAGGAGCAGTTCGGCGACATCGTCGTCAAGACCGGCGCGGACGGCGAGATCACGCGGCTGCGCGACCTCGCGCGGATCGAACTCGGCGCCTCCGACTACGCGCTCCGCTCGCTCCTTGACAACAAGTCGGCCGTCGCGATCCCGATCTCGCAATCGCCGGGCTCGAACGCGATCCAGATCTCGGACGAGGTCCGCCGGACCATGGCCGAGATCAAGAGGACCATGCCGGAGGGGATCGACTACCAGATCGTCTACGACCCGACGCAGTTCGTGCGCGCCTCGATCGAGGCGGTGATCCACACGCTGCTCGAGGCGGTCGCCCTTGTCGTGCTCGTGGTGATCCTCTTCCTGCAGACGTGGCGGGCCTCGATCATCCCGCTGCTCGCCGTGCCGGTCTCCATCGTCGGCACCTTCGCGGTGATGCACGCCTTCGGCTTCTCGATCAACGCGCTCAGCCTGTTCGGCCTCGTGCTGGCCATCGGCATCGTCGTCGACGACGCGATCGTGGTGGTGGAGAACGTGGAGCGCAACATCGAGGCCGGGCTCTCGCCGCGGGACGCCAGCTATCAGGCGATGCGCGAGGTCTCGGGGCCGATCATCGCCATCGCACTCGTGCTCGTGGCCGTCTTCGTGCCGCTCGCCTTCATCAGCGGCCTGACCGGCCAGTTCTACAAGCAGTTCGCGCTCACCATCGCGATCTCGACCGTGATCTCGGCGATCAACTCGCTGACCCTGTCCCCGGCCCTCTCGGCGCTCCTGCTCAAGGACCACCACGCGCCGAAGGACCGGCTCACGCGGGTGCTCGACACGCTGCTCGGCTGGTTCTTCCGCCGGTTCAACCGGGCCTTCGGCCGGGCCTCGGACGGGTACGGGCGCGGCGTCGGCATCGTCGTCGCGCGAAAGGGCGCGATGATGGTGCTCTACCTCGTGCTCGTCGGCCTGACCGCTCTGCTCTTCCGCCAGATCCCCGGCGGCTTCGTGCCGGGCCAGGACAAGCAGTACCTCGTCGGCTTCGCGCAGCTGCCGGACGGCGCGACCCTCGACCGGACCGAGGAGGTGATCCGCCGCATGAGCGAGATCGCCCTCAAGGAGCCCGGCGTCGAGAGCGCCGTCGCCTTCCCGGGCCTCTCGATCAACGGCTTCACCAACAGCTCCAATTCCGGGATCGTCTTCTCGACCCTCAAGCCCTTCGCGGAGCGCAAGGATCCGTCCCTGAACGGGGCGGCCATCGCGCAATCCCTGAACAAGAAGTACGCGGCGATCCCCGAGGCCTTCATCGCGATGTTCCCGCCGCCGCCCGTCAACGGGCTCGGCACCATCGGCGGGTTCAAGCTGCAGATCGAGGACCGGGCCGGCCTCGGCTACGAAGCGCTGAACGAGGCGACCAAGGCCTTCCTGGCCAAGGCCGCGCAGGCCCCGGAGCTCGCCGGCCTCTTCTCCAGCTTCCAGATGAACGTGCCGCAGCTCTTCGCCGACATCGACCGGACCAAGGCGCGCCAGCTCCGCATCCCGGTGACGGACGTCTTCGACACGCTGCAGATCTATCTCGGATCGCTCTACGTCAACGATTTCAACAAGTTCGGCCGCACCTACTCGGTCCGCGTCCAGGCCGACGCGCCCTTCCGCGCCCGCCAGGACGATATCGGCCTCCTGAAGGTGCGCGCCGGCTCGGGCGAGATGGTGCCGCTCTCGGCGCTGCTGCGCGTCCGCCAGACCGCCGGCCCGGAGCGGGCCATGCGCTACAACGGCTTCCTGTCGGCCGACATCAACGCGGGCGCGGCCCCCGGCTACTCCTCGGGACAGGCCCAGGCCGCGGCGGCGCGCATCGCCGCCGAGACCCTGCCGCGCGGCTTCGCCTTCGAGTGGACCGACCTCACCTATCAAGAATTCATCGCCGGCAATTCCGGGGCGTGGGTGTTTCCGCTCGCGCTGATCCTGGTCTTCCTCGTGCTGGCCGCGCAGTACGAGAGCCTCGCGCTGCCGCTGGCGATCCTCCTGATCGTGCCGATGGGCCTGCTCGCGGCGATGTTCGGCGTCTGGCTGTCGGCGGGCGACAACAACGTCTTCACGCAGATCGGCCTGATCGTCCTCGTCGGCCTCTCGGCCAAGAACGCCATCCTGATCGTGGAATTCGCCCGTGAGCTGGAATTCGCCGGCCGCTCCCCCGTTCAGGCCGCCATCGAGGCGAGCCGCCTGCGGCTGCGCCCGATCCTGATGACGTCCATGGCCTTCATCATGGGCGTCCTCCCGCTGGTCACCGCGACCGGGGCCGGCTCGGAGATGCGCAGCGCCATGGGCGTCGCCGTCTTCTCCGGCATGATCGGCGTGACCGCCTTCGGCCTCTTCCTGACGCCGGTCTTCTACGTGCTGCTGCGCCGGCTGAGCGGAAATAAGCCGCTCAAGCAGCACGGCGACGCGCCGACCGTCCAGCACGACCGGGTCGTCGAGGCCGCCTAGCGGCGAACGGCCGTCATCTCCGCGAGGGCGAGGCTGCCTCGCCCTCGCGCCGGCCCTATGGAGGCCGTTCGCGTTGGAACAGGGCGCGGGATCCCCTCTCCCGTGCGGGAGAGGGGTAGGGGATCGAAGATCCCGCACGGGATCAGAGATCCCGCGTGAGGGTCCCGGGAGGCGGCAGCAAGAAGGCGGGACGTTAGCGGCTACCAGCATGACCGTTGGCGTTCGACACAGAACTGCCCCGCTTCCCTCACCACGTACTGCGCTTCACTGCGGCTCCCTCCCGGGACCCTCTGCGGGATCTTTGATCCCCCTGCCCTTCTCCAGCACGGGAGAAGGGTTCCCCGCGCTTGGTTCGGCATGACGGAACTCCTCGCCGTCAACTCCGGCCGGCTCGCCAAGCCGTGCCTGGTGCGCATCGCCAAGACGCTGCCGCGCGGGCGCTTCTCCTCGACCATCCCCGATCCGGGCGTGACGGTCGCCGCACGACGGCGTGGCCGTGTTCACCTGTCATGGACCGTGGAGGTCGGCGCGACCGCCGTCCTAGGTCTTTGATTCCGCCGCCTTTTTCGAGGCGGAGCGGTCTCCCCGCCGCCGGAAAGTGCGCTAGGCTGGGAGGACGAGCGGGGGGTGTCGCGCGATGCGAACGCGGAAGTCGGGCCTGCGGGACGTGGCACAGCTGGCCGGCGTCGACGTGTCGACGGTCTCCCGGGTCCTGACGGGCAACCTCCAGCAACGCGTGTCGAGCGAGACGCGGACGCGGATCCTGGAGGCGGCCAAAGCCCTCGACTACCAGCCGAACGCGCTCGCGCGCGGGCTGCGCACCTCCCGCACGGCGACGCTCGGCATCGTGGTGCCCCAGCTCGACAATCCGGTCTTCTCCTCCGCCATCCTGGGCGCCGAACTCGCGGCCGAACGGCTGTCCTACTCGCTGCTGATCGCGCACCGGGATTCGGGGCAGCAGATCGGCGGGGCCTACCGGCGCCTCGCGGAAACCCACCGCGTCGACGGCCTGCTGGTGGCGAGCCTGGATTCGGACCGCGATCTCCTGGCGGAGCTGCGCGGGACGCGGGTGCCCTTCGTCCTGATGAACCGGCAGGCGGCGGGCGCCGCGAACGCGGTCGTCCTCGACAACGAGCGCGCCGCCCGCATGGCGGTCGCGCATCTCATCGGCCTCGGCCACCGCCGGATCGCGCACCTCGCCGGGCGGCTCGAAGGCTTCAACGGCCAGGGCCGGCTCGCCGGCTTCCGGGCGGCCCTCGCAGAGGCGGGGCTCGACCCGCGGCACGCTCCCGTCGAGCCGGCCGGCTACTCGGTCGAGGGCGGGGCCGCCGCGATGCAGCGCCTCCTGGCATCGCCGGAGCGCCGCCCGACGGCCGTGTTCGCGGCCTCGCTCATCTCGGCGACCGGGGCCCTGGGGGTGCTGCACGCCGCCGGCCTCGCCGTCCCGCGGGACCTGTCGATCGTGGCGCTGCACGACGCGCCGGTGGCCAGCATGGTCTATCCGGCGCTGACGACCGTGCGCACCCCCACCCAGGAGATGGGCGCGCAGGCGGCCGAGATGCTGATCGGCCTGATCGGCGGGGAGACGGCGGGCGGCACCGTGATCCTCCCCCCGGACGGTCTCGTGCTGCGCGCCTCGACGGCCCCTCCGCCCGATTGACAGAGGGAGACCGGCGGCGTAGCGTTGGACAAACGATTGTTCAAGCGATCGACACAGGGAGGGTGGCATGACGCGCGCTGCGACAGCCGGGAACCGTTCGCGATGACGGCCGCCACCGAGCCCGCCACGCTGGATTCCGTCCGGGCGCTCGTCGGCGAGGGCCACGTCTCGACCGACCGGGACACCCTCGTCCGCTACGCCCGCGACCGGCTGCCCTTCGGCATCTTCAAGGCCCGCGCGGGCGCCCTGCCCGGGACGGTGCCGGGCGCGGTGGTGCGGCCCGCGAGCGCCGAGGAGGTCGCGCAGGTCGTGCGGCTCGCGGCCCGCGACGGCCACCGCATCATTCCCTTCGGGCTCGGCTCCGGCGTGCTCGGCGGCACGACGCCGCTCGGCGGCGAGGTGATGCTCGACCTCACCCGCCTCGACCGCCTGATCGCCATCGACGAGGTGAACGGGCTCGCCACCGTCGAGGCCGGCATGAACGGCGGCGCCTTCGAGGCCGCCCTCAACGCCAGGGGCTGGACCTCGGGCCACCTGCCGCAATCGATCAACATCTCGACGGTGGGCGGCTGGGCCGCCTGCCGGGGCGGCGGCCAGGCGAGTTCGCGCTACGGCAAGATCGAGGACATCGTCGTCGGGCTCAAGGCCGTGCTGCCGGACGGGCGCTCGCTCGAAGTGCGGCCGGTGCCGCGGCGCTCGGTCGGCCCCTCGCTCCTCGACCTCTTCGTCGGGTCGGAGGGCACCCTCGGCATCATCACCGAACTCACGCTGCGCATCTGGCGCCGGCCCGAGGTCGAGACCGGGCACGTCCTGGCCTTCCCGAGCCTGGAGGCGGCCTGGACCACGGCGCGGCGCATCATGCAGGCGGAGATCCGCCCCCTCGTGCTGCGCCTCTACGATCCGGTCGAGAGCCGGGAGCGCGCGTCCGGGCTCGCGGCCTTCGAGGACCGGCCCGTGATGGGGATCCTGATGTTCTCCGGGACGGCCGCGCTCGCGGCGGCGGAGCGCGACGCGGCGCTCGCCATCGCGGCCCAGGAAGGCGCCGTGGAGACGGGGGACGCCCCATACCGCCATTGGCAGGAGAACCGCTACCTGTCCTACTCCGCCAAGTGGCAGGAGGCGGGCTACTTCATGGACACGATCGAGGTCTGCGCGCCCTGGTCGGCCCTGCCGGCCCTCTATGCGCGGGCGCGGGAGGCGGCGCTCGCCATCTGCCCAGGCATGCATTTCGGGGCGCACTGGTCGCACGCCTACGCGGACGGCTCCTGCCAGTACATGACGATCCGCCTGCCGCCTATGCCGGACGAGGAGGGTTTCGCCCTGCACGCGCGGCTCTGGGACGCCATCGAGGGCATCACGCTCGACGAGGGCGGCACCGTCGCCCATCACCACGGCGCCGGGCTGTTTCGCAACCCCTATCTGCGCCGCGAACTCGGCACCGGCCTCGACGTCCTGCAGGCGATCAAGGACGCCCTCGACCCGGAGAACCGCCTCAATCCGGGCAAGCTCGGCCTGCGGCCGGCGCCCGGTGCCGTCGAGGTGCGCCGTGGCTGAGGCGCGACAACCAACCGGGAGGCGGTCGTGACGGGCACGCCCCTCCTTCTCGGCATCGATCTCGGCGCGGGCTCGCTCAAGGCGAGCCTGATCGCCCCGGACGGCACGCTCGCGGGCGAGGCCTCGCACCCGGTCGCCACGGCGGCCCCGAAGCCCGGCTGGAGCGAGCAGGACCCGCACGAATGGTGGCGGGCGGCGGTCGAGGCCGTGCCGCGCGCGCTGGCGGCGGCGGGCGGCGACGCCTCGCGCGTCGCGGCGCTCTCCTTCTCGGCCGGCGCCCACACGCAAGTGCTGGAGGACGCCGACGGACGGGTGATCCGCCCGGCGATCCTGTGGAACGACCAGCGCGCCCGGGCCGAGACCGCACGCTTACGCGAGCGGGCGGACCGGCGCATCTTGGAGATCGGCTACAACCGCGCCAACCCGACCTGGACGCTGCCGCAGATGCTGTGGCTGCGCGAGAACGAGCCGGAGGCCTTCGCGCGCGTCCGGCGGATCTACCTCGCCAAGGACTGGCTGCGGGGGCGCTTCACCGGCACCTTCGAGACCGACACGATCGACGCGCTCGGCACCCTGATGCTCGATGCGCGGACGGTGCAATGGTCGGAGGAGCTGTGCGGGCTGATCGGCTGGCCGATGGAGACCCTGCCGCCGATCGTCCAGCCCCGCGCGCGGGTCGGCGGCGTCACCGCGGCCGCCGCCCGCGCGACCGGGCTCGTGG